>CAZQPC010000139.1:0-12045 GCA_964595005.1 uncultured Magnetovibrio sp.
GGATTCTGGAGAATTCCTCGTCGCGCTTAGATACCCGGTAAACCCATTCACATACTGGCACTCAGCATACACACTTTCGCCTAATCAGATGGATGAGCTGCGGAGGTGGGTGGAACAGTATGTTCCAAAGTCGCCATTGCTTGGTAAATGGTGGATTGCAGCCTTTGTCACTGTTCCGATCGTGGCCGGCATTACAACTGCGTATGGTCCGTTTTTTTATGTGACGACGGAAGTTAAAACCGTATTGGACTATCTATTTGCCATTGGACTGATCGCCTTTGCGTTTGGATTCGCGCCAATAATGATTGTTGCTGCCAATCTATCGAGCCAGACCAATATTGGAATTTCGATGGCTAGGTTTCTCAATGAAATTGGTGCGGAACCGGCGTCAAAACCGTTCCCGCGAGAAAGATTGCTGGCACAAAGGCTGGTGGGGTACTCCGAAAGCAATGTAAGGAAACGGATACTGTTTGGACTGATTGTATCTGCCGTATTTGCAATCCTATCGTCACTAGTATTGAACTTGTTCGAATGGCCAATAACGGAAACCTCTGGCGCCGATGCTTTTTGGTTTTTGGGCTTTGGATTCTGTATTTCGACCTCGTTCACTTTCGGACTGATAACTATTGTCGTTGCATTCGAATATTTCCGACTAAAACGATTTCGCAAATATTCTAGTGCTTGAGCTTGAAAGCATTTTTGTTCCATTTCTCACTACAAACTGCCCTATGCTTGACCAGAAATTTTTTCCGGCTTCGCGATTATGCCAACCGTCATGCCCGGGCTTGACCCGGGTATCCACGTCTTGGCGCCAATGCCGTGCCTTGAAGTCGTGGATCACTGGGTCAAGCCCGGTGATGACGGGTGTGGTTGTGTCGCCGGTATCTATTCGCACCGCTACGCGTTCCTCAAGACCGTTTGCCCATCCCAAAAAGTTTTGAAACAAGTTGATGTTTAGCCCCCTGGGCGCGCGGGGTATCGTGGGGCCATGAGTGAGCCCGACACCATCATCATCGACACCACGGACCGGATTTTCCGCGAGTTGGCGGACCCGCAAGCGATCATCGCCGACCCGGTCGGCGCGTGGAAAGCGCCGCTTTGGCAGGCCTTGGAGGACTCCAGCCTGACCCTGGCCTGGGTGCCGGAAGAGCAGGGCGGGGCGGATGTCGAGATGTCGGACGGCTTCGACATTCTGCGGGTCGCCGGCGCGCATGCCGTCGCCGTGCCCCTGGCGGAAACCCTGCTGGCCGGATGGCTGTTGGCGAAAGCCGGCATTTCGGCGCCCTTGGGGCCCATGACCATCGCGCTCGGCAGCGGTGATAGGGCGCCGTCGGTGCGCGCCGGAAAGCTCAGCGGCGCCGTGCGCGGCGTGCCGTTCGCCCATGTGGCCGATCATCTGAGCTTGGTCGCCGACAGTGACGACGGGCGCCAAGTGGTGTGCGTCGCCTTGGCGGGATGCGACATCGCCGGCGGCCCCGGCATGGCCGGAGACGGCCTCGCCACCGTGACCTTTACTGATGCGGGCGTCGCGTCGTCCGGCGCCGTGCCCAATACGCTGGGCGCCGAGGATGTGATGCTGATGGGGGCGGCGGTGCGCGCCCAGCAGATGGCCGGCGCCCTGCAGGCGGTGCTCGATCTCTCCGTCGAATATGCCAAGGAGCGCATGGCCTTCGGCCGGCCCATCGCCAAGTTCCAGGCGGTGCAGCAGAATCTGGCCCGGTTGGCCGGCGAGGCGGCGGCGGCGGCGGCGGCGGCCGGTTCCGCCGCCGATACCATTCAACACGCGGAAACCTTCGACAGCGCCGTCTTCCTGGAAGTGGCGGCGGCGAAAATCCGCACCGGCGAGGCGGCCGGCGTCGGCGCGGCCATCGCCCACCAGGTGCACGGCGCCATGGGCTTCACCGACGAACACGTTTTGCACCGCTATACCCAGCGCTTGTTTGCCTGGCGCGATGATTTCGGCTCGGAAGCGGAATGGGCGGCGGGCCTGGGTGCCATGGTGGCCGCCAATGGTGCCGATCAGTTGTGGCCCCTGGTGGCGTCCCGATGAGCGGCGCCATCCATTTCGATCCGATCCGCCTGCCGCCGGAGGCCGAGGCCCTGCGCGGCGAAGTGCGGGAATTCCTGGCCGAGGAAACCGCCGCCGGGCGGTTCGATCCGAAGACGGCGCCCATGCGCGACGGCTTTGACCGCGATTTCAGCCGCCGCGTCGGGGCCAAGGGCTGGATCGGCATGACCTGGCCGAAGCAATACGGTGGCCAGGAACGGAGTTTCCTGGAACGCTATGTGGTGACCGAGGAGTTTCGCGCCGTCAGCGCGCCGGTGCGGGGCCACTTTACCGCCGACCGGCAGAGCGGGCCGGTGCTGCTGAAGTACGCGTCCGAAGACATCAAGGCCGATATTCTGCCGCGCATCACTAGGGGGGAGTGCTGTTTCTGCATCGGCATGAGCGAGCCCAATTCGGGCTCGGACCTGTTCGCCGCCAATGCCAAGGCGGCGAAGACCGATGCGGGATACGTTCTCAACGGCGCCAAGATCTGGACCACCAACGCCCAGAACGCGGATTACATGATCGGCCTGTTCCGCACGTCGCCACCGGCCGATGACAACCGCCGCCACGGCCTGACGCAGTTCCTCATCGACATGAAATCGCCCGGCATATCCGTCAATCCCATCGGCAACATGGCCGGCGGCAAGGATTTCAACGAAGTCGTGTTCACCGACTGCGCCGTCCCCGCCGATCACGTGCTGGGGGAGGTCGATGGGGCCTGGAAGCAGGCGACCAGTGAACTGGCCTATGAGCGCAGTGGCCCGGAACGGTTCCTGGAGACGTTCTTTATCTTGCAGGAACTGACCCGCGCGCTCGGGCCCGAGCCCGACCGACGGGAAGCCGAAGGGCTGGGCCGGCTGGTGGCGCAATTGCACACGCTGCGGCGCATGTCAGTGTCCGTCAACGGCATGCTGCAGGCGGGCAAGGAGCCCGTGCTTGAGGGCTCTATCGTCAAGGATTTGGGGACGCTCTGGCAACAGGCCCTGCCGTCCCGGGCGCGGGACTTGAGTGCTTTCGCAGCGGGGACCGCCGAAGACCGGGCGGCCTTCGACGCCTTGCTGCCCTTCGCCCTGCAGATCGCGCCGAAGCTGACCATCCAGGGCGGTACCACGGAGATCTTGCGCGGCATCATTGCCCGGGGGCTCGGCCTGCGCTGATGGACCTGAGCGCGCTGCTTTGGCCGAAAAGCGTGGCCCTGGTGGGGGCGTCGGATGACCCCGAAATCATTCGCGGCCGCATTCTCAACATCATGCGCCGGCACGACTTCACCGGGCGGCTGTTTCCGGTCAGCCGGTCTCGTGACACGGTGCAGGGGCTGCGTGCCTACCCCTCCGTCACCGATTGCCCGGAACCGGTGGAGCTGGCGATCCTGATCATTCCCGCCGACGCTGTTGCCGAGGAATTGACCCGCTGCGGCGAAGCGGGCGTCAAGGCGGTGATGATCATCACCTCAGGCTTCGCCGAGGAACCGGGCGGCGACGGCGGTGACATGCAGGCGGAGATTTGCCGCATCGCCGCGCACTACGGCATGGTTCTGGCGGGGCCGAACGCCGAAGGGCTGACCAACACGGCGGCGAAGCTCTGCGCGACCTTTTCGCCGACCATGGAGTTGGACGGCGCACCCCTGGTGCCGCCTTGGCGCAGTGATGACCGGGGGGGCCATATCGCCGTGGTCGCGCAAAGCGGCGGCGGCGGCTTTTCCTTCTTCGACCGGGGCCGGCCGAGGGAACTGCCGTTCAGCCACATCGTCACCACCGGCAACGAGGCGGCGCTGGAAAGCCTTCAGGTGGTCGACTACCTGATCGACGACGCCAACACGGGCGTCATCATGATGTTCATGGAGGACGTCAAAACGCCCGGTCTGTTGGCAACCGTGGCGGAAAAGGCCGTGCGCGCCGGCAAGCCGCTGATCGTCACCAAGATCGGGCGCACCGACGCCGGTGCGCGGGCCGCCGCGTCGCACACGGCGGCCCTGGCCGGCGCCTACGATGCCTACCGCGCCATGTTCCGCCGTTACGGGATCATTGAAGGGTTCGATCAGGACCAGATGGTCGATCTGGCCATGGGTTTTTCCTTTCATGGCCGGCGCCTGCCGGCGGGCAAGCGGGCCGGCATCTTTACCGCATCGGGCGGCGGCGGAGGTTGGTTGGCCGATGCTTGCGCCGATGCTGGGCTGACGGTGCCCGAATTGGATGCCGCAACCCGGGCGAAGATCGATCCGCTGCTGCCGGCCTATGGCACGTCGCAGAACCCGGTGGACGGAACGGCCCAGATCATCCGCGAAAAGGGCTATGCCGAAATGTGCGAGATGATCGCCGCTTCGCCCGGGATCGACATGGTTCTGGCCGTCGCCTCGGCGCGCAATCCCACGGGCTGGCGGCGCGAGCGCGACAAGCTCTTGCGGGTCGGCGCCGAGATGCAGAAGCCGATTTTCCTCTGGGCCTATACGCTGCCACATCCCGACGTGCGCGAACTGCTCAGCCAAGCCGGCTTTCCCTTGTTCGAGAACATGCGCAACTGCGCGGCGACGGCGGCGGAGATGGCGGATTACCGGGCGTTTCGGGAGACCTACCTGAAGCCTGTCGCGGTCGCCGCGCGGCCGGACGACGGCCGGTATGAGACGGTGGCGGCGGCCCTGGCGGCGGCCGGCCCGGTGCTCTGCGAATATCAGGCCCGCGGCGCCCTGGCGGCCTACGGCATCGGCGGCGAATCTTCGGTTCTGGCGACCTCGACCGAGGAAGCCGTGGCAGCGGCGGCGGCGATCGACGGCGCGGTGGTGCTGAAAGTTCAGTCGCCCGACATCCCCCACAAGACCGAGGCCGGCGGCGTCGCGGTCGGGGTGCAGGGCGGTCCGGCCGTCGCCGAAGCGTTTGACGCCATCGTCGCCGCGGCCTGCGCCCATGCCCCGGACGCCGACATCCACGGCGTCTTGGTGCAACCCCTGGCCGGCGCGGGCGTGGAGGTGATTGTCGGCGTGCATCGCGATGATCAATTCGGCCTGATGATGATGGTCGGCCTCGGCGGTATCTTCGTCGAGGTTCTGGACGACGCGGTGTTCGCGCCGGTGCCCGTCGATGCGGCGGCGGCCCGGCAAATGATCGGCCAGTTGCAGGGCGCGCCCATACTTGAGGGCGCGCGGGGCGGGCCGAAGGCGGATATCGACGCCTTGATTGCAATCATCACCGGCCTGTCGGCCTTCGCGGCCGACCATGACGCCGGGATCGACGAGATCGACCTCAACCCCATTCGGGTCCATCCGGCGGGCGAGGGCGCCACCGTCCTCGACGCCCTGATCATCAAGCGGAGAAAACCATGAGCAGCTACGGTACCTACGACGACATCGGCGTCACCCTGGCGGACCACGTCGCCACCATCGAAATCCAGCGCCCGCCCCATAACTTCTTCGATCTCTCGCTGATCAACCAGATTGCCGACGCCCTGTCGGCCCTGGACAAGGACAAGTCCTGTCGCGCCAGTGTGCTGTGCGCCGAGGGCAAGGCGTTTTGCGCCGGCGCCAATTTCGGCTCCGGCAAGGACCTGGACGAGAACGGCCAGATGAAGACCCAAACGGACGAGGAGCGCACCCGGCATCTCTACATGGAGGCGGCGCGCCTGTTCGATTGCGAAAAGCCCATCATCGGCGCCATCGAGGGCCCGGCGATCGGCGGCGGCCTGGGTCTTGCCATGGTCCCGGACTTCCGCGTCACCTGCACCGAAGCGCGCTTCGCCGCCAACTTCACCCGCCTGGGCTTCCATCCGGGGTTCGGCCTGACCGAGACCCTGCCGGCCATTATCGGTCAGCAGAAGGCCAATCTGATGTTCTATACCAGCCGCCGCTTCAAGGGCGACGAAGCCTATGCCATGGGGCTTGCCGACCTGCTGGTGGCGAAGGAAGAGGTGCGCGGCGCGGCACATGCCCTGGCCGCCGAGATCGCCGAGAATTCGCCGCTCGGCGTGATCGAGACGCGGGCCACCGTGCGCCGCGGGCTGGCCGACCGGGTGCGCGCCGCGACGGCGCGGGAACTGGAGATCCAAAGCCGCCTGAAGGCGACGGCGGATTTCAAGGAAGGGGTCAATGCCATGTCGGAACGGCGGGTGCCGGATTTCAGGGGCGAATGACGTGCCGGCAACCCTTCCTTCGACAAGTTCAGGATAAGGTTGTGCGAGCGGGAAAGTTGACTGAAACGGGAATTCATAGAATTCCTCATGCTGAGCCTGTCGCAGCATGCGGCTGCAGGCGCGCGGCTGAACGACATATCGGTCCGGCCAACCCAGCCATCCCCAAACCTTGCCCCGGCGTATGGCGCACCGCACATCACCCGCTCTTTCAACCCTTGAAATCTTGTTTCATTAGCCGTTGATCTCCAGGCCACGTAGGCTACAACACCAGCCCTCAGCGCAGAAAGTTGACCGATGGGAGACGCGGCCATGCCGTTGAACGAACCAGGGAATGAGCCGACCGCCATGCACCGCTTGCTGCATGCGGACTCCGTCGCCGTCATCGGCGCCTCGGAGGACCGCGGCAAGTTCGGCGGGCGGCTGATCTATAACCTGCTGCACCATGGTTTTGAGGGCACGGTCTATCCCATCAATCCGAAGCGCGACACCATCCTCGGCCACAAGGCCTATGCGGACATCAGTGCCGTTCCCGCGCCCCCCGATGTGGCCGCCGTGGCGGTCCCGGCGAAGG
Source organism: uncultured Magnetovibrio sp. (assembly GCA_964595005.1). Taxonomy (GTDB): domain Bacteria; phylum Pseudomonadota; class Alphaproteobacteria; order Rhodospirillales; family Casp-alpha2; genus UBA3470. The sequence continues at coordinate 6,741 of CAZQPC010000139.1, forward strand.
GCTTGATCGCGGCGCTGGAGGGCTGCATCACGGCCGGCGTCAAGGTCGCCATCGTCATCACCGGTCAGCTGGCGGAAACCGGCGAGGACGGCGCCAAGCTGCAAGACGAAGCCGTCGCCATGGCGCGCGCCGCCGGCATGCGTATCCTCGGCCCCAACTGCCTGGGTGCCTTCAACAATCCGGCCGGGGTCTGCCTGTCGCCGTCGGTGACCATGAGCGTCGAGAAATTGCGCCCTGGCCGGGTCGGCGTCGCCAGCCAGTCGGGCGCCCTGCAGACCGCCATGTTCATCCGCGCCCACGATGCGGGGATCGGGTTTTCGTCTGCGATCACGCTGGGCAACCAGGCCGATCTGGAACTTTCCGACGGCTTTGAATATCTGGTCGATGATCCGGACACGGACGCCATCCTGCTCTACGTGGAAGGCCTGAAGGATTTCGAACGCTTCAAGGCGGCGGCAAAGCGGGCCCGCGAAAAGGGCAAGCCCGTGGTCGCCGTGAAGGCCGGGCGAACGGATGCCGGCGCTGCCATGGCGAATTCCCACACGGCCAGCCTGACGGGATCGTACGAAGCCTTTGCGGCGCTATGTGAATCACTGGGCATCGTCGTTACAGACCAGCCGGACACGGCCGTCTTCTGCGCCGACGCCCTGGCCCGCTGGGGCGCGCCGAAGGCCGGCGGGGTGGCCGTCGCCTCCGGGTCCGGCGGCGCCGCGGCCCTGGCCGCCGATGCCATCGATGAAAGCTCCTTCCACGCGGCCCGGATCAGCGCGCCGGCGATCCGGCACCTGGCCGAACATCTGCCCATCAAAAAGGAGACGGCGAATGTCGATTTCGGCGCCTATTTCCGGGCCTTCGATCCCGACGTCATGAGCGAGACCCTGAACGCCTTTGCCGATGATCCGGACGTCGGCGCCCTGCTGATGATCATGACACCACAGCCGGGCATGGAATCCCTGTCGGCGGCCATGCGCCGCATCGGCACGGAAAAGGGCGTGCCGGCGCTGCTCTGCAACAAGGCGGGCACCATGGTCCGCGATCATGTGGAGGCCGAAGCGTTGGCGACCGGCTATCCCGTCTATGCGTCCCTTGATGATTGCTACCGGGTGCTGGAAGCCCTGATGGCCTACAAGCGCCTGCAGGAAGCCGCCGATGACGGCGGCGATGCGGCGCTTGATACCGGCGCTGTGGATACCGCCGCCGGCCATCTGTCCGCCGGTTTGCTGACCGAGCCGGAAGCCAAAAGCCTGCTGGCCGCCGCCGGCGTGCCGGTGACCAGGGAATTGATGGCCGCGGGCGCCGATGCGGCGGTGACCGCGGCCCGCGATGTCGGTTTTCCGGTGGTCCTGAAGGGTGTTGCCCGAGGCCTGATCCATAAATCCGACGCCGGCGCCGTGAAACTGAACCTCACAGACGTGGCCGCCGTGCGCAGTGCTTACGCAGATATTGAGACCGCCATTGCCGAGAACGCGCCGGACGCCGACTTCCAGGGCTGCCTGGTCACTGAAATGGCAACCGGCGGCGTTGCCGAGGCCTTCGTCGGCGCCAGCTGGGACCCGCAGCATGGGCCCGGTGTGCTGGTCGGCGCCGGCGGTGTGTTCGTCGAGGTTTTGAAGGACGTCAAACTGGCGGCGGCACCGGTCAGCCGGGCCAAGGCACGGCAGATGATCGAGGGCCTGCAGACCTTCCCGCTGTTCGACGGCGCGCGCGGCCGCGCCAAGGCGGATGTGGACGCCCTCGCCGATATCGTTCACCGTGTCAGCCTGCTGGCCGATCACCTGGGGCCGCGCCTGGGCGAATTGGACATCAACCCGGTCATCGTCCGGGCGCAGGTGCAGGGGGCCTTGGCCGTCGATGCCCGCGCCGTCTGGCATGACGCGGACATGTAAATCCGATAGGGAGTAAGACCATGAGCGACGCCGTCACTTACGAAAGCCAAGAACAAGTCGCCGTCATCACCATGAACAAGCCGGACCGCATGAACCGGCTGGATTCGGAAATCGTCGATCAACTGCACCATGCCTGGAAACGGTTCATGGCGGCGGATGAAGACCGGGTCGCGGTGCTGGCCGGCAATGGCCGGGCCTTTTCTGCCGGCGCCGATCTGAAAGCGATCCCGCATGACCTCTACCGGGCCATCCCCTCCATCGGGGTGCCCGTGGACAAGCCCGTCGTCGCCGCCGTCCAGGGCTGGTGCGTCGGCGGCGGCATGGTGCTGACCACCATGTGCGATTTGATGGTCGCCGCCGAGGACGCCATGTTCAGCTACCCGGAAGTGAAGATCGGCTTTTCCGGCGGCTTGATCTCGAACCTGGCGACCCGCATCCCCCACAAGATCGCCATGGAACTGCTGCTGACCGGTGAGGCGATTACGGCGCAGCGCGCCTATGACGTCGGCTACGTCAACAAGCTGACGCCGGCCGATCAAGTTCTTGAGGCGGCCATGGATTACGCCAAGGGCATCGCCGCCCAGGCGCCGCTGCCGTCGCGCATGCTGAAACGCTTCAGCGCCGAAGCCTTGCCGAAGGGTCCGACGGAGCAAGCCGCCATCGCCCGCGTGCAGGTCGAGGAAATCAACGCCAGCGCCGACGGCGTCGAGGGCGTCGCGGCATTCATGGAAAAACGCCCGCCGACGTTCAGCGGGACCTGAGCCGCCCCCGCGGCCGCCCGTTTCAAGGACTTGAGCTTTGCCGGCCGCCCACGCTCCGGAAACACAACGCATTCTGGACGCCCCCGTCGGGCCTTTGCTGTGGCATTTGGCGGCGCCGAATGTCCTCGCCATCGCCGCCTGGACGGGGATAACCTTCGCCGACGCCTGGTACGTCGGCCAATTGGGCACGGCGGCGCTGGCCGGCCTGGCGCTGGTCTTTCCGTTCCTGACGCTCATGTACATGACCGCCGGCGGCGCCATCGGCGGCGCCATCACCTCGGCTGTGGCCCGGGCGCTGGGCGGCGGCGACAGGGACCGGGCCGAAGCCATTGCCTGGCACGCGGTGTTGGTGGCGGTCTCTTTGGCGGCGGTATTCGTTGTTGTGTTCGGCCTCTATGCGCGGCCGATCTTCCAGCTTTTGGGCGGCCAGGGCACGGCCCTTGAGGGCGCCGTCGCCTATGCCCGGATCACCTTCGGCGGCGCCGTCAGCGTGTCCTTCGCGTTTTGCTTCTCGGCAATCATCCGCGGCACCGGTGACACGGCAACGCCGGCCCGCGCCATCACCACGGCAAGCCTCTCTCAGATCGGCCTTTCGGGCGCCTTGACGCTCGGTTGGTTCGGCTTGCCGGCCATGGGGCTTGCCGGCACGGGGGCGGCCCTGGTCATCGCGCAGGGCGGCTCGGCACTTTATATGGCCCAGTACCTGCTGCGTGGCCGGGCGCGGGTACGCCTGCGTCCACACCCGTTCGCCTGGCGGCCGGTGGGTGAGATCATGCGGGTCGGCGCGCTCGGCCTGATCAACAGCGTGTGCATGGCCATGACCGTCGCCGTGATCACCGGTCTGGTCGGCCGCTACGGGACGGCGGCGTTGGCCGGCTACGGCCTGGGTGCGCGCCTTGAGGTGATGCTGGTGCCCATCGCCTTCGGTGTCGGCGGCGCGCTGACGGCGGCCGTGGGCCTGAATATCGGCGCCGGCCAGCACGCCCGCGCCCGGCAACTCGCTTGGACCGGCGCCGGGGCGACGCTGGTGGTCACCGGTGTTCTCGGCATTGTCATGGCGCTGATGCCGCATCTGTGGCTCGATCTGTTCACGTCGGACCCCGAGGCCTACGCCTTCGGGCTCAGCTACCTGGCCATCGCCGCACCCTTTTACGGCCTGTTCGGCGCCGGCCAGACGCTCTATTTCGCCAGCCAGGGCACCGGCCGCATGGCCTGGCCGGTGAGCGTCACCATTTTCCGGTTCCTGTGTGTCGCCGGCTTCGGCCTCCTGGCCGTGTCCCTGGCCTGGCCAGTTGACACCCTGTTCGCCGCCGCCGCCGCCGGCCTGACGATCATGGGGCTGGGGCAGGCGTTGTGCCTGCGGGGGCCGGGATGGCGGGGCGCGGGGCCGAGGTGAACAAACCGGGCGGCTTGCGTCGAACCTGAATTCCGTCCACCGCATGTTCGATCTTGCTGATTATTTGGAAATTATTAGCGCATTCGAGGTGCCTGGGATTAGCCGAGATCAGTATGACGCCGACCGTCATTCTTGCGTGCGCGGGAATGACGAGAGAGGTGTTGCCTTAGCGCTTCAGCGCGGCCGAACTAATGATCGTCCAATAACCTTGAGCACTATCCAGAAGCGGCATTCAGCAGGCCGAGTGTATAGCCGATGCAGATATAATTGAAAATTGGGTCTAAGGTTTGCTCGGGCTTGAATGGAATATACTCAAAGAAGGGCCGGCATGATATTTACCGTACACCAATTGAGATTTAGGTGCGGTACCGGAGATTTTGTAAGCGATGATGTTTACCAAAGAGCAAGTTGCAGTACGGCAATTAGATACCGCTATTCGGATGTTGTTTAACGGAGGTGACGTCGTCTCTATCCAAACATTGGCAGGCGCTGCTGCGGTGGTTTTCAAAGGCTTGGCAGAAAAGCGAATTGGAAATTCTTGGACAGAAAAAATTGCCAATGCATACCCTGGCGGCAAAAAGGATTGGCTGGAAATGCTTCGGGCCGCGCAAAATTTTTTTAAGCATGCCAATAACGATCCAGAGGGTCAGTTCGAATTTGAAGAAAACCGAAACTATGACATGATTTTCCTAGCATTGCTTGAGTACAGCACGTTGCTTAAGCACAAACAGGAGAACCGAAAATTTTCAATACCTATGAGTTTTTATGAAATCTGGTATTTTGCTATTAACCCAGAAGCACTTGCCGATGAAGAAAGTGCTGAAATAGATCAACTGAAAAAGGCTATCGCGAAAATGTTTCCGGACTTTCAGTCCCTGCCCAAATTTGAACAGCTTGCACGGGGATCTATCCAGCTCCGTGACTACGAAAAGACACTGAATGAGTGAATTTTCATAGCATTTGGGGCTGAAACGGGCGGGGTTGGGTTCAGATTCTATCATATTGAATTATTTCTTGAAATAGGTTGATATTTCCTATATATCGGCCTATATTACGATCATGCGCTGCGGAAGACCGGCAGTTGCACGCTATTTTACATTGTGAAGAGAACTCCGGGCCGGCTTTTTGGCGGGCACGGAGCACCGCCGGGACCGATGCGCAAGCGTTGGCCTCGGGGACGAGGAAGTGAACCGCGCGGCGGTGGCGTCGTCGTCGGCCTATCTCCGCATGCGGACAATGCAGGGCAACGCGGTGGCCGCGGT
>CAZQPC010000140.1:0-12008 GCA_964595005.1 uncultured Magnetovibrio sp.
ACGACGCGGAACAAGCCGAATGTCTGGACCTTGCCGAAGCCGCCCTCAAGGCCGATGCCACGGACCCGTATATTTTGTGGCAAGTGGCGATGGTCTTTGCCCTGGTCGGCGCTGACCACCGGCGCGCCCGGCGGCTTATTGATCAATCGCTGACCATCAACGCCAACTCAACCCGCGGCTGGATCGCCTCCGGCATGGTCCACGGCATCATGGGCGAACCGGAGGCCGCCATCGCGGCCGCCGAACGGGCATCCCGGCTCAGTCCCTTGGAAGTTGCCATGTGGGTTGCCCAAGGCGTGCTGGCGAACGCCCATCTGCAGCTGCAGGACTACCCCCAAGCCGCCCATTGGGCGCGTTGTTCCATCGAAACCCACGGCGCCAATCTCCCCGCCCGCCATGTGCTGACGGCGGCGCTTGCCCTCAATGGTGATGGGGATGGCGCGGCGATCAGCGCCGCCCAGATCCTTGACCAGGCCCCGGATACAAGCGTTGCCGGCATTCTCCAACGCTATCCCGTCGCCGCTTATCGAAACCTTGACGGGTTTCTTCGCGGCCTGAAAATGGCCGGCATTCCCGATTAGCATTCTCCGGTACGGATGAATATCGACAATTTTTAAGGAGCATTTTCATGGCAACCCGAAACATGAGCGAATGGCAGACGTCCATTTCTCAGGTCATCAGCAACGATGACGATGACCGGGTCATCGTCCGCGGCCATGACCTGGATGACCTGATCGGTAAAATCGGCTTTGCCGAAATGATGTTCCTGATGCTGCAAGGCAACCTGCCGACACCGGCCCAGGCGCGGGTCGTTGATGCCCTGTTGGTGGCGTCGGTCGAGCACGGCATCGCGCCGCCGTCGATGATCTCGCGGTGTTATGCGTCCTACGGGACCTCCATCCAGGCCGCCGTCGGCGGCGGCATTTTGGCCTTCGGCGACCGCATGGGCGGGTTGGGCGAACAACTGGCGAGATTGATGGTCGAGGCGCTGGCCGACTTCGGCGGCGGCGCCGACATTGAAGACGACGAGCTTCGGCGCAGGGCCGTGCGCACCGTTGATGACGCCAAGGTCCATGGCGGGCGGGTGCCGGGCTTCGGCATTCCCCTGCACGGCGCCGATCCCCGGGCCCCGAAAGTGCTGGATGTCGCGCGCCAGCAAGGTACCTACGGACGCTATTGCCGGTTCGCGGAAGCCATCGGCGTGGCGCTGACCGAGGCCCGGGGCGGACGGCCGATCCCCATGAATCTGGACGGCGTCGGCGCGGCGATCATTCTGGACCTGGGGTTTGATTGGCAAACCACGCGGATGTTCCTGTTGACGCCGCGCAGTGTCAGCATGGGCGCGCATTATCTGGAAGAACGCGCGCAGGATTCCACCTGGCGCCATGTCCCCGCCGACCAGATCGATTATGTGGAGGAAAGTTAGAGGGTCTTAGCTGTCGCGGCGCCCGGCGTTGGGCAGGCGGTAGAACTCGATGCCTTCGTCGTCCAGTTCCTCGGCTTCCGTGTCCGAGGCTTCGCCGTAAATACCGCGCTCTTCCGCCTCACCGTAATGGATGCGCTTCGCCTCGTCGGCAAACTGATCGCCGACGTCATCGAAGTTCTTCTCCACGTGGCTGCGGATATTGCCGACGGCCTCCAAAATCTTTTCCGCGACTTCGTGGGCCCGGCGTTCGGCGCGGTCGTCGGGGGACACCGGTTGACGGTTGCGGCTGGGCGAGATGTTCGGCGCCATCAACGCCTTGCAGACGTGCACGTCGCCGCACAGGGGACAGGCGACATCGCCTTCCTTGGCCTGGGTCTCGTATGTCGCGCCGTCGCGGAACCATGCTTCGAATTCATGGCCATTGCTGCAGCGGAGTTGATATACGATCATGGTCTCAACACGTTCATTTTTGCCACACCGCCCTTCACAGGGCCCCAAGACATAGCCCATATCCGTTAATAAATGCAAAATATTCCCGAACAGCCGGACCGACCGCCCACCACGGATGACGTTCGCGCCAAGCACTTGAGGATCACCGAGCCGTCACCCTGGGTGGCACGGTTTGCCTCATTGGTCGCGGCCGGCGGCACCGTCCTGGATGTCGCCGCCGGCGGCGGCCGCCACGCCCGGCATTTCCTGGCGAACGGTTACCGGGCGGTGGCGGTCGATCGCGGCGTTGAGGCCATGGCGGACTTGGCGAATGCCGACGGCGCGGCGGTCATCGAGGCCGACCTGGAGGACGGCCGGCCGCCCTTCGGCGCCGACGGTCCGCTGCACGGCATGACCTTCGACGCCGTCGTCGTCGTCAACTACCTGCATCGGCCGTTGATTGATGACTTGATCGGCGCCCTCAATCCCGGCGGCGTCTTGATCTATGAGACTTTTGCCCGGGGCAACGAGGACTTCGCCCGGCCGCGCAATCCGACCCACCTCCTCAAAAGCGGTGAGCTGCTGGAGGCCGTCAGCGGAAAGCTGCAGGTGGTGGCCTACGAACATGGCCGGGTTGAGGTGACGGATATCCCCGGCGTCAAACAACGATTGTGTGCGGTCAAGGATCTGGACGCCAGCGTCCGCGACGACGGCGAGCCGCCGGCGCATGGGCTGAAATAGGTTACTTAATTTGGCCCCTCAATTGCCAACCATTTGGCATGGGCCAAAATCGCGGGTGTTCGCGCCGCTCATTTTTTTAGCCCCTCAGTCGCCGGGCGCTCACTCCGTTCGCTTGGCTTTCGGGCCTCGCGGCCCGGCGCTCAATCGCGCTAGGCTCTTCGCTGCGCTCATCGAATGGAGGTCGAGGAATGGCGTACAAACCGCCAGCCACTGAGCTCCCAGCCGACGGGCCTCCGACCCGTAAGACGTGCCCACGCCAATGATCTTGAAATTGCACAACATGCCGACGCCGGCATGGAACGTCGGTCGGGCCGCTAGGCCCGAAGGCAGCACGCACCATCAAAAGCAATTCCTGGCGCCAAGCCTTGACCTCCGTTCGGCGCGCTTGCGCGGCGCCTAGCGCGACTGAGCGCCGCGCGAGAGCGCGAAAGCCAAGCGAGCGGAGCGAACGCCCGGCGACTGAGGGGCCAAAATAAGAGGGCCGAAATACCAACCTCTTAATCCCAGCCGAAATCCCGGTCATGTTGTAACGACGGCATCTTGGTGCGTGCTGCCGCCACCTTGCCGACGTCGATGTCCGCGGTGACGGGGCCCAAGGCCTCTTCACCATCGGCCAGCACCTCACCCCAGGGATCGACGATCAGCGAATGGCCGTAGGTCTTGCGGCCGCTTTCGTGAACCCCCGTTTGCGCCGGGGCGAACACGAAACAGCCGGTCTCAATGGCCCGGGCCCGCATCAACACGTGCCAGTGGGCGCGGCCCGTGGGTTGCGTGAAGGCCGACGGGATCGACAGAAAATCGGCGCCCGCCTGGGCCAGTTCGCGGTACAGGCGCGGGAAGCGCAGGTCGTAACAGATGGTGATTCCCAACTTGCCCCAAGGCGTATCGGCGAGCACCAAATCCGACCCGGGCCGGTAGGCCTCGGCCTCGCGGTAGACCTCCCCGCCGCCCAGATCAACGTCGAACATGTGGATCTTGTCATAGCGCGCGGCAATCTCACCGGTCGCGTTGATCAGCAGCGAACGGTTGGCGAGATAGATTTCCCCGTCGTCGCGGGGCGGCCCGTCGCTTTTCACCACAATGGAGCCCAGCAATATCCACGCTCCGGTGTCGCGCGCCCAATCCCGAGCCGCGGCCAGAAACGGATCATCAGCCTCCACGGTCGCCTTGGCGCGGGCCTGGGGGCGGTCCGGTTCCATCATGTTGACGGTTTCGGGCATCATGATGAAGTCGGCGCCGGCATCGCGGGCCGCATGCACCATGTCCGCCACGGCAGCGATGTTATCGGTCGGATTGACGCCGGAACGGGTCTGCAGGCAGGCCGCGGTGAAGCGTCCGCTCACCCGGCCAGGCCCAGTTTCTTGTCCAGGATACCGTCATCTTCAAACATATGAATGGCATCGCAATCGCCGACATATTTATCGTCGGCAAAGACCTGCGGCACCGACGTGTTGCCACCCGAACGCTTGATCATCTCATCGCGGGCACCGGCCACCGAAAACACGTCGATCTCTTCGAATTCAACGCCCTTCGCGTCCAACAACGCCTTCGCCTGGAAACAGAAACCGCAGAACGGTGAGGTGTAGATTTCAATGGTCGCCACGCTAAAAGTTCCTCTCAATCGCCGGCAACGCGCCGGGGTTCGACGCCATGTCCGACGCCATATATAGGCGGCGGCGCGGCGAATTCCAATCCTTCAACGTCCTTAATCCACCGGCGGCGCCGGCCGCACCACCCTGGCCAGCGTCAAAACATCGACCGCCTTGGCCCCGGCCCGGTTGAGAACGCGGGCGCACGCCGCCAGCGTCGCGCCGGTGGTCAAAACGTCATCGATCAGCAACACGCGCATGCCTTTCAAATGCGCCCGGCGGCGCGGCGCCACCTTGAAGGCGCCGCGCACGTTGCGGGCCCGGCCGGTGTAGCCGAGGCCCGCTTGGGTTGGCGTGCGGCGCTTGCGGACCAAGACATCGGGGGCGAATTCCTTGCCGGCAACGCGGCCCAGTTCGCGGGCGATCATCGCGGCCTGATTAAAGCGCCGGCGGAACAGGCGCGTCCAATGCAGGGGCACGGGGACGATCAAATCCGCCTCTGCAACCAAGTCGGCGCCGGTCCGCGCCATCCACTCGGCGAAGGCCGGCGCCATGTCGGTGCGGTCGCCGTACTTGAAACTGAGCACCATGTGCCGGCTGGCCGCATTGTAGACCATCACCGCGCGGGCGCGGGCGAACGGCGGCGGACGGCGCAGGCAGGCCCCGCAGAGCGCGCCGGCGCCCGGGTCTTCTTCGAACGGCAGGCCGCAGCACGCGCACCAGGGCGGCGCCAGAAACGCCGCCGCCTGCCAACATTCGCCGCACAGGGTCTTCACCTCTTCAACGACACAGCCGCAGTTCAGGCATTGCGGCGGCAAGATCAGGTCAAGGACATGCGCCGCACCGGCCTTCAGGGGGCCGGGGGCCGGAGCGGCATTTAAGACGCTTCCCTCATGTGTCATAAGGAAAGCATGGCCGAAACCATGACCGTCTTCAACCGGGCCGCGGTCCGCCAGCACCGCGACCGCGCCGCGGCAGGTCTCGGCGCGCATGATTTTTTGCTGATCGAGGCGGCCGAACGGCTGGCTGACCGCCTTGATGACGTCACCCGTAAATTCCCGCTGGCTCTGGATCTCGGCTGTCACGGCGGGGAAATTGGCCGCAGCCTGGCCGGCCGCGGCGGCATCGAAACGCTTATCCAGGGCGATCTGTCGCCGTCCATGGCGCGCCTGGCCGCCGGGACGGGTGCGCCCGGCCTGGCCTGTGACGAGGAAGCCCTGCCCTTCACCGATGGCGCCTTCGATCTGATCTTGTCGAACCTCAGCCTGCACTGGGTCAACGACCTGCCCGGCGCCTTGATCCAGATCCGCCGGGCGCTGAAGCCCGACGGCCTGTTCTTGGCGACGGCCTTGGGCGGGCAAACCCTGAACGAACTGAGGACCGCCCTGTTCCAGGCCGAGACCGAGATCGAAGGAGGCCTCAGCCCGCGCTTCTCGCCGCTGATCGATGTCCGCGATCTCGGCAATCTTTTAACCCGCGCCGGATTCGCCCTGCCGGTGGTCGACGCGGAAACCGTGACCGTCTCCTATGACAGTCCTCTCAAGTTGCTGCACGATTTGCGCGGCATGGGTGAGGCCAACGCCAACCGCGACCGGCGGCGCGGATTCAGCCGTCGCGCGACCCTGCTGCGGGCCTTGGAAATTTACATGGAGACGTTTGCCGGCCCGGACGGCCGGGTGCCGGCGACCTTCGACATTCTGACGGTGACCGCCTGGGCGCCGGACCCCAGCCAACAAAGACCGCTGAAGCCGGGAAGTGCCCAGTCGCGGCTGGCCGAGGCCCTGGAATCCGAAGAGATCCCGGGCGGTGAAAAACCAACGCCTTAGCCGCCGGGCATGTGCCGCCCAAACCTTTCACAAACGCCCGGTTCCAAATAGTGTACGGCGGATGGGATGGAGGCGCCAATGCCAAGGGTGACATTGCCGGCTGATTTTGACGAACCGGTATTTGCGGCCTTTGCCGAGCACATCGGGCAGATCACGCCGGGCGATGAATTACCGCCGCTTTCCGCCCTCGATCTCATGGAAATCCATCTGCTGGCGCCGCAGGTCTATATCCTGGATGTTATCCGCGATGGCGCCGCCGCACCCTGGTTCAAGGTGCGCTTTGCCGGCACCGAAACCGTCACCGCCTTAGAGCTTGAGCCAACGGGAAAAAGCCTGAGCGACATCAACATTGGCCCCGAACGCGACGACGTTGTCCGTATCTACACCGACATGCTGGAAACACGCCGGCCTTCGGCGTCGCGCTCGGGTTTTCTCATTGAAGCGCCAAAAGTATTAAGCGCGTTGGGCCAACAGACCGTCGTCCTCAAGCGTCTGGTGTTTCCGTTCACGAATGCCGGACAGAGCATCGATCATTTTGTCGGTGTTTTGACGCGGTTTGACGGCCTTGGCGAACAGACGGGTTTCGTTAAGATAGACCTTTGATCATCATCGGCGCCGGGCGCCAATCAACGCCAACACACGGGAGAGACCATCCATGACCATCGAACGCAAACACACGGGCGAACGCATGAGCCAGATCGTCATCCACGGCGACACGGTCTATCTGGCCGGCGTCGTCGCCGCCGGCGCGCCGGGCGCCAGCGTCGCCGACCAAACCCAGGATATCCTGAACACCATCGACGGCCATCTGGCCGAGGCCGGCACCGACAAGTCGAAGGTTTTGTCGGCCAACTTGTGGATCACCGACATGGCCAATTTCGCTGAAATGAACGCCGTCTGGGACGCCTGGGTGAGCCCCGGCAACACGCCCTGCCGGGCCTGCGTCGAGGCCAGGCTGGCCAGCCCCAAATACGACGTTGAGATTATGGTCGTCGCCGCGAAATAACGCCTGCGTCAATTCACCGGACAGTTCGCCGCACCCAAAATCGGTCCCGGGCCGCGCGGCTTTTCGCCTTGCACCAAAATGGCACAGCCCTGATTGGGACCCAGGTTGGCGCTGGCCAGATTGATGCTCAAGGGCTGGCCGGTCCAGGTGCCGATCTGTTTGGTGGCGCGGACGATGTTGCGGCTGGTCAGGGACTTGCCCTTGTTCTCGCCGGACTTCACCTGGGTCGTGTGGGCATGGTCGTAGCGGACCAGCCAGACGCCGCCTTTGCGCTGCTCCGGCCCATTAATGGCAACGGCAAGCCCGCCGGCCTTTTTCGCCACGGAGACCTGAAGCGCCGCCGGAGCTTCGGCCCGGGTGCGCTGGATATTCCGAAGGATCGTATCGCGGTTCGAGCCCACCGCCTCCAACCGTCCGCCGATCACCATCTGCGGCGTATAGACGGCGCCCTTGCCGCGGATGGCCAGGTTGTAGACCTGTTGGCGCCGCGTGTAGTCGGCGTGCGAGAACGGGTCCTTCCACTTGCCGGCAAAGCCATAGACCAGGTCATTCCAATAATCGACATGCCATTCCAGGGCGACCAGGTCCTTGCGGTCCGCCAGCTCCGTCAGAAAGGCTTCGGCGGCGGGGCACGAATAGCAACCCTGGGAAGTGAACAGTTCGACCACGGTCGGCGATTGGTCGGATTGCGCCAGGGCCGCGGCCGGCCCGGTCAAGGCGGCGCCCAAGGCGATGGCGGTCAACAGGGACTTCAACATGTTTGGGGATCCTCATAAACGTCAGCATTCGAATATCAGGAAACTATGATACGCCGGCCGCCAACCAAAATGACGCCTGTTCACGGTTTCGCTAGCGGGCGGGCATGGAATGTGTTGAAGGATCATTCAAAACTATCTATATAGGCCCATGCCTTGGGAACGAAAATTCGATGAGGGCGAGGTCCTGGAAAAGGCCATGCATGCCTTTTGGCAGCAGGGCTACGACGGGACGTCGATGAAAAACCTGGTCGATTGCATGGGTCTCAACCCGGGCAGCATCTATGCGGCCTTTGGCGACAAGCGGACCCTGTTTCATCTGACCCTGGAGCGCTACCGGGCCCAGGCCCGGACCATGTTGGCGGAACTGGAAGAGCACCCGTCGCCGCGCGCCGCCATCGTTTCCTTTTTCCAGATCATGGCCGACAACATGCGCGGCGGAACGGAGGAGTGCGGGTGTTTTCTGGTCAATTCCAGCCTGGAAGTGAACACCGGCGATGAGGAGATCAACCGTACCGTCCACGACGGCCAGGATGAGTTGGAAGATTTCTTCCGACGAATGATCACCGCAGGCCAGGAAGCCGGCGAGATCGGCGCCGGGTTGGACGCCGGCAAAACCGCGCGGCTGTTGACGGGACTGGTCTCCGGGGCCCGGGTTTTGGCCCGCGGGCGCCCCGACCACGGCATCGTCGACGACATGGTCGACCACGTGGACTCACTGCTCGGATAATTTTTTTGTTGCATTTTGAATGATCGTTCAATATATATGGCAAATGAGTTTTGAACAATCATTCAACATGTCAATACAACCCATGAACATGAGGACACCAAAATGAACATCAAAAACACCATCGCCTTTGTCTCCGGCGCCAACCGCGGCATTGGCCGGGCTATCGTCCTGGCATTGCTGAGCGCCGGTGCGGCGAAGATCTACGCCGCCGCCCGCAACACGGAAACCCTGGCCGATCTGGTCGAAACGGCCGGCGGCCGCGTCCAGGCCGTGCCGCTGGACGTCACCAAGCCCGAACAGGTGGCCGCGGCTGCCGAGGCCTATACCGACGTCACCTTGCTGATCAACAATGCCGGCACCGCCGCCTTCGCGGGGCTGATCGCCGCCGATGACGACAGCGCCGCGCGCCAGGAGATGGAAACCAACTACTTCGGCACCTTGAACATGGTCCGCGCGTTTGCACCCGTGTTGGCGGCCAACGGCGGCGGCGCCGTGGTCAATCTGGCGTCGATGGCGTCTTACGTGAACTTCCCGGTGCTTGGATCCTACAGTGCCTCGAAGGCGGCCGTGCATTCCCTGACCCAGGGCATCCGTGCCGAACTGGCGGCCCAGGGCACCCAGGTCGCCGGCGTCTATCCGGGCCCCATTGACACGGACATGGCGGCCCAGTTCCCCATGGACAAGACGCCGACGAAGGTTGTCGCCGCGGCCATTCTGGCCGGTGTCGAAAACGGTGACGACGAAATTTATCCCGACCCCGTCGCCGTCGACATGCACGCCGGCTATCTGGGCGATCCGAAAGCCGTCGAAAAAGAAGCCGGCGGCATGCTGCCGGGCTAACGAAGACGTGAAGACAATGGGCGCCCGCCGGCGAGACGAGCTCTCGCATCCGGCGGGCGCCGCATTTATATTACGCCGACCCTAACATTCAGACCTTCACAAGGGAGCGACCCATGCAGTTCAACTTCCAACAGTTTTGGACCCGTCGCCGGCTGCTGCCGGTGTTGGCCGTCCTCGCCGCCTTCGGTCTCACCATGGATGGCGGCGCCCAGGCGCAGGATTATTCAAAAATCACCATCAAGACGACCAAGCTCAGCGACGGCATTCACATGCTGACCGGCGCCGGCGGCAATCTTGGCGTGTCATCCGGGCCCGACGGGGTGTTTCTCATCGATGATCAGTTTGCGCCGCTGACCGGAAAAATCCTGGCCGCCATCAAAGCCATCGATCCCAAGCCGGTGAAGTTCGTGCTCAACACGCACTGGCACTTCGACCACACGGGCGGCAACGAAAACATGGGCAAGAACGGCACCGTCATCGTCGCTCATGACAACGTGCGCAAGCTCATGAGCACGGATCAAATGCTCACGGCGTTCAAGAAGAAAGTCCCCGCCGCGCCGAAAATTGCGCTCCCGGTGATCACCTTCAACGACACCACGACCTTTCACATGAACGGCCAGACCCTGCACATCCGGCATCTTCCCGCCGGCCATACGAACGGCGATTCGTTCGTCCATTTCCGTGAGGCCGACGTCATCCACACGGGCGATCTGTTCTTTAACGGCCTGTATCCGTTCATCGATGTGGAACACGGCGGATCGATCTCGGGGGTCATCGCTGCGGCCGGCGAAATTCTCAAGCTGGCGGGCCCGAAGACGAAAATCATTCCGGGCCACGGCCCGCTGGCGGACAAGGCGGCGCTCGTCGCGTACCGCGACATGCTGATCGGTGTGAGAAAGGCCGTGCAGGCCCAGATTGGTGCCGGCAAGTCGCGGGCCGACGCCGTCGCCGCGGCCCCGACCCAGGCCTTCGACGGCGTTTGGGGCAAGGGATTTTTGAAACCCGCCGCGTTCGCCGGGTTCGCCTACGACAGCCTGAAAAACTAGAACAGGCTTTTAAAAAGCGGAAGAGCCTCGGCCTACCAGGTCTGCTGAGAGTATTTGGCGACCATCAGGGCGGCCGCCTGAACGGGGCGGTCGCCGGCGCCGATGCAGCGCTTGACGACGGCGCCCAGTTTATAGAACCGGTCGGGGATATTGAGCATTTCCGCGACGGTCCAAAGGCGGTCCGTGCAGTCGTCACGCGATGCCGCATTGTTTGTCTCTTGGGCGTTGCCATGATGCGCCGCCAAATGCGTCAGATAGGCCATGCCGGCGGCCCGCCTGTCGTCGCGTTTTGCCGCGCAGAAAGCCGTCACACCCGCATCGGCATGCGCCGATTGGTTGATGTGCAGAATGGCCGCAACCCGGCTGATCGTATCGCTGCACGAGGCCGTCCCCGCACCCGCCGCATTGATGCCGATGCCGATCCATACCGCCAAAACCGCGGCCATTGAAACGATGTACTTCATGGTGCCGGAAATCCCCTTGGTCATCCCCAAAATCAACGATTTCTTCGACGAAGGGCCGCGCGGCGCCAACGTAAGAGCGCCGACACGGCCCGTTGTCGAAGGTCCGCCGGCTGTATGTCCCGATGCAGCCGTCGAACTGGGCGGAACCTAGGCTCGATCACGGGTTTGTGAAGTGATGGCCGTCACACCCGCGCAAATAAATATTGCAGGTGCGAAATAGACGTCCCAGGCGCCGCCGATTGCCGGCAATCCTTGACTTTTCGGGCCTCAGACAGGCATGTCGGCGCCTCGCCGCCATCAACACAGGAGCCCGGGACCATTCTTGCCACGCTGGACGTCGTCATCCCGATCTTCGCCGTCGTCCTGGTCGGTTACGGCGCCGTCAAGCTGCGCTGGTTTCCGGCCTCGGCGACGGAAGGCGTGGCGCGCTTTGTCTTCGATTTCGCCATCCCGGCGATGCTGTTCAGGGCGATGGCGACGGCCGATGTTTTCGGCAATCCCCCTTGGGCCTTGTGGGCGGCGTTCTTTCCGGCCGCGCTGATCGTCTATGGTCTGGGCATTTTGGTCGCGCGCACCGCCTTCCGCCGGAACTTCGACGGCGCGGTGATCACCGGCATGGGGGCCAGTTACGGCAACACGGTTCTGTTGGGCATCCCGATCAATTTTATGGTTCTCGGCGAGGCCGGCATGTTGCCGTCATTGCTGATCATCGCCGCCCACAGCCTAATTTTGATGAGCCTGGCGACGGTGCTGTTGGAAACCGACCGCGCCGACGGCGGCAACGTCTGGGAAACCTTGTGGTTGACCTGCCGCGGCATGGCCACCAATCCGGTGATCCTGGGGTTGGTGATCGGTCTCATGTGGAACGCCCTGTCCATGCCGATCCCGGACATGGCCGACCAGGTTTTGAATATTCTGAAGGGCGCCGTCGTGCCCTGTTCGCTATTCGCGCTGGGGGCCAGCCTGGCGCGCTATGGGTTCAAGGGCCGGCTGAACCAATCCATCGTCGTCACGGTCATCAAGATGATGGTGATGCCGGCCCTGGTGTGGATGGCCGCGACCTTCGTGCTCGATCTGTCCCCCATCTGGACCGCCGCCGCCGTGCTGATGGCGGCACAGCCCACGGGAATCAATATGTTCGTCTTCGCCAGCCGCT
>CAZQPC010000141.1:0-11920 GCA_964595005.1 uncultured Magnetovibrio sp.
GACACCGCCGACATGACCATGGCGTTGATTTTGACGGTGCCCCGCCGCCTGGTCGAGGGCGAGAGGGTGCTGCGCTCGGGCGAATGGTCGGGCTGGTCTCCGACGTGGATGCTGGGGCACCGGATATTCGGCAAGCGGCTGGGGATAATCGGCATGGGCCGTATCGGCCAGGCGGTGGCGCGGCGTGCGCGCGGCTTCGGGCTTTCCATCCACTATCACAACCGCAACCCCGTGCACGATGAAATTGAGACAGAACTGGAAGCCACCTATTGGGAAAGCCTCGATCAGATGCTGGCCCGCATGGATGTGATCTCGGTCAACTGCCCGCACACGCCGGCCACCTACCACTTGTTGTCGGCGCGCCGGCTGAAGCTGTTGCAAGGCCATACGGTAATCGTCAATACGGCGCGCGGCGAGGTGATCGACGAGAACGCCCTGACCCGCATGCTGGTCGCCGGCGAGATCGGCGGCGCCGGGTTGGATGTGTTCGAGCACGAGCCCGCCGTCAATCCGAAATTGGTGGCCCTCGACAACGTCGTGCTGCTACCGCACATGGGCTCGGCCACCCACGAAGGCCGCAACGACATGGGAGAGAAGGTGCTGATCAATATCAAGACCTTCATCGATGGCCATAACCCGCCGGACCGGGTGCTCGGCGAAGGTTTTTGAAGACCGGCGCAGCACATTGTAGCGTGAGGTCTGGGGATGGCCGGGTTGGCCAGACCGATGTGTCCCTCAGCCGCCCATCAAAGAATGAGGTTCCCGCATGTCCGATCTCGATACCATGCTGCGCGATCGTTTTGGCCTGGATGGCGAAACGGTTGAGGCGCATCTGAACGACACCATCACCGGCCTGTTGTCGCGCCGGGTCTGCCGGAATTTTGCCGACAAGGACGTCGGCGACGACTTGCTCGATCTGTTGTTGGCCTGCGCCCAGTCAGCGCCGACGAAATCGAATTTGCAGCAGTATTCCATTGTTGCCGTGCGCAACAGGGACACCCGCCAGGCCATTGCCGATCTGATCCCGTCCATGCCGTGGATCGCCGATGCGCCGGTCTTTTTGGCGTTTCTTGGGGATGTACGGCGCATCCGCACGCTGGCCGACATGCGCGGCCATGATTACGCCAACAACAATGCCGATACCTTCATGAACGCCGCCGTCGATGCGGCCCTGGCCATGCAAATGTTCATTGTTGCGGCGGAAAGCGCCGGATTGGGCTGTTGCCCCATCAGTTATGTGCGTAACCGCATTGAAGATTACGCGGCCATCCTGGACTTGCCCGACGGTGTCTTCCCCATCGCCGGACTGCCGGTCGGCTGGCCGGCCAATGACGGATACGTCTCCATGCGCCTGCCGCCCCGCGTGGTCGTGCATCGGGAAACCTATGACGATGGCAATCTGGGTGCCGATGTCACCGCCTATGACGATCGCAACCACGACCGTTTTCCCTTGTCGGCCGGCAAGCAACGCCACACGGACAAATACGGCGTCCTGGAAAAGTGCACCTGGTCGGAAAACGTGGCGCGGCAATTGTCCTTGCCCGAGCGTGACGGCTTCGCTGCCTGGCTCAGGTCGAAAGGCATCAATCTCGATTGAGGGCCTATTGATGGATGGTGAGATCCGTGATCGTCGGGTTGTCACCGCACACCGGGCAACCGGGGTCGCGTTTGACGGCGATCTTGCGGAACACGGCGCCCAGGCCGTCCAGGATCATCAGCGACCCGGCCAGGCTTTCGCCGATGCCGAGGATTTCCTTGATCACTTCCGTGGCTTGAAATGAGCCGACCATGCCGCACATGGCGCCCATGACGCCGGCCTCCGCACAGGTTGGAATCTGGCCCTCCGGGGGGGCCTCGCGAAAGATGCAGCGATAACACGGCCCCGGTTCCTCGCCGCCCGGGCCGGCGAACGGCCGGTAGGTGGCAACCTGGGCGTCGAAGCGCAGGATCGCCGCCGAGACCAGGGTCTTTTTCTGGAAATAACAGACATCGTTGACCAGAAAACGCGTCGCGAAATTGTCACAGCCGTCGGCGACCACGTCGTATTGACCGATCAGGTCCATGGCGTTGGCGGCATTGATCCGCTCCGCATGCGCCACCACGTTGACATCGGGATTGATGGCGGCGACGGAATCGATGGCGCTGGCGACCTTCGAACGTCCGATGTCGGCGGTGCCGTGCAGGACCTGGCGCTGCAGGTTGGAGAGATCGACCTCGTCATCATCAACAATGCCGATGGTGCCGACGCCGGCCGCCGCCAGATAGAGAATGTTCGGTGAGCCCAGCCCGCCGGCGCCAATGACCAGGACTTTCGCATCGAGCAGCTTTTTCTGGCCTTCGCCGCCGACTTCTCGGAGCAGGATATGACGGGCGTAGCGGTTGATCTGTTGTTCGGTGAAATCCATGGCGGGTCCGCTGTGCTGCTCAGTCAAGACCGTCGAACAGGGCCGTCGACAGGTAGCGTTCGGCGAAGCTGGGCAGGATGGCAACGATGGTCTTGCCGGCCATCCCGGGGCGTTCCGCCACTTCGATGGCGGCGGCGATGGCGGCGCCCGATGAGATGCCGACGGCGAGGCCTTCCAGCTTGGCCGTCTTGCGGGCCATGGCAAAGGCGGTTTCGTTGCCGATCTTCAGCACCTCATCGATCATCTCTTCATTGAGGATACCCGGCACGAACCCCGCCCCGATGCCCTGTATTTTGTGCGGCCCCGGCGTGCCGCCCGACAGGACGGGGCTGTCTTCCGGTTCCACGGCGATCATCTGCAGCTCAGGTTTTCGTGGTTTGATAACCTCGGCGATGCCCGTCAGGGTGCCGCCGGTGCCGACGCCGCTGATCACCACATCGACGCCACCGGCCGTGTCGGTCCAAATTTCCTCGGCTGTCGTCCGGCGGTGGATATCCGGGTTGGCGGGGTTTTCGAACTGTTGCAGCATCATCGCGCCGGGGATCTCCGCGACGATCTGCTCGGCCCGTTCAATGGCGCCGCTCATGCCCCGCGTTGCCGGCGTCAATTCCGTCTCGGCGCCCAACAACAGAAGCATTTTGCGCCGTTCCAGGGACATGCTTTCGGGCATGGTCAGGATCAGGCGGTAGCCTTTCGCCGCGGCGACGAAGGCCAAGGCGATACCCGTGTTGCCCGAAGTCGGCTCCACCAAGGTGGCACCCGGCTTGATGCGGCCGTCGTTTTCGGCGGCTTCGATCATGGCCAGGCCAATGCGGTCCTTGACGGAGCCCAAGGGGTTAAAGAATTCGCACTTGCCCAATATGTCCGTCTCGACACCGGCATCCGCTGCGATGCGGCTCAAGCGTACCAACGGGGTGGCGCCCACCGTATCGACGATGCTGTCGTACACGCGGCCGCGAAATTCCGTGTCTGGATGATCTTTCATAAGCGGCCCCGGGCGATCAGATCGTGAAGTCCAGGGCCTTGCGGCCCTCACTGACGACCCCGGCCTTGTCGGCCTCGCCGCACAGATCGTCGATGGATAGCGAATCCAGGCTTTCCATCAAGGTTTCCTGCAGGCCGGCCCAAAGCGGCCTGACAACCTTGATGCCCAGTTCCGAGCCCTCCATGTCATCGGATGCTCCATCTTCGTTGTCGACCCCTTGAACGACGCGGACGATATCGCCGATGGAGATGCGCCGGCGCTCGCGGGCCAGGCGGTAGCCGCCCCTGGGGCCGCGCACGCCGACCAAAATGCCGTCGCGCACCAGTTGCTGAAGCGCCTGTTCCAGATAGCGCCGGGGAATGTCCTGGCGGCGGGTGATCTCGCGGCTCTGCACCGGTTCGGCGCCGGCGTGATAGGCGATGTCCAGGACCGCTTCGATGGCGAACAGGGCCTTTTTCGGCAATCGGAACATTACGCGGCGCTCTCTGTCCCGGTGGAACCGAACCCACCGGCGCCGCGCGCCGTCTCGTCCAGGTCGGCCACTTCATGCCAGGCCGCGGTGCTGACCGGGGCGATGATCATCTGCGCGATGCGCATGCCGCGTTCAATGGTAAAGGCCTGGTCGCCATGATTGATGAGAATGACGCCGACCTCGCCGCGGTAATCAGCGTCGATGGTGCCCGGGCTGTTGAGCACCGTGACCCCGTGCTTGGCGGCCAGCCCGGATCGCGGCCGTACCTGCGCTTCATAGCCGGCCGGCAGGGCGATGGCCAAGCCGGTCGGCACCATGGCGCGGGCACCCGGCGCCAGTTCGATGGCCTGTTCGACGGCGGCCAACAGGTCGGCGCCGGCACTTGCTTGCGTCGCATAGGCGGGCAGGGACAGGCCTTTGCCGTGCGGCAATTGTGTGACGGCAACGCGAAGCTCACTCATTGCGGGCCTCCAGGGCATCAGCGATGCGCGCCGCCAATCTGTTGCCGACCTCTTTTTTGGAAAGCTCCGGCCAGTCCTCGACACCGTCGGCGGTGACCAAATGCACGGTGTTGGCGTCGCCGGCGAAGGTGCCGGTATCCGGTGAGACGTCGTTGGCGACAATCCAGTCGCAGCCCTTGCGGTGCAGTTTTCCTTGCGCGTTGACGATGACGTTTTCCGTCTCCGCGGCGAAGCCGACGACGAGACCGGGACGCTGGTTGCCGGCGTTGCTCAGGGTGCTCAGGATATCCGGATTTTCGGTCATGGTCAGCGGTGGTGGCGTGCCGCCGGGGGATTTCTTGATCTTCTCGCCGGCTTCCGCTTCGACCCGCCAGTCAGCCACGGCGGCGGCGCAGACGGCGATGTCGGCGGGCAATGCGGCTTCACAGGCGGCCAACATCTGACGCGCCGATTCGACGTGAACAACATGGATCCCCGGCGGGTCCGGCAATTGGGTCGGGCCGGTGACAAGGGTGGTTGCGGTGCCGAGCCGAGTTAGCGCTTCGGCAATGGCATGGCCCTGCTTGCCCGATGAGCGGTTGGCGATGTAGCGCACCGGGTCGATGGGCTCATAAGTGGGGCCGCTGGTGACCAGGGCGTGGTGGCCGCCAAGCCGCCCGGCGGCGGCAAAAAACTCTTTCAGCGCGGCGACAATCTCCAAGGGTTCCGACATGCGGCCCATGCCGTATTCGCCGCAAGCCATATCGCCTTCGTTGGGGCCGATAATGGTGACGCCGCGATCGGCCAGGGTGCCCAGGTTGGCCCGCGTTGCCAAATGATCCCACATGCGGACGTTCATGGCCGGGGCGGCCAGCACCGGCGTGTCGGTGGCCAACAGCACCGTGGTGGCAAGATCGTCGGCTTGCCCATGGGCCATTTTGGCCAAAATATTCGCCGTCGCCGGTGCCACCACGATCGCGTCGGCTTCGCGGCTCAAGTTGATGTGGCCCATCTCATGTTCGTCGGTCAGGGAAAACAGGTTTTCATAGACCTTGTCTTCGCTGACGGCGCCCAAGGTCAAGGGTGTGACGAACTGGGCGCCGCCTTCCGTCAAAAGACAGCGCACGGCGGCGCCGCGCTCGCGCAGACGGCGCACCAAATCCGGCGTCTTGTAAGCGGCGATGCCGCCCGAGATGATCAATAAAATGCGTTTTCCAGCAAGCATTTGGTAAATTTCTGATTTAACGGTTTTTGAGTGTGGTTAAGGTAGGTGCGGAGTCCAGGAAGCGCAAGCATATTGGAGCACGTGTAGGGGCCTCGCAGGCGAACAATGCGAATGCCAGCCGAGCGAGCCGCCCAAAAAACCAAGCCTCAGGTGAACTTCACCAAAACCGCAATCATCAGCAAAAATATTGCCGCGAACCAGATCGTTCTGACGACCCCGCGACCGCCTGAATCGCGGCGCAATTGATTGATGGTTTCCGGGTGCAGGCGGACCCGGCCTTCGGAGATCATGTTGGCGGACTGTTCCATGCCTTCGATCATCCGGGGCAATTTGTCGACGGCGTTGGCGATGCCTTCGACGGCGACCCGAACCCGGGCCTCGGGTCCCAGAGTTGCGGCCATCCATTCCTCGATCAGGGGCCGCGCCAGGATCCACATGTTGGCGTCCGGGCTCAGCTTGCGGGCCGTGCCCTCGGCGACCAGCATGGTTTTTTGCAACAACAGCAACTGCGGCTGGGTCTCCATTTGGAAGGTCTCGGTGATTTGGAACAATTGCCCCAAAAGCCGGGCGATGGAGATCTCGTTTTGAGGTTTGTCGAGGATCGGCTCGCCGATGGACCGGCAGGCCTGGGTGAAGGTGTCGACGGAGCGGTCCGCCGGCACCCAGCCGGCTTCGAAATGAATTTCCGCGGCGCGCCGGTAGTCGCGGGTCAGGAAGGCCAGCAGCATCTCGCCCAGGATGCGCCGGGTGCGGATATCGAGGCGTCCCATGATGCCGAAATCGACGGCGGCGATCTTGCCATCTTCGGTGACGAACAGATTGCCCGGGTGGACATCGGCATGAAAAAAGCCGTCACGGAACACCTGATTGAAGGTCGCCCGCGCCGCCTTGGCGGTGATCTCGACGGGGTCATGCCCGGCGGCTTCGATGGCGGCGCGGTCATCGAGGGATATACCTTCGATGCGCTCGGTCGTCATCACCCGTTGGCCGGTGCGTCCCCAGTCCACCTCGGGGACCTGGAAGTCCGCATCGTCTTCGAAGTTCTCCGCCATTTCCGCCGCCGCGGCAGCTTCGAAGCGCAGGTCCATCTCCAATTCGACGGTGGCGGCCAGGGTTTCCACCACCTGACGGGGTTTGAGCCGCCGCAGGTCAGGCCGCGCCCGCTCGATCAGGCCGGCACCCCATTGCAGGAGGTCCAGATCACGGGCGAAGGCGTCCTCAATATCCGGTCGCAGCACTTTCACGGCCACCTCGCGGCCGTCGCTGGTGATGGCGAAATGAACCTGCGCGATGGAGGCCGCGGCGACCGGCTGATCGTCAAAACCCTGGAACATGTCGTCGATAGTGTCTCCAAATTCCGCCTCGATGGCGGCCCGCGCCTGGGCGCTGGGAAACGGCGGCAGGCGGTCTTGCAGATCGGAAAGATCGGCGGCCAATTCCTCGCCCAAAAGATCGGAGCGCGTCGCCAGGATTTGGCCGAGCTTGATGAAACTGGGACCGGCCTCGTTCAGCGCCCGCGCCAGGCGCTGGCCCGGCCGGCCCTCCGCATCGCGGCGCGACATCCACCGGGCAAACGACACCACGCCAGGGGCGACGTCCAGATACTCCAGGGGGAAAAGTGCATCGTGACGGGCCAGCAGACGGGCGATCTCAAGCAGACGGCCGATGTTCCGAAGCGAGCGGATCAAGACGCGACTCCTATATGCGCCAAGCGGAATGCAGTGCTGCAATCCCGCCGGAAAGATTGCGGTAGCTGACCTGGGCCAGACCGGCATCGGTGATCATTGCGGCGAAAGATTTCTGGTCGGGGAAGCGGCGAATGCTTTCGGCCAGGTATTGATAAGCATCGCGATCGCCGGCGACGCGCTCACCGAGGGCCGGCAGAACAGAGAATGAATAGGCATCGTAGAGTTTTTTGAGTGCCGGCGCCTTGACCTGAGAAAACTCCAGACACAGAAACCGTCCGCCCGGCTTGAGCACCCGCCGTGCCTCGGCCAGAGCGCTTTCCAGGCGGGTGACATTGCGTAAACAGAACGCCGACGTGTACGCGTCGACACTCATGTCTTCGAGGGGCAGTTTCTCCGCGTCACCGTGGATCCAGTCAATGCCGTCCAGGAGGCCCCGGTCGACGGCCCGGTCGCGCCCCCGGGCAAGCATTTCCGTGTTGATGTCGATGACCCGCACTTGGGTGCCGCCACGGGCCAGAAACTTGAACGCCATGTCGCCGGTGCCGCCGCCGATGTCGGCCAGCACCATGCCTGGCTGGGGCCGCAGCCAATCCATCAGAGCGTTTTTCCAAAGCCGGTGGATGCCCAGGCTCATGAGGTCGTTCATCAGGTCATAGCGCGGCGCGACGCTGTCGAAGACGTCGCGCACCAGCGATGCCTTGTCATCTTCCGGCACCTCACGGAAGCCGAAATGGGTGGTTCCCGTGCCATTTTCCGTGGCATTTTTCGTCTGATCCGGCATGGCCGGACATTACCCCAAGGGCGCCCGGGAAACCAGCCTGTGGACAGGCCCGGTGTGACGGGTCATACCTGGGGTCGGCTCTGTTTTCTATGTCTGGAGACCCATGCCCGAACTCCCCGAAGTGGAAACCGTGCGGCGTGGCCTGGCGCCGGTTCTGGAAGGCCATCGCCTGGCGCGGGTGATTATCCGCCGCCGCGATCTGCGCTGGCCTTTGCCCGATGACTTCGGTCAGCGGCTGACCAACCGCGAGGTGGCAAGTGTTGAGCGGCGGGCCAAGTTCCTGATCATCCGTCTAACCGATGGCACGGTCTGGATCGCCCATCTGGGCATGTCCGGGCGGTTCCGTATTTTTGAGCCACCGGCACCCGCCGAGGAGCCCCATGACCACGTGATCATCGAGACCGACGCCGGCCAGGTGATCCGCTACAACGATCCCCGGCGGTTCGGTTTCATGGACCTGAGCACAATCGACGAGCTGGACAGACACCCCATGCTGGTCAACATGGGACCGGAGCCTTTGGAAGATGATTTCACCGCGGCCACCCTGGCGGCCCGGTTGAAGGGCCGCGCCGCGCCCATCAAGGCGGCCTTGCTGGACCAGAAAACCGTCGCCGGGCTTGGCAACATATATGTGTGTGAGGCGCTCCATCAGGCCGGGATTTCTCCCAAGCGAAAGGCCAAAACCGTCCAAGGCGGGCGGGCCGCACGGCTTCACGCGGCGATCCGCGACGTGCTGACCCGGGCCATCAAGGCAGGCGGGTCATCGCTCCGCGACCATCGTCAGCCGGACGGGGAATTGGGCTATTTCCAGCACAACTTTCTGGTCTATGGCCGGGCCGGGGAAGCGTGCCGGACCTGCGGGCCCGGCCATGCGGTCCGTCAGGTATTCCAGTCCGGCCGGTCGACATTCTATTGTTCGACCTGCCAGCGATAGTGCTATAAGCGAACCATGGTGAAACTCCGCCTTTGTCGCGTGCTGTTTGTGTTGACGCTGTTGGCGCCGGGCACGGCGTTCGCCCAGGCGGCGGCGTTCCTGAGTGTCTTGGAAGACTTGCCATTGATGCCGGGCCTTGTCGAGGTGGCCGATGCCGGGATGGTCTTCGATGGCCCGACGGGCCGAATTGTTGAAGCCTTTGCCGCTGGTAACGTGCCGCCGGCCGCCGTTTCCGCCTTCTATGCGGAGACCCTGCCGCAACTGGGATGGCGGGCGACGGCACCAGGCCAATACCGGCGCGACGAGGAAATATTGAAGCTTGCCGTCACCCCCGCGCCCGATGGTGCGTCCGGCGCCGGCGCGCGGTTCACCTTGCGCCCCGCGCCCGCCAACTAGCGGGCCGGAAAACATGCAACGCGGGACTTGACCTGTCCCCCCCGCACTTATATACAGCGCCTTCTGAATTTCCGTTAACGATTGAGAAAAGGGGTGCGCGCCCATGGCCCACTCTCTGCAAGCCAAGAAACGTATTCGCCAGACAGCCCGCAGCACGGAGGTCAACCGGTCCCGTCGCGGCGCCATCCGCACGGAATTGCGCAAGGTCGAAGAAGCCATCGCCAGTGGCGATCAGGCGGCGGCCCGCGAAGCGTTCCGAATAATGCAGCCGCAATTGATGGCCGGCGTCAATAAGGGCATCATGGAAAAGAACACCGTTTCCAGGAAGCTTTCGCGCCTGTCAAAGCGTATTAAGGCCATGGCCGCCTGACGGCTGAGGCCCAAAACAACCAGATGGCGGCGCCGCGATCCGAAGGGACGCGGCGTTTTTCGTGGCGCCGGCTCATGGCGGACGGCAAAAGGTCCGGCGGACTCGAAGCGGAAAAATTGTCAAGAAGATTATTTTTGACGTTCTCCTTTCGATCATGTTGAAAGGCGCTTCCGGGAAACGTAATATTCGTCCATCGGAACTTGCCGATACGGAGTCGTTTCAAATAACAGGATCATGTAAATTGTTTAGTTATTCTGTTAACCATTTCGACTTTTACTTAGGTGCGCCGCATTATTTCATGATGAACGGGTGGTGTACTCAACAAAACACGAAGTAATCATCTTGGCCGACGGCTAACGCGCGTGCCGAGTCCTGGGCTGCAAAACGACTCGGTCAATAGAAGTTTTCGATTTGCCGTTTAATAATTAAGAAGACGGGTATTTTAACCAGAGGGGGGCAGTCAGAGAGCCACTAGAGATTTGAAAAGACGACATCGACGGAGCACCGATCACACATCGCGGTATTTGCCTTGCCACCCTTGGCCGCATTAATTTTGCCGCATTGTTTGTTTCGTTCTCATCGTTCCTGGGTTCACGATCCTCCGTCACCTGGAAAAAGCCCTGACAATGGGCGCCGAATAAGTCCAAAAAATGGACGTCGTCTTTCAGAATACCCGGCCCCGAGAAATGCGGGTATTCGATTTCGATCTTCTGGCCCTGATATCTGATTGCCTTTGTAAAACACCTCGCCGGTGCCGCGTTTTGAGGGGCGTCTAAGGCAGGGAAAAACAGGTACCGTCCTTGATGGCGGACCGGAGACCATGGGGTGAGTTGACGGCAATGAGTTCGACAGACGGGCGTAGGGACGATCACGAAAACACGCGGAACGGTGTGCAGGGGAACGCAAGCCGGAGCGCCGGCAAAGAGTTTCAGTCCGAGTGGGAAACCATCTCGAGCCGGCTTCGCGCCGAGGTTGGGGAAACAGCGTTTCAAAGCTGGCTCCGGCCGATGCGGATCAAAGGATTTCAGAACGGCACCGTGAGAATTTCCGTGCCGACGCGTTTCATGCGCGATTGGGCGACGGCCCATTATGAGGACCGTTTGGCCGAATTGTGGCACGGTGAGAACGCGCGGGTGAACGGCGTCGAAATCGTCGTCCATGCTGACATCGCCGACGCCAAGGAAAGCGACACGCCGAAACCGGATCGTGATAAGGTGGCGGCCACGCCGGGCCGTCCCCGCGACACCCTGTCGGCGCCCCTGGACGAACGGTTTACCTTTGACCAGTTCGTGGTCGGTAAACCCAATGAGTTCGCCTACGCCGCCGCCAGGCGGCTTGGAGAAGCGACCACGGTGCCTTTTAATCCGCTGTTCCTCTATGGCGGTGTCGGGCTTGGCAAAACGCACCTCATGCATGCCATCGCCTGGCATGTGCGACAAGCGACACCGGAGCGTTCCGTTCTGTATCTTTCAGCGGAAAAGTTCATGTACCGCTTCATCCGCGCGCTCAGAGAACAGAACACGGTGGATTTCAAGGAACAGTTCCGTTCCGTCGACGTCTTGATGATCGACGACGTTCAGTTCATTGCCGGCAAGGATTCGACCCAGGAAGAGTTCTTCCATACGTTCAATGCGTTGGTCGATCAGGGCCGCCAGATCGTCATATCGTCGGACAAATCTCCATCGGATCTGGAAGGCATGGAAGAACGCCTTGTTTCGCGCCTCAATTGCGGACTGGTCGCCGACATTCATGCCACCACCTATGAGTTGCGTTTGGGCATCCTGCAGTCAAAAGCCCAGAAGCTGGGTGTTCAAATCCCCACCAAGGTGCTCGAGTTTCTGGCCCACAAGATCACCTCGAACGTCCGTGAGTTGGAGGGCGCGCTAAACCGTGTCGTCGCCCATGCCCAACTGGTTGGCCGCGACATATCCCTGGAAACCACCCAGGAAGTGCTGCACGACCTGCTGCGCGCCAATGACCGCCGGGTGACCATTGAGGAAATTCAAAAGCAGGTGGCATCGCATTTCAATATTCGCATTTCCGACATGCATTCGGCCCGCCGGGCCCGCTCCGTGGCCCGGCCCCGTCAGGTCGCCATGTATTTGGCCAAGCAACTGACGTCGCGCTCACTGCCGGAGATCGGGCGTAAGTTCGGCGGCCGCGACCACACCACGGTGATGCACGCGGTGCGCAAGGTCGATGAACTGCGCGAGCACGATTCGGG
>CAZQPC010000142.1:0-11915 GCA_964595005.1 uncultured Magnetovibrio sp.
CGCGACGCCCTGGCTCTGGGCCAGCAGATGCATGGCCAACCTGTCGGCATCTTTCTTGCGGCCCAAGAGGGTGAACTGCCGGCGCAGCCAGATCCGGAACAGGGTGAAGATCGTCTTCGCCTCGGCCTGGGCGGCGTGACCGAGCTTCGCCAGTTCCGTATTCAACGTCCCCACGGGACAGCCATAATTCTCAATGTCGGCCCGGTTCATGATCAGAATATGGATGAAGCTGCGAATGCGCTCGGCGGGGCTTTGGCCACCGCCTTCCCATTGATCCAGCATCACACGCGTATCGGCCAGCCGCGCCGTGATCACGGCGTCGAGAATGTCGTCCTTGGTCTTGAAGTGATAATAAAAATTGCCGCGCGATATGCGCACCACATGGGCGATGTCGGCAAACGACGTATGTTCATAGCCATGCTGATAGAACAACCGGTCGGCCGCTTCGACAATTTGATCGCGGGTTGCCTTGCCACTCATGGATGATGCCTTCCAAGCCCTTGCGAAACAATTAGGACAATTGTCCAAATTCGTCAAGGCTTTGCAATCTTGATCGTGGCTCAAATTTTTTTGCGGCTCCGTGCGTTCAAATTGACGCTAGGTGGCTGGTCTCCGAAATCATAAACCCGCCGCACTTCTGGCGTGCCCCCACCTTTGCGCGTTCTCGGGTATGACGGCGTTCAGATTGCAGTCGGTTCGACCCGGGAACTGCGGAGACAGTCTGTCTGAGACTCATCCATCTCAAACGGCATTACGGAGACGGCCTGTCTCGCGCTCATCAACCATCAACGGCTCGCCACTAATGACTACGCCAAACATCTGCTTGGCTTGCGCCGCCGTATAGCGCTCCAGGCGCACATCTTCCAACACCGCCTCGGGATCACGCGTAAACGGATCGCCGTAGCCGCCGCCGCCCGGCGTACACACGTGCACCCGGTCGCCGGGACCCAAGGGGATGTCTTGTTCCTTGGACAGATGTTCGGGGGTGTAGGGCTCACCGGCTTGCCAAACCGTCACCTGATTGGGGGCACCGTCTTCGCCGCCCAGGGCACCCTGCGGGCCGAAGCGGCCGTGGTCCATGACGAAGCTGGCCCGGGCCTCGCCGCGCCTGAGCTCGACGTCATATTCCAGTCCGAAGCCGCCGCGCCTCTCGCCGGCGCCGCCGGAACCATCGCGGAGCGCGTATTTGCGGTACAGCACGGGAAAGGCCTGTTCCATGATTTCCACGGGCGGCGCCTTGGAGATGCCGATGGTGGAGCACCCGTTGGACAGGCCATCGTGGCCGGCGTTGCCGCCGTAACCGCCGCCGGAAATCTGGTACATGACGTAGTCGCGCGACCGCGCCGGGTCGTTGCCGCCCAGCGCGAAGTTCCCGCTGGTCCCGGCCGGGGCCGCCGTCACACGATCTGGCAAGGCTTCCGCCAAGGCGGCGAACACGGCTTCGGCGATGCGCTGCGAAACCTCCGCCGCGCACCCCGACACGGGGCGAGGATAGACAGCGTCGAGAAAGGTGCCTTCCGGGCGGATGACGTTCAGGGGTTCAAACGCCCCGGCACTGATCGGCACTTCCGGGAAAATGTGACGCATGGCCAGATAGACGGAGCTCAGTGTCGTTGCCAGGACCGAGTTCATGGGCCCCAGGCAGGGCGGGCTGGAGCCGTCGAAATCAAAGGTCAGTTCGTCACCGGCCTTGGTGATGGCCAGCGCGATCTTCAGGGGTTCGTTGACGACCCCGTCGCTGTCCACATAGGCGGTACTTTCATAGACGCCGTCGTCCATCTGGGAAATGAAGGCCCGCATTTGCGCCGAGGCCCGGGTGCGCAGTTCGGCGATGGCGGCGCGCACCGTGTCGTCGCCGTAGCGGTCCATCAACAGGTTCAGCCGGTCCTCGCCAACCATCAACGCGGCGGCCTGGGCCTTGACGTCGCCAATGCGTTGGTCGGCAATGCGGATGTTCGACGAAATGATGGCGAAAATCTCCTCATCCAACACGCCTTCCTTAAAGAGGCGCACCGGCGGCAGCCGCAGGCCTTCCTGTTCTACCGCCGTCGCCGATGCAGAAAAGCCGCCCGGCACGGAACCGCCCGTGTCCGGCCAATGACCGGTGTTCGACAGCCAGCAGAAAATCTCGCCGTTTCGGTAGAAGGGCCGGGCGAAGCGAACGTCCATCAAATGCGTCCCGCCCAGGTAGGGATCGTTGACGATGTAGATATCGTCGGGCTTCGGCGCCGGCGCCTTGCCCGCCGCGATCATCTCAATCAGGGTACGGGTCGAATACTGCATGGTGCCGACAAAAACCGGCAGGCCCTGCGCCCCTTGCGCGATGAGGGCGCCGTCATCGGCGGCGTAGATTCCGTCGGAACGGTCGTTGGCCTCGGCGATGACCGGTGAGAAGGCGGCCCGGGAAAAGCTCAAATCCATTTCATCGCAGACCTGCTGCAGGCCGGCCTGGATAACGCTCAAGGTGATGGGGTCAAGGTTCATGCCCTGCGTTCCGCTCATGATAGGCCTCCGATCTCGATGATGATGTTGCCGTCTTCATCGCCCCGGGCGATATCGCCGGGCTCCACCAACGTGGTGCAATCCATCTGTTCGATGATTGCCGGGCCGGACAGTTCCATGTCCATGGGCAGGTGATCGCGCCAGTAGACCGGCGTCTCTCGTGGCCCGCCGTCGAAGACCACCTGGCGGTGGCCGCTCACGGCCTCTTCGACGCTGTTCTTGCGCCCGGCGGGGTCAATCAGGGTGGATAGATCCATCTCGGCGCGCTGGCCGATTACCGAGGCGTTGACGTTGACCAGATTGGCATGAATGTCAGCCAGATCGACCCGAAAACGGTTGTAGTAGGCATCTTCGAACAAACGCCGCAGGTCGTCACGGCCGGGCGTCGGACTGTCTAGGTTGACCCGCAACAGATGCGTCTGGCCGACGAACTGCATGTCGACACTATAGAGGCGTTTGACGTCTTGGACCTCGACCGGCTCCTTGGCGATCAGGCGTTCGCCCTCCGCCGTCTGGTTGGCAAACAAGGCATGGACTTCATCGATATCGGCGGCCTCCAAGGGTTTGTTGACCGTGTTGACGAAGTCATGACGCAGGTCGGCGACGACACAGCCCAAGGCATTGGTGATTCCCGGCCGGCACGGGATGACGACACGCGGCACACCCATCTCGCGCGCCAGGGACACCGCATGCAAAGGCCCGGCGCCACCGAAGGCGAACAAGGCGAAGTCGCGGGGATCCATGCCCAATGACAGCGACACCATGCGGATGGCACCGGCCATTTTGGTGTTGGCCATGCGGATCACCGCCGCCGCCGCTCCGACGGCGTCCAGGCCCAAGGGTTCGCCCAATTCGCGCCCGAATATCTCCGCCACGTGATCGGTCGCCGACGATGCGGCCATGGATTTGAAGCCGGCCGGATTGAGCCGGCCCAACAAGAGATTGGCGTCCGAGATGGTCGGCTGGATGCCGCCGTTGCCGTAACAGATGGGCCCCGGGTTGGCGCCGGCGCTTTGCGGGCCGACCTCCAACAGACCGCCGGCGTTGACCCGCGCAATGGAGCCGCCGCCGGCACCGACCGTGCGCACGTCGACCATGGGCACGTGGATGGGCATGGCGTATTCGACGTCGATTTCGTTCGACACGGCGGGTTCGGCGCCCAAGATCAGCGCCACGTCCGTTGACGTGCCGCCCATGTCATAGGTCAAAAGGTTTTCGATCCTTGCCCGGCGCCCGGTGTAGGCAGCCGCCATGACCCCCGAGGCCGGGCCCGACATGACCGTCTTCGCGGCCTCCCGGGCGACGACCTTTGAGGACACCATGCCACCGTTGCCGTTCATCACCAGAACCTCACCGCCATAGCCCTTGGAGGCCAGCTCGTCTATCAGGCGCCGGATATAGCGCTCCAACAGGGGCTGCACGGCGGCGTTGACGGCGGCGGTGACACCGCGCTCAAATTCGCGGCTTTCCGACAAAAGGGCGTGGCCCATGGTGACGTGGTCGCTGGGCCAGACCTGGCGGACAATATCGGCGGCGCGCAGCTCATGGGCCGGGTTGGCGTAGGCGTGCAGGAAATGAACAACCACGGATTCGCAGCCCGCATCCCGTAGCCTTTGGGCTTGTTCGCGGACCGCGGCTTCGTCCAACGGCGTCACCACCTCGCCAGCCGCGTCCATGCGTTCCGCCACTTCGAGGCGCAAATCGCGGGGAATGACCGGCGTGAAGGTGCCGGTCATGCCATAGGCCTGGGGCCGGGTGCGCCGGCCCAGTTCCAGGATATCGCGGAACCCTTCCGTGGTAATCAGGCCGGTCTTCGAAAGCTTGCGTTCCAGGACGGCGTTGGTGGTGGTCGTGGTGCCGTGGATGATCAGATCGACGGTCGGAAAATCGGCACCCGCTTCGTCAAGCGCAGTCAGAACCCCAAAGGCCTGATTGTCCATGGTGCTGGGCACCTTGGCCAGGCGCACCTGGCCGCTGGATTGGTCCAGCATGACCAGGTCCGTAAACGTACCGCCGACATCGACGCCGACGATTTGGCCCCTCGGCTGACCCTCAGATGCATCCTTCATGATCGCTTCCCGCTCAGGTTAACTTGGACAACAGGCGCAGCAATTGCGTCTGTTCTTTGGATTTTAGAGGTGCCAACGTTTTGGCGGTGATCCGGTGGGCACGTTCGACCAGATCATCGAACAGACGCTGGCCGGCGGCGCTGGGCGTCAGGATCAGGCGGCGTTGGTCGCGCGGATCGGGCCGGGAGTTCACCAGGCCCCGCTTTTTCAATCGGTCGATGACTCCCTTGATGGTCGCCGCGTCCATGGAGGTCCGCCGGCCGAGCTCATTCTGGGAAACGGTTTTCAACTCACACAGCTTTGATAAGGCGGCGAACTGGGTCGGCGTCAGGTCCGGCATCAGATCGGCGAAGATGGTGACATGGCGCTGAGAGACCTGACGCAGGATGAAGCCGACCTGCTCGGTCAGTTGGTAGCCCGTGTCATTCTCGGGGCTGTTCCCTGGGCCATTTCCTGGGCCGTTTCCCGGCTCCGGTGCCGGCTGTTTTTTCTCAGACGTCTTGGGCACGCGTCTCACCTTCTTATCTGGATTTTCGAAATCTTTCAGAGATCGTCTAAATCAATGTTGACAGCAATCGTTTCTCATTGCAAAATTTATTTGTATACAAACAAATTTGTCAACCCGGTCGTTACCGAAAGTTTTCATTGCGTGTCCTATTTCCGTCCCACGACCCTGACCGACGCCGTCGCCTGGCTGGCGGAAAACGACGGCCGCATCGCGGCCGGCTGCACGGACCTGTTTCCGGGCACGGACCGGCCGGCCCTATCCGGGCCAGTCCTCGACATCACCGCCATCGACGCGCTTCGCGGCATTGAGGAAACGGATGAAGGCTGGCGCTTCGGCGCGGCGACTACCTGGACCGATGTCCTGCGTGCTGGCCTGCCGGCGGCCTTCGACGGCCTGAAGCTGGCGGCCCGCGAAGTCGGTTCCATGCAGATCCAGAACGCCGGCACATTGGGCGGCAATCTCTGCAACGCGTCGCCGGCTGCGGACGGGGTGCCCTGCCTGTTAACCCTGGATGCAGAGGTGGAATTAACCTCGCAAGCCGGCTGCCGGACCTTGCCCCTTGGCGACTTCATCAAGGGTCCGCGGCAAACGGCCTTGGGCAAGGATGAATTGCTGAGCGCCCTTCATATCCCGCGGCGCGCCGGCCGTGGCAGTTCGACGTTTTTGAAGCTGGGTGCGCGCAAGTATCTGGTCATCTCCATCGCCATGGTCGCGGCGCGCCTTGTCATCGAAGACGACACCATTGCCCATGCGGCCTTGTCGGTCGGCGCCTGCAGCGCCGTCGCCCAGCGCCTGCCCGACATCGAAACGGCCTTGATCGGTCAGCCGGCAGCCCCCGATGCCGCAGCCATGATCACCGATACGATGGTCGGCGCTCCCCTGGCCCCCATTGCCGATGTCCGGTCCGATGCGGCTTACCGTTCGACGGCGGCGGCGGAACTGGTGCGCCGTGTTGTCCGTAGCCTTCTACACGACCCGAAGGAGGCCGCCGCATGAAGGATGACACCGTGGCCATCACCGCGACGATTAACGGCCAGACCGTTGGCATCACGTCACCGCCGGCACGCCGCTTGAGCGAGGTGCTGCGCGACGAGTTACGCCTGACCGGCACCAAAGTCGGCTGTGATGCTGGCGACTGCGGCGCATGTACCGTTCTCCTGGACGGTGAGCCGGTCTGCGCCTGTCTGACCCCAGTCGCACAGGCTGCCGAGCGTCACGTCACGACGGTTGAGGGGTTGTCCGGCGACGATGGCTTGAGCGCTTTACAGGTATCGTTCCTGCGCCACGGCGCCGCCCAATGCGGTATCTGCACGCCGGGCATGCTGATGGCGGCGACGGCGCTGTTGACACGCAACCCATCACCCACCCGGGATCAGGCGGAGGAGGCGTTGGGCGGTGTTCTCTGCCGCTGCACCGGGTATCAGAAGATCATCACTGCCGTCTGCGATGCGGCAACGCTGCCGCCCGCCGCGCCGGCGCCCCTCGCGGGGTTCGCCGTTGGCAGCCGCCTGGAGCGCCTGGACGGTGTTCCGAAGGTTTCCGGCACCGAGATTTTCGGGTCCGACCATATGCCGGCGGGCGCGCTGAGCGTCCGTGCGGTGCGCTCCCCGCATTACCGCGCCGCCTTCGAATTTGGTGACCTGAACGCCTGGCAGGCGGCGCACCCGGGGATCGAAACCGTGCTGACCGCCGCCGAAATTCCCGGCGAAAATTGTTTCGGCGTCATCCCGCCCTTCGCCGACCAGCCGGCCCTGGCCGACGGACGGGCCCGTTTCCGCGGCGAAGCGGTGGCCGTCATCGCCGGAGACGCGGTGGTCATGGCCAGCCTTGATCTTGGCGACTTCCCGATTACCTGGCAGCCGGAGGATGCGGCTTTAGATGTGCCATCAGCCTTGGCCGGCACCCCGGTCCACTCGGCCATTGCCGACAACGTCCTGACCAGCGGCCGGGTGGTCACCGGCGACGCGGCGCAAGCGCTTTCCCATGCCGCCCATGTGGCGGAGGGTCAATTTGAAACCGCCTATGTGGAGCACGCCTACATCGAGCCCGAGGCCGGCGCCGCCTGGATCGACGGCGACACCTTGGTCATTCAGGTCTGCACCCAGGCGCCGTATATGAACCGCAGCGATGTCGCCACCGTGCTGGGCCTGGCACCGGAGAAGGTGCGGATCATCCCGACGGCGACGGGCGGCGGTTTCGGCTCCAAACTGGATGTCACCTTGCAACCGCTGTTGGGGCTGGTCGCCCTGAAGACCGGCCGGCCCTGCCGCATGGTCTTCAGCCGCCAAGAATCCCTGCAGGCCTCAACGAAACGCCACCCGGCCCGCATGCAGGCCCGCATCGGCATCGACGCGGACGGTAAAGTCACCGGCATGGAATTTTCCGGCGACTTCAACACCGGCGCTTACGCCAGTTGGGGCCCGACGGTCGCCAATCGCGTGCCGGTGCATGCCTCGGGCCCTTATCTGACGCCCGACTATGCTGCCGTTGGCCGCGCCATCCACACCAACGGCCCCGTCGCCGGCGCCTTCCGGGGCTTCGGCGTGCCTCAGGCGGCGCTGTTGCAAGAGACCCTCTACGACGATCTGGCGAATGCCGCCGGATTGGACCGGCTGGCCTTCCGGCAATTGAATGCCCTGAAGGACGGCGACCGGTCCGTTTGCGGCCAGCAGATGGAGAGCGTCGGCATCCTTGAAAGTCTCGACGCCCTGGAGCCGCGATGGCGTGACGCCCTGGCGGCGGCCGAGGCCTTCAACGCCACCTCCGAGGTCCTCAAACGCGGTGCCGGCGTGGCGTCGTGCTGGTACGGCTGCGGCAACACGGCCATGTCGAACCCATCGACCATCCGCCTCGGTATTACCGCCGACGGGCGCCTGGTTCTGCATCAAGGCGCCGTCGACATCGGCCAGGGGTCGAACACGGTGATCCCGCAAATCTGCGCCGATGCCCTGGGATTGCCCCTGGACAAGTTCGAATTCATCGGCGGCGACACGGCCCTGACGCCCGATTGCGGCAAAACGTCCGGGTCGCGGCAAACCGTCGTCACCGGCAACGCCGCCGCCCTGGCGGGCCGGGCGCTTCGCGAAACCATCCTGCGTCAATCGAACATGGGGCCGGAATCAGCAATCACACTGGATGGCTCAAGGCTGGCTATTTCCGACAGCGAAGCCAGTCGGGAGATCATTCTCACCACCTTGCGTGCCGATGCACATGGATACGTTCTCTCGGCTGAAGAATCCTACGATCCGCCGACCACGCCGTTGGATGAAAACGGCCAGGGCAAACCCTATGCGGTCTATGGCTACGGCGCCCATCTGGCGGAAATCGAGGTCGACCGAAAACTGGGCACGGTCAGGGTCTTGCGCATCACCGCCGCCCACGACCTGGGCCGAACAATCAATCCCGTTTTGGCTGAGGGTCAGATCGAGGGCGGCATCGCCCAGGGCCTGGGCATGGCACTGATGGAGGAGTACCTGCCCGAACGGACCGAGAACCTTCACAACTATCTGATCCCGACGGTCGGCGATATGCCGAAAATCCAGTCGATCCTCATTGAAAAGAACGACCCGGAAGGCCCCATGGGCGCCAAGGGCCTGGGCGAGCACGTGCTGATCCCAACGGCGCCGGCGATTCTAAACGCCATCCGCCACGCCACCGGGGCCCGCATCCGCCGCCTGCCGGCCCTGCCGCACCGGGTCTTGGCAGCCATCAAGGAAGCGGAGGAAACACCATGAGCGACGTTGCCAAAAAACCTGAAAAGATTCGCTGCGACGCCTGCCCGGTGATGTGTTACATCGCCGACGGCAACGCCGGAGCGTGCGACCGCTACGCCAATGAAAACGGCAAGATCGTGCGTTGCGATCCCTTGACCATCCTGGACCGGACGATTTCGGCCGGCGGCGAAGTGGTGCCCTTCATGAAGCCCGATTGGGACGGCCGCGTGCTCGGCGGCGACGAGGTCTTCGTCACCGCCATCGGCGCCGGCACCACCTACCCCGATTACAAGCCGGCGCCGTTCATCGTCAGCCGCGAAGTCGAGGGCGCCGATTTCGTCACCGTCGTCTCGGAAGCAATTTTCTCATATTGCGGGGTGAAGATAAAGATCGACACGGACCGCCACGTCGGCCATGAAGCGGCCCCCGTCAGGGCCCGGGGCGAGGTCGTCGGCCACGTCACCACCGGCGAATACGGATCGCAAATGCTGTCGCTGGGCGGCGTCAATCACCTGACCGGCGGTTCCAAGGCGGAAGGTCTGGCCACCTGCAAGGCGCTGATGGAGCTGTGCAATAAGGAAGCCGTCGAGCTTTCCATCGATGGCGGGTCGTCCATCGTTGTCGCAGCCGACAAGGGACCCATCGTGGATGGCACCCCCGAACACCGCATGCGGGTCGGCTGCGGATCGGCGACCATCGGCATGTTCGCCTCGCAATGGCGGGGCCTGGTGGACGAGGTCGTTGTCGTTGACGACCACATCACCGGCGTCGTCTCTGAACACCAGGCCGGCAAGGTCCTGGATTGGCCGGCGACAGGGATCAAAGTAAAAGGCAGGCGATCGACGCCGGGGCGCTATTTCCAGGTTGCCGAGCCGGGCTTGGGGTGGGGCGGCACGGACATTCAGAACCCGCTGCTCATTCTCGACGATTGGAACACCAAAAAGGGCGCCCGGCCAGGCCTGACCCTGTTGATGGTGTCGACCACCGGCGAACAGTTCGCCTACTACGTTTTGAATGATGATCTGGTCCCGGAGCCGGCCGATCTGCCCAACGCCCTGAATTCGACCGTCGATCTGATCGCCGAAAACTGCGAGCCGGCGCGCTGCACGGTGTTGTTCATGGGCGGCGCCGGCGGCTCGCTCAGGGCCGGGGTCACACAGAACCCGGTCAAGCTGACGCGTTCCGTGCAGGCCTTCAAGACCCAGGTCACCTGCGGCGGCGCGCCGGCCTACGTGTGGCCGGGCGGCGGCATTACGGTGATGGTGGACGTCGCCAGAACACCGGACAATTCCTTTGGCTATGTGCCCACACCGGCCATCGTTGCGCCCTTGGAGTTCACCGTGCCGCGCGATGATTACCGGGCCTTGGGGGGCCACGACAGCGTTGTCCGTTCAATCACCGACATCCTCGAACACGGCGGCGAATACGGGGATGGCAGCCGTGCCGTCTCACCGCCGTCGGGCAGCGGCTTCGCCGCGGCCACCGATACCTGACATGCAGGCGGCCCAGGCCAGCCTGCTCCCCGATGGCCGTCGGCTGCACCTGCACCACGGGCCCATCGATCTCATCGTCGAGGCTTGGGAGACAGGAAACGGCACCCGCGATGCCGCCTATGCCGCCGCCGTGGCGCGGTTCGATACGATCCTCCAGGAACTGGTGGACGAACTGCCGGCGCTGCGCGCCGAAGCTAACGCCGAGCGCATTTTCGACGGCCCCACGGCCCGGCGCATGCAGGCCGCCGTCGCGCCCTACGCCGGGGAAACCTTCGTCACCCCCATGGCCGCCGTCGCCGGCGCCGTTGCCGATGAAATCCTCGTCGCCTTGACGGCCGGGGCGGACCTGACAAAGGCTTACGTCAACAACGGCGGCGACACGGCCTTTCACTTAGGCGAAGGCGAACACATCACCGCCGCCTTGGCCACCGACGACGGCCAATTGCCCGGCCGCATCGACATCACCGCCGCCGACCCCTTCCGCGGCGTCGCCACTTCGGGCTGGCGCGGCCGCTCGCACTCGTTGGGGATTGCCGACTCCGTCAGTGTCGTCGCGCAGACCGCCGCCGCCGCCGATGTCGCCGCCACCCTGATCGCCAACGCGGTCGATCTGCCGGGGCATCCGGCGATCGAGCGGACACCAGCCTGTGAGCTGTCACCAGACAGTGATTTGGGGGTGCAGTTGGTGACCACCAATGTCGGCAATCTTGACGGCGTCGAGGTAGAAGCAGCCCTGGCGGCGGGCACGGATTTCGCAACATCGTTAATCGGAACCGGCCGCATTGCCGGCGCTCTGCTGAGCCTTTCATCCGCTGTCGCCCACGTCGGTTTGGCCGACCAAATTCGAATGCCGGAGAGGACCCTGCTCGATGCCTGATTTCACCCTGCGCAAGACGATGATATTTGTTGAAGATATCCATCACGAGAACGGCCCCGCGCCGGTTCTGCCCCGGCGCCGCGCCGCCGCGGCGGCGATCGTCAGCAACCCATTTGCCGGTGCCCACCATGAAGACCTGGAAAGCGCCATGGGGGACCTGAAACCCCTCGGCCTGCAGATCACCGACATGCTGATCGACGCCATGGGCGGGCGCGACGGCATCGACGGTTACGGCAAGGCCGCCATGGCCGGCGAAGGCGGCGAGCTGGAGCACACGGCGCTCTGGCACGTGCCCGGCGGCTATGCCATGCGCGAACGCCTGGGCGAGGCCAAGGCCATCGTGCCGTCGGCGATGAAGGTCGGCGGCCCGGGCACGCGGATCGATGTACCGCTTGGGCATATCAATGCGGCCTACGTGCGCAGCCACTTCGACGCCATGGAAGTCGGCATTCCCGACGCGCCGCGGGCGGGTGAATTGATGTTCGCCCTGGCCATGAGCCGAGGCCCGCGTATTCACCACCGCATGGGCGGTCTGGCAGCCGACGACGTGCAGGGCCTAGACGGGTTGCGTTAAACCAGCTATTTCGATGGCCGCGCCGCAACCAACAGCCCCGCCGCCGTAATCAGCGCCATGCCGCCAACTGTCAAGAAATCCGGCGCCTCGGCAAAGAAAACAAAGCCCCATAGCGCCGCCGAAACCAAATAGCCGTAATCGAAGGTGGCGAGGATCGGCGGCGGGGCGATCTGGTAGGC
>CAZQPC010000143.1:0-11875 GCA_964595005.1 uncultured Magnetovibrio sp.
CGCCGACCAGATGTTCGCCGACGTCGACGGCTATGAAATCGTCAAGGCGCGGTGGAAGCGCCCGGCGGACGTCTTCGACGCCGTCCATGCGGGCGAACTGAAGCTGGTCCTGCCGACCATGATGAACCTGAAGAAACTGACCAACTGGCCGACCACGGCGGAAGCCCTGGCGGCGGCCCGCACCGCCGATGTCGTCCGCGTCATGCCGAAACGCATTGAAACCGACGACGGCCCGCAGCTGGTGATCCCCGAAGAGGCCGGTTACGGCGTCACCACCATTCCCCGGACCTACCTGCGCTCCGCCTAACCTTTCCCCTATCGCTGACGGGCGGATCACCGCTAACATGCGGCAGTCATGTGTGTGGAGAGATGTTCCATGCGTCAGAGGATTGCCGTCCTGGGGATTGCCGTCCTGGGGAGCGCCGCTCTGGTTTTCTGTGCGATGGCCTCGCCGGCCGCCGGCCAGGACGTGGCCGTCGATCTGCAACTGGTGCTGGCCGTCGATGTGTCGGGCTCCATGGACGATGATGAACATATCCTGCAGCGCCAGGGCTATGTCGCCGCCTTCCGCCACCCGGGCGTCGTTGAGGTCATCAAGTCGGGCTATCGCGGCCGCATCGCCGTCACCTATTTTGAATGGGCCGGCCCCGTCGGCCAGGTCATCACCGCGCCCTGGACGGTCATTGACGGCGCCGCCGCGGCCAACCGGTTTGCCGAAATTCTGGCGACAAAACCGGTCGCCTATATCCGCGGCACCTCGATCTCCGGCGGCATTTTGTATGGCGCGACCTTGTTTGACGGCAACGGATTTGCCAGCGACCGCCGGGTCATCGATGTGTCGGGCGACGGCGCCAACAATGTCGGTGAGCCCGTCGAGCCGTCCCGCGACCATGTCGTCCGCCAGGGCATCACCATCAACGGCCTGCCGCTTTTGTTGAAGGAGTATTGGGGATTGGGCACTCCCTTGGATGTCTATTACAAGGACTGCGTCGTCGGCGGCCGCGGCGCTTTCGTCGTGCCGGTGCGCAAGCCGGCGCACATGGCGCGCGCCATCCGCCGCAAGCTGATCTTGGAAATCGCCGAACCGGCGAACCTGGTGATCCACGCCGCCCATCAAGTCCAGACCGCCAAGACCGATTGCTTCATCGGTGAGAAAATGCGCGAGATGCGGGAGGAATGGTAGGCCTTCACGATTGTGCTTCCTTGATCTGGCGGCGCCACAATTCGGCGTAGAGGCCGTCCATCGCCAGCAATTCCTCATGGACGCCGCGCTCCACCACCTGGCCGTGGTCAAGAACCAGGATCAGGTCCGCATCGACGATGGTCGACAGGCGGTGGGCGACGACGATCATGGTCAGTTCATCGCTGTAATCCTTCAGGCATTCCTGGACGCTTTTTTCCGTGGTGCTGTCCAAGGCCGAGGTCGCCTCATCCAAAACCACCAGCCGCGCGCCTTTCAGGAAGGCCCGGGCGATGGCGACGCGCTGTTTCTCGCCGCCGGACAATTTCAGGCCGCGTTCGCCGACGCGGGTCTGGTAGCCGTTCGGCAGGCCGGCTACAAAATCGTGAATGCTGGCCAGATGGGCGACGGCCTCAATCTCTTCCGGTGCCGCCCTGGGCCGGCCGAAAGCGATATTGTAGCCGATGGTATCGTTGAACAGCACCGGATCCTGGGGCACCACGGCGACGGTAGCCCGATAACTGGCGAGCTTGATATTGCGCAGGTCGTGCCCATCGATGGCGATGCGGCCATCGTGGGGGTCGTAGAAGCGAAACAGAAGCTTGGCCATCGTTGACTTGCCGGCACCGGACGGCCCGACCAGGGCAACCTTCTGGCCCGGCCGGGCGTCAAAGCTGAGCCCGCGCAATGCCGGGGCGTGATCCCCATAGGAAAAGCTGATGCCTTCCACCGACAATCCGCCAGCGCCCGGCGGCAGGTCAATGGCGCCGGGCCGGTCAGGTATGTCTGGCTCTTCATCCAACAGGTTCGCCAATTGCTCCAATTCGACCAACGCTTGCTTCAAGTTGCGGTAAATATTGCCAAGCCGTTCCAAGGGGCGAAGCAACTGCAACAGGTAGGCATTGATCAGCACCAAATTGCCAAGCGTCATGGTGCCGGCCTCAATGCGTGTGTTCGCCAACAACAGGATCGCGCCCATGCCGATGGCCAGAATGGTCATCAAGGCGAACCCCAGGACGCTGCGGTAGGTGTGGGTCCGGACGGTCAGCCGTTCAACTTCGGCCAGACTGCCGTCGTAGCGGTCGGCGATCAGACGTTCGTTGCCGAAGTGCTTGACGGTTTCAAAATTGATCAAGGCGTCGATGGCTTCGCCGTGGGCGATGGCACCCCGGGTGACGGCCTGGCGCTGATGGCGGCGCAATCGATCCGATCCCAAGATCAGCGTCAGCGCGTACAGCCCCAAGGTCGCGACGAACAACGCACCGAAGACAATATCCAGCAAAGTAAACACGATCACGGCGACAAAAATGATCTCCGCCATGAACGGCAAAATGAGGAACACGGCGTTGAACAGAAACTCACGCAGCCCCCGCAACCCGTTGTCCATGATCCGGCTGATTTCACCGGTATTGCGCGAAAGGTGATATTCCAGGGAAAGTTTCAACAGATGTTCGCTGGCCATCAACGCCAATCTGCGCTGTGCGCGCTGCTCAATGGGGCCGTAGAGCATCCATCGTGCTTCGTTGAACAACCGCGATACCCAATGAACAACCACATAGGCCACCAGGATCGCCGCCGGCGCGACGGCCCAGGGATTGACGCCGGCGATGGCGTCGACCGCGGCGGCAAAGAAATTCGGCACGGCGGCGTTCATCATGGCCGCCAAGGTCATGATCGCCAGGGTCAGAAAAAACCGGACCCGGAAAGCCGAACCGGCCATGGGCAACGCCTTGAACGCCAACCGCATGGCCCGTCTGGTTTCCGAAATGGCAAGCCGGGGCGGCTCGGGCGTGGTGGATTGATTCTCCGACATAACCGTAATGAACTAGGAAAATTCCCGCCCCGACAACAGCTTTTCGCAGGCGATCATCATCACGGCGTCGGACAGGTCAACGCCGTCTGCTTCCCCGCCAACCAGTGACGAACACAGATTAGCAGCCGCCAGCGGTGCCGGTGAAACGGCCCACAGGCGGTCCAGCGCCGGCCCGCCGCCGGCGGTCACGTCGCGGATCACCAGTGGGCTGAACATGCCCACCGCATCGATCAAGTGAAATCCCATGATGTTGTGCAGGGCGGTCAGGAATTTCGTGCCGACCACCTGATTGGGCACGCTGCCATTGGCACCACCGATAATTCGTTCGCAGGCATGGATGTAGAA
This sequence comes from uncultured Magnetovibrio sp., assembly GCA_964595005.1. GTDB lineage: Bacteria > Pseudomonadota > Alphaproteobacteria > Rhodospirillales > Casp-alpha2 > UBA3470. Next base: position 3,339 of record CAZQPC010000143.1, read on the forward strand.
TTCCAGGAAGGCGTTGGCGGGCTCAAACACGGAGATCGCATTGTGAACGTTGCGATAGACCTTCAGTTTCCCGCGTCCTGCCGTCGCACCCGCCGGCTGCACCCAGAACTCGCGGCCGAAGGCGTATCCCATACCGGCGGGAACGCTCAAACGGGCCGGATCGAAAACCAGCACGTCGGCGTCCAGCCATATGGCTTGGCCGGCGCCGCCGGCCAATTCCTCGCGGATCAACAAAAGCCGCGCCAGATCAGTCACCACCGGTGCCCGGTGGCCGGCGTTATCGCCATACCAGGCGGGCACCATCTGGAAGATTTCATCACCGACGAACCGGTAGCGGAACCCTTGCGCGGCGGTCCATTGACGGACACTTTCCAGACAAGTTTCGATCCACGGCGCGACGGCGCTGGTGCGGTAGGACTGAATGACGACCGGGGTCATGCGTTATCGGCGGGGTTGTTCAGGTGGGCGCCGATCACCGGCGGCGCCGGAGCTGCACCAAAAGCAGATCCGTTGATGACAACAGTTCGAACACGGAGCCCCGGTCCTTCGCATACAGGCGCAGCACGCCGTGGTTCACATCCGGCGGCGACGACCATCTGAGATCGTCGATCTCGCGAATTTCCAAAACCGTCTCGGCGCCGCTTTTGGCGTCGCGGCTACGCCAGCGCAGGGTACGGTTGTGCCGCTTCGGCTGACCGATGAGGGCGGTCCAGATTTCCGGCATCTCGGTGGGTTCACCGTAGCGGGCCTTGAAGTGGTCGACGACGCGGCGCATTTCCTTGACCGGAAACATGATATGATACTGTTCGGCCTTGCCGGCCACGTATTCGACGATCGCCCGTTTGCCGCGATAGAAACTGGTGTTGACCTGAAACGCCGAGGCAATGGCATCGGGCCAGGCAATGGGTTCGATGCAGTACATGGTGTTCCAACGGCTTTTGTCGATGCACTGACCGCTTTGGGTTGCCGACAGATGGCCGCCAAGGCCCGCCGTCGGCGCCAGGCGGAAGGTAACGCCGTTCAAGGGTGCCGCCGCGCCCAACGGCGCCGGCGGATTGGCCGGGTTGCGCGACGCCCGGGTGTTATCCGGCGACAGAACCCGCCGCGTGCCGCCCGTATCCGGACCGGTCGGCACCGAGGCAATCTGCGCGGCCGGTTTCGCCGGCGTTCCCACCGGCGCCGACGGGCGCGGAATTTGAGGCCGCACGGGCAGCGCCGTCGTCATCGGTTGGGTGGGTTGGGGATCAGGGGTTTTAACCGTCTCGGGTTGTGGGGCCGGAGATGGGGCCGGAGATGGGGGCCGAGATGGGACCAGAGATGGTGCGGGGATTGATGCCGGCAATTCCGGCTTCGGCCGGGCCGCGATTTTCAACTCGGCCGGGGGCCGATCTTCGGGGGGCGCGGCAACCTTGCGCACGGCACCGCGCGGCAGCTTCACCGGTGCGGTGCCCGGTGCCGGTCTCTCGGCCGGTCTCTGTGCCAGCTCCGTCTCATCGGACCCGCCAAACAAATTGGCCACCCGGTCCAGCCACCCCGGCCCCTCATCGGGTGACGGTGCGCCGGCCGCGGTTTCCGGTTGCGCGCTCGGCGGCCTTGATACGGCGTCCGGTTCGGCCTTCGCCGCGGCGGCCGGTTCAGCTGCGAATTTTGCCGCAGGAACTTCATCGGCCGCCACTGGTGCCGCCTCGGGCAACGGCGTCGTTGCGGTCTCTGTCACCGGCGGCGTCTCGCGGGTTGCACTGCCAACGGCCTCAGGGGCCGGGTCGGCGGCGCGAAATACATCGGCCAAACGGCTCAGCAGGCTTGGTTCCTGAGACACCTTGGTCGGTGTCTCGGCCAGCGCCGTGTCTTTCGGGACCGAGTCCGCGGCTGGATTTGAGGCCGCCGGCCCGGCGGCGGTTTCGGCTGGTATTTCAACGGTTGGCGGCGCGGCGGCAGCTTCGACAGGCGGTTCAACGACAGCCGGCTCAGCAGCGGTTTCGACGGGCGGTTCATTGGCTGGCTGCGCGGCGGCGGCTTCGACTGGTGGTTCAAGGATGGCTGGTTCAGCAGCGGTTTCGACAGGCGGTTCCTTGACCGCTGACTCAGCGGCGGCTTCGACAGGCGGTTCCTTGACCGCTGACTCAGCGGCGGCTTCGACAGGCGGTTCAACGACGACCGGCGCGGCGGCGGTTTCGACGGGTGAATCAACAACGGCTGGCTCAGCCGGTCGAAATACGTCAGCCAAGCGGCTCAGCAGGCCCGGTTGCTCGGACGCCGTCTCCGGTGTCCCGGTCAGGCTGTCCGGCGTCGCGACCGGTTCCGTGACCGGTTTTTGGGCCGCCGGCTCGGCGGCGGTTTGGGCCGGCGCTTTTGCCGGCGCCGGCGCCTCAACAACGATTTCCTTCACGGGCGCATTCACCGGTGGCGGCGGCGATGAGGCGGCAACCGCATCCGTTTGCGCTTCGGCGGGCTGGAACAGGTCAGCCAAACGATTCAACAGGCCCGGCCCTTCTGTCTCCGGGGCCGGCGTATCAGCGACGGCTGCCGGTTCGGGGGCTTGTTCGGGGGCCGGTTCGAGGACGGGTTCGGGGGCCGCCTCGGCGACAACCGGTTTCGGTGTTGCTGGCGCCGGCGGCGTTGACGTCGCCGCCGGTTCGGGCGGCAACGGCGCCTTGGCGGGCTCTGCCGCCGTGCCGACCGTTGGCTCGGCGGGCTGAAACGCCTTGGCGAGGCGGTCAAACAGATTTGGGCCATCGGCGTCCGATGCCTTGCCGTCGGCAAGCGCCGGCGCCGGATCGGAAGCCGCAGGCGCGGAGATTGCCGGCTCAGGCGGCGTGGTCACCTCGGGCGCGACGTATTGTTGCTCAGCGGCCGCCGGATTTACTTCCGGTGCCCGATCGGGGACATCCGGGGCTTCGGATTCCTGAACCGCCGCCGGTCCGCTGCCAACCTCAGGGGCTTTCGGGGAATCGGATTTAAAGAGATCGCCCAACTTGGTCAGCAGGTCTTCCTGGGGTTGCGGTTTTTCAGCCACATTCACAGGGGGATCGGCAACCGCCGCCGTCTCGGCCGGCGCCGTCACCGTCACCGTCACCGGTTTTGGTGCCGCCGCTGGCTGAACGGGCGCCGTCGGCGGTGATGGCGGTGATGGTACCGCCGCCACTTCATTGCGCGGCGCCGGCGAAGATTCGAAAATCCCCGAGACCTTGTCGAGCCAGCCGGGCGCATCGTCAGCGTTCTCGGGCGCGGCGGCTTCGGTTGGCCGTAGGGCCGGTTCGGATGTCGGTGCCGTCTTCGCAGCCTCGATGGCCGTCGGCTGCGGCGAGGACTTGAAAACGCTGGTCACCTTGTCCAACCAGCCGGTCGGCTGATCGGTTTCCGCACCCAGGTGCGTCGGCTTGGTTTGCGGGGCCTGGGCAGCCGGCGCGACGGCGGTCCCGGTGCGCGGCGCCGGCGGCGCTTTCGGCAAAACGCGGGGTTTCGCCACGCTCACCACCTTCAGCGCCGGTGTTTCCGCGACCCGTGTCTCGGCGCCCGGCGTCCATAGTTTCTCCTCGGCTGGCGGCGCGGCGGTGGGCGGGACCGCTGCCGGTACCGGTGCCGGCGGCGCGGTGCGGGAAACCGGCGCGGGTTGCGGTGCGGGCTGGCGGCTGACCATGCCCGTATTGCCGCTCAGCCATCCCGACCCCGTCGATGACGCCACCGGTGCGGGCTGTACGGCGCGCGCGGCAACCCGCTGGCTTGGCGTTGGTTGTTGTTTCTGCGCCGCTGATTGGCGCCGCACCATCTCCACCGATAACAGATAGTGGGCAATATCATAGTGGCCCTTGTCGACGGCCATATCGACGGGCCTGACCCCGAGGTCGTTAATGGCCGACATGTCGGCGCCGGCCGCGAGGCTGGATTTGACTTTCGACATGTCGTCGGCCCAGACGGCATCGAACAGGCTTTTTGTCGCCGGCGACAAGGATTGCGCAACGGCGGCCGGCGCGTTCCACAAGAACGCCGCCAGGAATCCGATATGGACACTCACCCGAATGATTCGAATGAACGGTCTCCGCATGGCCGTTTCCCTTTTTCCCAGACTGGGGAATGTAGCAAAGCCGAACGGCCCTGTCCAAACGCTCCGACAAGTTTTTTTCAAAAATCAAATAGCCGTCGGCCGCTATTCGGCCAGCAGTTCCCATTCGACCCGTAGGTCCACATCGGCGGACCGGAACAGGTTCATCACCGGACAACGGTATTCGACATTCTTCGTCAGTTTTTCGAACCGCTCGGCCGTCTCAACACTATGCACCCGGATGCGCAATTTGACCCAGTTGAAATAGGGCCGCACGCCATGCACGCCACGTGAGCCGCGCTGGTCCACTTCGCCTTCGGAATCCATTTCAACCGCCGTATATTTGAAATCCATGGCCTCGGCACAGCGGTTGATGATCACCCCTTCACAGCCCAGCAGCGACGACAAAGCCATCTCCAGCGGTGTCGGACCGGTGTTGGTTTCCTTCTCATCGGTGATCAGGACATGGTCGCGCACCATCATCACCGTGCGCGTCGCCGCCTCGTTGCGGGCGCTGACGCGGCGGATGCCGATGGCTTTCTTGTTCGGATCAACGCTCGGTTCGAGAAGATCGGTGGTGTCCATGATCGTCATCTCCGTGGTTTTTAGCCTCAGGCCGTCATTTCCAGAATGTCGAGACCGTTGTTGCGGTCCAGCAGGTAGATCAATCCGCGGTCATCGACATCCACGTCGTTGCTCTGTGGGCTTTCGTTACTGGCCAGTGGTTCTGGGATGAAGTGAGCCACTTCTTCCGGGTGGAACGGGTCGGCGACATCGACAACCCTGAGACCGCCGGAAAACCAGGTCAGGTAGACCAGCGTGCCGTCCATCTTTTCGCGGTACTGATGCACGCCGAAGCGCCCGGTGCGGCTCCAGGGGCTGTCCAATTCGCTGACGTCGAAGGCGGAAAGGGCGTGGATGTTGGCGAAGTCGGTAACATCGAACACCCACATGAAGCCGTGCAGGCGACCGCGTATGTGGGCGTGTTCCTCATCGACACCGACGGCGATGCGCCGTCCGTCAATCAAGTCTGGCAAGGGCATCACGGTATGGGTCGGTTCAGGGAACGGCGGGTGATAGTCGTGTTCGGCGACCACCAACGGTTGGCTGATATCACTGATATCCAGGACCCGGAAGCCGGCGTGCCAACACGCCGCCCACAGTTCATCGCCGACCCGCATGGCGTGGTGCAGGCGGTTGCCGTAGCCGGACCAGGTCGGCACTTCGCCGCCGGCCAGGTGCTGGCCGGGCATCCACCAACGCGACACCTCCGCCGGCCGGGCCGGATCGTTAAGATCATAAATGACCAGGATATTGCCGACGTAGCCCTCCATCTCGGTGGACATGTAGGCGTAGTCGGCATCGGCATCGAAGCGGTGCACGCCGAAGCCGGAGGTCTTCTCATGGTGGATCAGTTTCGGCGCCGATTTGTCGGCGATATCCCAAAGGCGGAACCCGCCTTCCCCGTAGCCGCGCGATCTGACCGCGTCCAGATCGGCCAGATCCTCAAGGCTGACATTCATTCGGGCCGCGACCTCGCCATTGTCGGGCGCCCGGCCCAACGCCGCCGCCAGGTCCGCCCGCACCGCCGGCAGCCTGTCGCCCTGGCGCAGGAAGTGGCGGCGGTCCTGTTCCACGTTGGTGATCATCAGATCGCCCATGACCCGCACCTTGTGGGTGTGGGAATAGGGGTCGGGCACGTCGAGGGACGCCGTCACCTTCGGCTTGGCCGGATCGGAGACATCGATGATCGAAGTCCCCTGCGGCGGCTTCATGTGGCCGATGTAGGCGTAATTGCCGTCGGCGATGACCTGCCCGCCGCCGGCAATATCCAGATGCCCGACGCGGCGGACATTGCGGCTCAGTTGAAATTCGATCTCGCGTTTCATGACGTTTTCCCTTCCGCCTTCTTTTTGCGCCGCCGGTCAAAAACCATCGGGGCGACGAAGGACAGCACCAGCATCACCCACAAAACATTGCCCAGGTCGGACGAAAACAGGGTCAGGATGTCGCCGTCGGATTTCTTCAGGGCACGCAGAAAATAGGTCTCCAGCAGCGGCCCCAGGATCACCCCGATCAGAATGGCGGCGACGTGATAACCGGTTTTCCGCGCCACATAGCCGATGACGCCAAAGGCCAGGCCCAGGTACATGTCGAACATGTATTCGCGTGGGACAAACGCGCCCACCAGGGTAAAGGAGATGATCATCGGCGCCAGATAGACCGTCCGCACCATGGTCACCCGCGACATGTAGCGCGACAGGGGCAGGATGGTGAAGGCCATCAGGAAATAGGTGACCAGCATGGCCATGAACATGCCGTAGCCGATTTCCGGCTGGTCGAGAAACAGGGTCGGGCCGAAGTTGACGCCGTGGTACTGCATGACCACCAGCATGATCGCCGCCGTGGCGCCGCCGGGAATGCCGATCACCAACAGCGGCACCAGGGTCCCGGACGTGACACCGTTGTTCGCCGATTCCGGGGCGATCAGGCCTTCCGGGTGACCGGTGCCGTAGCGCTCGGGCGTCTTCGAATAGGTGCGCGATTGCTGATAGGCGACGAAGGCGGCGATGGACGCCCCGGCGCCCGGGATGACACCGATAATGAGCCCGATGATCGACGTCCAGACGATGTGCCACCAGCGCTTCAACGCGATCATGGCGCCCTCGAAGGTGGCGGCCCAACTGCTCTCACGCATCAGCTCGCGGCCGCGCTTGGTGAGGATGGAATCCTGTTCGATGATCAAAAACGCTTCCGAGACGGCGAACAGGCCGACCAATGCGGGGATCAGCGGCACGCCGTCGTAAAGCTCCAGGAAACCGAAGGTGCCGCGCGGCGTCGCGTAGACCACGTCGGTGCCGATGGCGCCGATCATCAGTCCGAAAAATCCGGCGATCAGGCCCTTCAGGGTATCCTTGGCGGCAATGGTGGCGATCAGCGAGATGCCGAACAGCATGACGACGATCATCTCCACGCTGTGCATGTAATAGCCGACCTCGGCCAGGATCGGCATGGCCAGGAGCGCCATGATGGTTGTTAAAAGCCCGCCGATGGTCGAGGCCACGAAGGACATGGCCAGGGCCTGCTGGCCACGGCCCGCCTTGGTCATGGGATAGCCGTCCAAGGGCGTCGCGGCGGCCCCGGCGGTACCGGGAATATTGACCAAGATCGCCGGAATGCCCGCACCCATGCGGCTTGACGAATAGAGCGCCACCATGAACACCAGCCCCACCTCCACATCCATGGCCAACGTCAGCGGCAACAGAATGATGATGGTGTTGGCGGCGCTGAAGCCGGGAATGCCGCCGACGATGAGGCCTAGAAAAATGGTCGGGACGATAACCCACCAAAACCCCACCGTATGGGCGAGAATCTCGCCCAGCTGTTGGAAATCAACCTCCATCGCCGAGCATCGCTTTCATGAAGATCTCAAAGGGTCCGCGGGGAAACCGCGTGTCGAAGGCCAGAATGAACAACAGATAGCCGCCCAAAGCCATGCTTGCGGACAACACGCCGATGACACCTTTGTTGCGCCATTGGTTCAACACGAGCATGCCCAGAAACAGAAACAGGAACGTGGTGATGGTGAAGCCCAGATAATCGATGACGATGATGTAGCCGATGGTCACGGCCAACAGCGCCAGCCGGCCCGACCGGATATCGGCGCCTGAAAACAACCGCGATAGGGAATAGTCGGCCTCGCCACGACGAACTTGAAGCACGCAGCGGATGATGAACATCACCGAGAGCAGCAGAAGGATGACGCCAATGAAAAAGGCACTGACCTGCGCCGTCCAGGGCGAATCGATGATGGTAATGAAGTAGTAAAGCGTAAACACGATGGCGCAGACGGGGATCACCAGTTCCCCGCCAAGCGCGCGCTTTTTATTATTGTCCGATGAATTCATGAGAAAATGAGTCCCCCGGCCCGAGAGCCGGGGGATCAAATTATGCCAAATGCCACGCCGCTACTTCTTGCCGCTGAGTAGTGGTTTGAAGCGGGCGCCGATTTCCATGATGTTCTTCACGTACTCGGCGCATTCCTTGACCCCACCCGGTGCCAGATATTCGACGTTGCCCTTGGCCTTCTTGTAGGCCTTGGCGAAGGCGTCTTCTTTGAAGACCTTCGGGAAGGTATCCTGCAGCACCTTGAAGCGGTCCGGATACTTGTCGATGGCCGCCTTGTGGATGGCGAAGGCCCGCGCCGACAACAGCGGCGGCACGTCCATCTTGAAGTGATCGTTCATGGTCGGCGCGTTGTCCAGGCGATCACCCAGCTTGTTCTTGTCGTCAAAGACCAGCAGTGTGCGCACGGATTTGTTCTTGGCCGCCACCGTGCCCGATGTCAGCACGCTGAAATCAACCTCGCCGGTGACCGCGCCGGCGACCGTGTTCTTGCCGCCGGACAAGGGGATCAGATTGAACTTGGCACCGGTCTTTTCACCCAACGCCAGGATGCCGATGGAGGCGGGATGGGCCATACGGCTGGTGCCGA
>CAZQPC010000144.1:0-11868 GCA_964595005.1 uncultured Magnetovibrio sp.
GATCGCTGTCGCGTTTGTCGCGCCATTCGGCCAGGGACCAGCCTTGCGGCAGGTAGCCGTTGACCGGATCGTGGGCCGAGGTCTGGTCGGTGACCATGTCGGGGCGGATGCCGCGGGCGACCATTTCCGGGAACACGTCAGCCGCGTTGCCCAACAGCCCGACGGAAACGGCGCGGCCGGCGTTCGTTGCCTGGCCGATGATCGCCAAGGCGTCGTCCAGGGTTTCGGCTTTTTCGTCCAGATAACGGGTGCGCAGGCGGAAATCGATGCTGTCGGGATTGCATTCGACGGCAATGCACGAGGCGCCCGCCATGGTCGCCGCCAAAGGCTGGGCGCCGCCCATGCCGCCAAGCCCGGCGGTCAAAATCCACTTGCCCGTAAGATCGCCGTCGAAGTGCTGTCGGCCGGCTTCGACGAAGGTCTCGTAGGTGCCTTGAACAATGCCCTGCGATCCGATGTAGATCCACGATCCGGCCGTCATCTGGCCATACATCATCAAGCCCTTCTTATCCAACTCGTTGAAGTGATCCCAGTTCGCCCAGTGGGGCACGATGTTGGAGTTGGCGATCAGCACCCGGGGCGCATCCGCATGGGTGGTGAAAATACCGACGGGGCGGCCCGACTGGACGACAAGAGTCTGGTTGTCTTCCAGTCCCTGCAGGCTGGCGACGATGGTGTCGAAGTCGTCCCAGGTGCGGGCCGCCCGGCCGATGCCGCCGTAAACCACCAGCTCATGCGGGTTTTCGGCGACGTCCGGATCCAGATTGTTCATCAGCATGCGCATTGGTGCTTCCGTCAACCAGGATTTGGCGCTGAGGTCTGTGCCGTGCGGGCTGCGGACTTCGCGGATGTTTTTGCGGGGATCGGACATGGGAGTTTCCTCAAATAGGGGACGGAAGATGGCCGTCGAGCGCCAATCGCTCGAGGCGGGAGAGAATTTCCTTCAGGTGGGCGCGGACGGCGGCGGCGCGCTCGGGCCGATAGGTCCAGGGCGGCGCCTCGTCCATGTAGACACGCTGCGCCAATTCCATCTGCACGGCATGCACACCTTTGTTTGGCTGACCATAACGGCGGGTTGTCCAGCCGCCTTTGAACCGGCCGTTCACGGCGTGGTCGAACCCGTCGGCTTTTTCGCAGACCGATTTGACGGCGCTCTCGATCCGTGTATCGCAGGTCTCGCCGCCATTGGTGCCGATATTGAAGACCGGCAACCGGCCCTCGAACAGGTATGGAATGGTCGAACGGATGGAATGACAATCATATAGTACGCAGACACCGTGTTTCGCCTGCACGCGGGCAATCTGTTCGGACAGGGCCGCGTGATAGGGCGCGTGAAAGGTTGCGGCCCGTTCGGCAATCTCATCGTCATCCGGCTCTTGGCCCGCTTCGTAAATGGTGTCGCCGTCGAAAGTCGTTGTCGGGCAGACGCCGGTGGTGTTTTGACCGGGGTAGAGGCTGGCCCCGGAGGGATCGCGGTTGGCGTCGATGACGTAGCGCGAAAACGTCGCCCGCACGACCGTCGTGTCCGCCAAAAGGCCGTCATACAACTGGTCGATCCACCAATCCGTATCGGCGATGGCCCGGCCCTTGGCATTGAAGCGCGGCGCCAGGGCTTCGGGAACATCCATGCCGACGTGCGGCATGCCGAGCACGATGGGACTTGTTCCTTCGCGGACAACGAAGGCGTTCATGCGGCCAACTCCAAGGTCGGCAACAGGCCCGATGCCAGGGTGTCGATCAGTGCGCCGGATCGGATCAATGTGCCCGCCTTCTCGATATCCGGCGCCAGATAGCGGTCGTTGCCCATGGTCGCGACATCCTCGCGCAATCGGCTTATCACGCTGTTGAGCGCCGGGCTGGTCGCCAGCGGCGCACGAAATTCGACGCCTTGCGCGGCGGTTAGAAGCTCAATACCGACGATTCGGCTCAGGTTGTCGGTCATGTCGAAAAGCCGCCGTGCCCCATGGGCGGCCATGGAGACGTGGTCTTCCTGATTGGCGCTGGTGGGGGTCGAATCGACGGAACACGGTGCCGCTTTCTGTTTATTTTCGGACATCAGTGCCGCCGATGTCACTTCCGCAATCATCAGGCCCGAATTGACGCCGGGATTAGGGGACAGAAAGGCCGGCAGGCCGAAGTTCATGGCCGGGTCGACCATCAGGGCAATGCGCCGTTGGGCGATGGCGCCGATCTCGGCGATGGCCAGGGCGATCTGGTCGGCGGCCAGGGCGACGGGTTCGGCGTGGAAGTTGCCACCGGAAACGATGGCGCCGTCGTCCATCAGGACCAGCGGGTTGTCGGTGACGGCGTTGGCCTCGATCTCAAGCGTGCGTCCGGCCTGGCGCAGGATATCGATGCAGGCGCCCAGGACCTGCGGCTGGCAGCGCACGGAGTAGGGGTCTTGGACGCGGTCGTCATCGTCGCGGTGCGATTCGCGGATTTCCGAACCGGCCATCAGACCGCGCAGCGCCTTGCCCGTATCGATTTGGCCCGGGTGCCCGCGCAGGGCGTGAATTTCGGCCCGGAACGGTGCCGACGATCCCATGATGGCGTCCGTCGACAAGGCCCCGGTAATCAACGACCCCATGGCACAGCGCCAGGTTTCGAACAGGCCGCCCAGCGCCAAGGCGGTTGACACCTGGGTGCCGTTGATCATGCCGATGCCTTCCTTCGGCCCCAGTACCACCGGCGCCAATCCGGCGGCGGCCAGCGCGTCTTTGCCGGACATGCGGCGGCCCTCATATGTCGCTTCGCCGTCGCCGATCATCACGGCGGCAAAATGTGCAAGGGGTGCGAGATCACCGGACGCACCGACCGAACCCTGGGCCGGGATCATGGGCAAAACGCCACGCACCAACATGCTTTCGATCAGTTCAATAATATCCCAACGCACCCCCGACGCGCCGCGGCCAAGAGAAATCAGTTTCAGGGCCATGATCAGGCGCACGATGCGTTGCGGCAGGGCTGGGCCGACGCCGCAGCAATGCGAGAGGATCAAGTTGCGCTGCAGGCGCGTTGTGTCTTCCGGGGCAATCCGCGTGCTGGCCAGCTTGCCAAATCCCGTGTTGACGCCATAGACAGCCTCGTCCCCCTGGGCAGCAGCATCGATGCAGGCCTGGGCGGCGTCAATGCCGGGGCGCATGGCCGGGTCCAGGTGCACAACGGGATCGTGCCAGTAAAGGTCGGCTAAATCGCCGAGTGTTACGGAACCGGAAGTTAACGTCATTGTAGCCGTCATTCGGAGCCTCCGTAGATGCGGCGATGCAGTGGGTTGAAGCCGATGGCGTAGGCCAACTCGGCCGGGTGGTCGATGTCCCAGATGGCCAGATCACACGCCTTACCGGCGGTGAGGGTGCCGACCTCGTCGGCTAGGCCCAGCGCCTGGGCAGCGTTGCGGGTGGCCCCGGCCAGGGCTTCTTCGGGGGTCATGCGGAACAGGGTGCAGGCCATGTTGAGGGCTAGCAACAGCGACGTCAGCGGTGATGAGCCCGGGTTGCAGTCGGTGGCGACGGCCATGGGTACCCCATGGCGGCGCATCAGCTCGATCGGCGGCACTTGGGTGTCGCGCAGGAAATAGAAGGCGCCGGGCAAGAGAACGGCAACCGTGCCGGCGCCAGCCATGGCGGTGATGGAGGCCGCGCTGGCATATTCCAGATGATCCGACGACAAGGCGCCGAACTCCGCCGCCAGCGCCGCGCCAGACAGGTCCGAGAGCTGCTCGGCGTGCAGCTTGACGGGCAGGCCGGCGGCCTTTGCGGCGCCAAAAACGTGCCGCGTCTGCTCAAGGGAAAAGCCGATGCCTTCGCAAAACGCGTCGACCGCGTCGGCCAGGCCGGCCTCGGCGACGGCCGGCAGCTGATCTTCACAGACGCTGCGGATATAGGCGTCCTTATCGCCGTGGGCTTCCGGGGGCAGGGCGTGGGCGCCGAGGAATGTCGTCGCGACGCGCACCGGGCGTTCATCGGCCAATGCCCGCGCGGCGCGCAGCATCTTGCATTCGTGTTCCGTGGTGAGGCCGTAGCCGGATTTAATCTCCAGCGTCGTCACGCCTTCGTTGATCAGATGATCGAGGCGCGGCAGGGCTTGCCCGACCAGGGCATCCTGGCTGGCCGCCCGGGTCATCGTGACGGTGGATAGAATACCGCCGCCGGCCTTGGAAATTTCTTCGTATGAAACGCCGTTCAGGCGTTGTTCAAACTCCTCAGCCCGGTTGCCGCCGTAGACCAGGTGGGTGTGACAATCGACAAGGCCGGGGGTTATCCAGCGGCCATCGAGGTCAATGACCTCGGCGGCGCTCATTGCCGGCGCGTCCGCTTCCGCGCCAGCCCAGGCAATGCGGCCGTCCTGCGATGCGATCACGCCGCCGTCGATGGCGCCGTAGGCAGGCCCCCCGGGTTCCATGGTGGCGATGCGCGCGTTGCGCCAAATTTTGTCCGCTTGAATGGTCATGCCATCCCCCTACATGAATTGTCTATACAATTATGTTGGACAGGATGCAATCTATTTTGTATAGACAATAGAACACTCTTTTGGAGACGCCGTGTGACTTCACTGTTTTTCGACGCCGCCCTCTTGCCCGACGGCTGGTCCCGGGACGTCCGCATTGAGATCGATGGTGAGGGTTGGATCACTGGGGTGACGGCCGAGGCAGCACCGGACGGTGCCGATCACCACGGCACCATCGCCGTTTCCGGCATGCCCAATTTGCATTCGCACGCCTTCCAACGCGCCATGGCCGGTTTGACCGAAGTGCGCGGCGCCGGCGACGACAGTTTCTGGACATGGCGCCAGGCCATGTACCGGTTCGTCGACCGCCTCAATCCCAGCCACCTGCTGGCCATCGCCGGGTTGTTGTACGCCGAAATGCTGGAAGCCGGGTTCACATCAGTGGCGGAATTCCACTACCTGCATCATGATCCCGACGGAAATCCCTACGCCGACATCGGCGCCATGGCCGCTGCCGTTGCCGAGGCCGCTTCGGAAACCGGCATGGGGCTGACCCTGCTGCCCGTCTTCTATGCGAACGCCGGGTTCGGTGGTCAGCCGCCATCGGACGGACAGCGCCGCTTTATCAATTCGCCCGACGGGTACGGCAAACTGGTCGACCGGGTCGGGGAGATCGCCGCCGGGCTCAATGATGGCGCCGTCGGCATCGCGCCGCATTCCCTGCGCGCCGTCACGCCGGAATCCTTGGGCGATATTCTGCCCCTCGCCGCCGGCGGCCCCATCCACATCCATATTGCCGAGCAAACCCAAGAGGTCGATGAGTGTCTAAATTGGTCGGGCCAACGGCCCGTCGCGTGGCTGTTCGATCACGTGGCGGTGGATGACACCTGGTGTCTGGTCCACGCCACTCATATGACCGACGGAGAACGGCGCCAACTGGCCGCCGGTGGCGCCGTTGCCGGTCTTTGCCCGATCACCGAGGCCAACCTGGGCGACGGCATATTCGACGGCGCCAACTTTGTCGCCGAAGGCGGCACCTTCGGCATCGGTTCGGACAGCAACGTCTTCATCAGTGTCGCCGAAGAATTGCGCCTGTTGGAATATTCCCAGCGTCTGCGCGATCAAGGGCGCAACCGGCTGGCTGGTCATGGTTCAGTTGGCGCCGCGATCTATGCCCAGGCCCTGAGAGGCGGCGCCCGGGCCACGGGCCGGGCCGTCGGCCAACTGGCCGCCGGGCGGCGGGGCGATGTGGTGTCGCTGGACAGCACCCACCCGGCCCTGGTCTGCCGCGACGGCGATCAGTGGTTGGACGGCTGGCTGTTCGCCGGTGACAACCGGGTCGTCGCCGATGTGTGGGCCGGTGGAAATCACGTGGTCAAAGAGGGCCGCCACGTGGCCCGCCAGCATCACCGCCAAGGATTTGCCAAGGTTCTGGCCGAGGTCCTGGGCGCATGAGCGGCGGCATGACCTACGTCCTGGACGGCAATGGCCCGCTGTACCGGCAGATTAAGCGGGCGATTTCCGAACCGATCCTCGCCGGCCGCCTTGAGCCCGGCGCGCGGCTGCCGTCGGAACACGATTTCATGGCGATCTTTCAAACCTCGCGGATGACCGTCAACCGGGCCCTGCAGATGCTGGCCGACGACGGCCTGGTCCGCCGCCACCGGCGCAACGGCACCTTCGTCGCCGCCCAGGTCGCCGAACACGCGGTCATGGAACTGCGCGACATCATCGACGAAGTGGAAAGCACGGGCGCCGAATATGCCTACGAACTGCTGCAACGGGCTACCGTGCAGGCCGGTAAATCGACGGCTGAGCGCCTGTGCATCGTGCGCGGCGGCAAGACGCTTCATCTGCAATGCCGCCATTTCGCCGACGCAGCGCCGTTTGTCTTGGAGGACCGCTACATCAATCTGGCGTCCGTGCCCGGCGCCCGCAATGCTGATTTCAGCGACGTGCCACCCAGCAAATGGCTGCTTGAGAACGTGCCGTGGTCGCGGGCCGAACACACGATCCTGGCGCTCAACGCCTCTAAGGCCGTGGCGGCGAAGCTGAATATCGAACCGGGTGCGGCTTGCCTTCAGATCGAACGAACAACGTGGCACGCGGAACGTCCCGTAACGTTTGTCACCTTGACCTATCCCGGCAGCGGACATCGTCTGATCGGGAGTTTTACGCCGGGGAAATAACGGTTCTGCAAGCGCCGAGTGATAACATAGATTGAAAAGGTTGAAGAAAATGCCGTGGATTGAAACCATTGCCTACGACGACGCCGAAGGACGGCTGAAGAAGCTTTACGACCGGGTCAAGGGCCCCGACAACAACGTCGACAACATCATGATGATGCATTCCTTGCGGCCGCACTCCATGGAAGGCCACATGGCGATTTACAAATACGTGCTGCATCATGCCAACAACACGGTGCCGAAATGGTTCCTGGAAACGTTGGGAGTCTGGGTCAGTTCCCTGAACAACTGCGCCTATTGCGTTGATCATCATTTCGGCGGCCTGAAGCGCCTGTTGGATGATAATGCCAAAGCCGACGCCATCAAGGCCGCCATCGAGGCCCGCGATATGACCGCCGCGCCGCTGGATGAAAAGCAGAAGCTGGCCATGGGCTATGCGGAGAAATTGACCCTTGCGCCGTCGACGCTGACCGAGGCGGATGCCGACGCGCTTCGCGGTGCCGGGTTCGACGACGGCGAAATTCTCGAGATCAATCAGGTCGCCGCCTATTTCGGTTATGCCAACCGTACCGTGCTGGGCCTTGGCTGCTCCGCGGAAGGCGATATCATCGGCCTGTCGCCCGGCAATTCCGACGACCCCAACGATTGGTCGCATACCTAGGAACAGCCCCCACCTTAGGAACAGCCCCCATGTCATCGACATTTCCGATCCGGCGCATCAAAGAGATCAGCTTTCCTCCGCCGCCCGTATTCTCCGAGCCGGACGCCCGGGTCGACCCCTCATGGCGGCGCTTGAACCTGAACGAAAGCCGCCTGGCACCATCGCCCAAGGCCTTACACGCCATGCGCGATGCCATCAATGACATCAACAACTACCCGGACCACGGCTGCGCGGCGCTGGCCGAGCTCATTTCGCAACGCATGGGAGTTGATCCGGGCCTGCTGAGCTTCGGCAACGGCAGCGGCGAATTGCTGGTGGCGGCGGCGATGATTTCCGTTCAGCCGGGCGATGAGGCGATTTTTCCGTCGCCGACGTTCCCGACCTGCCCGAAGGGCGTGCAGATTGCCGGTGGAACCATCGTTGATGTCCCGGTCACCGATGACGGAACCCTGGACATTGACGCCATGCTGGGCGCGATCACGCCGAAGACCCGGATGTTTTATCTATGCACGCCGAACAACCCCACCGGCGGCGTGGTTTCGGCCGAGGACCTGCGCCGCGTCGCCGAAGAGGTGCCGGACGATTGTCTGCTGGTGGTCGACGAAGCCTACTATGAATTCGCCGTCCATGAGGGCAGCGCGGATGTTCTGGCCCAGTTGCGTACGCGCACGGGCGCCTGGGTGGTGACCCGGACTTTTTCGAAAGCCTATGCGCTATCCGGGATGCGGGTCGGCTATGTCATTGCCAGTGACGCGGACATCAAGCATGGGCTTTGGCAGTTGCGGCCCAATTTCAATGTCAACCGGCTGGCCCAGGCGGCGGCCCGGGCGGCCATGTTGGACGAAGACCATTTGGCTTTCATTTTGGATTCAACCATCCGCGAACGCCGCCGGCTGGCCGACGCGGTGGCGGAACTGGGATGGCGGGCCTTTCCGTCGGGCGCTAACTTCCTGACCGTGTCGGCGGACAGGGCTGCAGGGGAAATTGTCGATAAGTTGCAAAAGTTCCGAATCTTGGTTCAGGAGGTCCCCTGGCCAGCGGGGCACGGATCCATACGGATCACCATCGGCAACGAACAGGAAACCGGCGCCTTGATCGACGCCCTTCGCGAGATTGCCGGGGCGGCGGCGTGAGCCCGGACCTGCAAGACCTGCGCGCGTCGCTGGGCGGCAAGGGCCTTCTCACAGCGCCAAACGATATGGCGCCCTATTGTGCCGATCTGTTGGGCGCCAAAGCGGCGCATGTATTGGCTGTCGCCCGACCGGCCAATACGGATCAGGTGTGCGAAACCCTGATCTGGTGCCGGCGCAACGGCATCGGCGTGGTGCCCCAGGGCGGGCTGACCGGGCTGGTCAACGGCGCCGTGCCGGCGGGCCAGGCCCCGGAGGTCATTCTGTCGCTTGGACGCATGAACAAGATCGGTCCGGTGGATACCCTGGACAACACCATGATCGTCGAGGCCGGCGCCGTTTTGGCGACCGTCAAACAGGCCGCCGAAGCGGCCGATCGGTATTTCCCCCTGACCCACGGCGGCGAAGGATCCAGCCAGATCGGCGGCAATCTGGCGACCAACGCCGGCGGCAACAACGCGCTGCGTTACGGCACCGCCCGCGATCAGGTGCTGGGGCTGGAGGTTGTACTGCCCGACGGCACCGTCTGGAGCGATCTCAGATGCCTCCGAAAGAACACTGCCGGCTATGATCTGAAGCAATTGTTCATCGGCGCCGAAGGGACGCTGGGGATCATCACCAAGGCGTGCCTGAAGGTGCGGCCCTTTCCGCGCGCCCGGGAGACGGCGTTCACCGCCATTCCCGGCCCCGGTGCGGCGTTGGCGTTCTACCGTGATCTTGAACAGCATGTCGGCGAAACGATTGCCGCCTTTGAATTGCTGTCACCCAATGCGGTCCGGCGCGGATTGACCATCGAAGGCGCGCGCTGCCCGTTCGACCGGACGGACAGCTGGCTGGCGTTGGTGGAATTGGAGACGGCGGCCGAACGGTTCGATCTGAAGGGCGCCTTGGAAGATGCCATCGGCCAGGGATTGGAAGACGAGCATATCGTCGACGCGGTGATCGCTCAGTCGATCCAGCACCGGAGCGAATTTTGGCGCCTCCGCGAGGCCATCGCCGAGGCCTTTGTCGATGAAATTGACAGCCTCAAATCGGACACCGCCGTGCCCGTCGGCCAGGTGCCGGCGTTCATCATCGCCGCCGGCGCGGCGGTCGAGGCGGCCGTTCCCGGCGCCGAATGCAATCCCTTCGGCCATCTCGGCGACGGCAACATTCATTTCAATGTCCGCCGGCCGGACCATATGGCACCGGCGCAGTTTCGCGAGCGTTGGGGTGTGGTGTCCGAAGCCATCGAAAAGGCGGCACTTGGCCTCGGCGGCACGATCAGTGCCGAACACGGCATCGGCCGGCTGAAGAAACGCGGTTTTGCGGCCTCGGCCAGCGCCGCCGATCAGGCCTTGCTGCGGGCCTTGAAAAAATCAATTGATCCACAGATGATGATGAACGAAGGCGCCATTCTGGATCTGGATGGGTAGCACGCCATGGGGGAACGGGCCGTGATCAACCTCGACCAATTGGACTTCGTCGGCGTCGGATTGCAACGCCCGGAATGCGTGTTGGCGCGCGCCGACGGGTCGCTGCATGTGGCCGATGTGCGGGGCGGCGTCTCGGTGATTGCCGCCGATGGCGGCGTGCGGACGGTGCTGGCCAAGGGTGACTACAAACCCAGCCCCAACGGCATTGCGGTGCTGAACGACGGCGGGTGGCTGTTGGCGCACCTGGGCCGTGATGACGGCGGGGTCTACCGGCTGGACGACGACGGCAAGCTGGCGCCTTTTTTGCTGGAAATCGGCGGCGAGGCGTTGCCGCCGACCAATTACGTTCACGTCGACGGCCACGGGCGGACCTGGGTGACGGTCAGCACGCGGCTGCATCCCCGCGACCTGGGCTATCGGCCCGACTGCAGCGACGGGTTCATTGTGCTTGTTGATGCGGCCGGCGCGCGGATTGTTGCCGATGGCCTGGGCTATACCAACGAATGCCTGGTCCATCCGGAAACGGGGCAGTTGTACGTCAACGAGACCTTCGGACGCCGCCTCAGCCGGTTCGATGTCGGCGCCGATGGATCGCTATCCAACAAAACCACGATGGCCGAGTTCGGGTTCGGTGATTTCCCCGACGGCCTGACCTTTGATGCCGAGGGCGGGATTTGGATCACCAGCATCATCTCCAACCGGGTGATCCGGGTTGGACCCGATGGCCACCAGCAGATCATCTTGGAAGACAGCGATCCCGATCATCTGGCCTGGGTTGAAGAGGCATATCTGGGGGGCACGCTGGGCCGCGAACATCTGGATCAGGCGGTCAGCCGCAAGCTCAAGAACATCTCCAGCCTGGCCTTCGGCGGGGAGGACCTACGGACCGTCTATCTGGGCTGTTTGCTGGGCGCCGAGATCGCCACTTTCCGCTCCGACTGGGCTGGGCTTCGGCCCTATCACTGGGATGTCGCCGGATTTGACGCGTCGCCGTCATGAGTGCGTCGCCCTTGAAGGTCGCGGCTGTCGGCACAGGCTATTTCAGCCGGTTTCATTATGATGCCTGGCGGCGGTTGGGGGTTGAGGTGGCCGGGGTCTGTTCGCTGTCCCAGGGCGACGCCGACACCATCGCCGAAACCTTCGACGGCTGCTGCGGTTTCGTTGATGTCGAACAAATGTTGGATGAGGTTCGCCCGCAGTTGCTCGACATCATCGTGCCGCCGGACGCTCACATGGCGATTATCGAAGCTGCCGCCAAACGCGGAATCGCGATGATCTGTCAAAAACCGTTCACGCGATCCCTTGAAGAGGCCGAGGCGGCGGTTGCCGTTGCCGCGCGGGCCGGCGTGCCATTATTGGTGCACGAAAACTTCCGCTTCCAGCCCTGGCACATGAAAATTAAGGAGATGATCACCGACAGCATGATCGGCGAGGCCTACCAGGTCAGTTTTCGGCTGCGGCCCGGCGACGGGCAGGGGCCGGATGCCTATTTAGGCCGCCAGCCTTATTTTCAGAAGATGCCACGATTCCTGGTCCATGAGACGGCGATCCATCTGATTGATGTGTTCCGTTTCTTCTTTGGCGAGATGACCAGCGTCATGGCCGATTTAACGCGGCTCAATCCGCACATCGCCGGCGAAGATACGGGGGTCATTCTGTTCCATTTCGCCAACGGCGTGCGCGGCCTGTTTGACGGCAATCGCCTGGTTGATCATGTGGCTGAAGACCGGCGCCGGACAATTGGCGACATGCTTGTCGAAGGCTCTGGCGGCGTTATTCGTTTGAACGGCGATGGTGACATTTTCTATCGGAAATTCGGTGAAAACGACGAGACGCCCGTGATCTATAGTTGGCGTGACGCCGGTTTCGCGGGCGACAGTGTATTCCATCTGCAAAAGCATATTGTCGATTATCTGGAAAACGGCGGCGATGTCGCCAATAGGGCCGCCGATTATCTGACCAATCTTCGTATTGAACAGGCGGTCTATCATTCGGATCAATTGGGTGCGCGGGTGGCTCTATCCTAAGAC
>CAZQPC010000145.1:0-11839 GCA_964595005.1 uncultured Magnetovibrio sp.
TTGGTGGAGCCGGACGGAATCGAACCGACGACCTCTACAATGCCATTGTAGCGCTCTCCCAACTGAGCTACGGCCCCTTTAGATATTCTGGCGCCGCCGATTGGGATCTGGCGGCTGATTACGCGGCCGGAACATAAGGCCCGCCGCCGCCCTCTGGCAAGCAAATTCGATGAACATTTTGCCGTCCCGGAAACTTCGAAGCACGGCAAAAAAGACCCCCGTCAATCCTTGTCGCCATCAACCTCAATGTGTTCCTTGACCTCGGAAACATCATCATCGTCGTCGTCGTCGTCCAGGTCAGACGCATCAACGATGAGATCTTCATCCTCATCATCGTCGACCTCGACGTCCTCAATGTCATCGGGAACCTCGTCGTCGTCAGATTTCTTTTCCGCCTTCACCGGCTTGGGTACCGGTTTCGGCGCCGCCACCGGCGTCCGCCGTGGCTTCAATAGCGGTTGCAGATTGTCCGCGGTGCCGCACTTCGGGCAAGCCGCCGGATTTTTTGTCATGTCGTAAAAAAGCGCGCCACAGCTTTGGCAAGTGCGCTTCTTTCCCCACTCCGGTTTCGCCACGCCTTGTCCTCCGGTTGGTCGTCCAAATTTCCTGGGCTGCAATTGCCATTTTCCCTCGCTTCTGTCAAAACCAAAACGCTGCCCGGGCAGCTTATTTTTTCGAACGCCCAAGGCCCGCCAAGGTGCCTCGGAAGATTTAGGATCAATTTGCGTGGCCATCACCGTATCCCATCGCGCGCCATCGCTCCGCGGCAACCTCCGTGTACCGGGCGACAAGTCGGTCTCTCACCGCAGCCTCATGTTCGGCGCCTTGGCCGTCGGCGAGACCCGGATCAATGGTCTTTTGGAAGGCGAAGATGTGCTGGCGACGGCCGCCGCCATGTCCGCATTGGGCGCCCAGGTGGACCGCCTCGACGATGGCACCTGGCGGGTCTTCGGCTGTGGCATCGGCGGACTGGCGCCACCGCAAGACGTTCTCGATATGGGAAATTCCGGCACCGCGGTGCGCCTGCTCATGGGCGTTCTCGCCGGCCACCCCTTCACCACGACCTTGAGCGGCGATGCATCACTGCGCTCACGGCCGATGGCGCGCGTCATGGACCCGCTTCGCGACATGGGCGCGAGCTTTGTTGCGGCCGACGGCGGCCGCCTGCCGATCACCGTCACCGGTGCGGTCGATCCCATGGCGGCGGTCTACGAACTGCCGGTGGCCTCGGCCCAGGTGAAATCCGCCGTCCTGTTGGCCGGGCTCTCGGCACCGGGCAAGACCATCGTCACCGAACCGGTCCCCACCCGCGATCACACGGAACGCATGCTCCGCCATTTCGGCGCCGAGGTTGATGTCGAGGACCGCGCCGACGGTGGACGCCAGATAACCCTGACAGGGCAGCCCGAATTGTCCGGCCAGACGGTGATCGTGCCGGCGGATATTTCGTCGGCGGCGTTTCCCATGGTCGCCGCTCTGATGGCGCCGGGTTCGGAAGTTGTGCTGCGCGACGTCGGCACAAACCCGCTGCGGGCCGGCCTGATCGACACGCTGATCGAGATGGGCGGCGATATTTCCCTTGCCAACCAACGTCATGACGAAGGCGAGCCGGTGGCTGATCTGACCATCCGGACCAGCCAATTGCATGGCGTCGACGTGCCGGCGGCGCGGGTGCCCTCGATGATCGACGAATTTCCGGTGCTGGCCGTTGCGGCGGCATCGGCGCACGGCACCACCCGCATGTCAGGCCTGGCCGAGTTGCGGGTCAAAGAGAGCGACCGGCTGGCACTGATGGTGCGCGGCCTCGCCGCCTGCGGCGTCCAGGTCGACGAAACGGCGGACAGCTTGACGGTCCGCGGAAATGGCCAGGCGCCGTTGGGCGGCGTCACGATTGATGCCGAATTGGATCATCGCATCGCCATGGCATTCCTGGTCCTGGGCATGGCCTGCGAGACGCCGGTCCGTGTCACCGGCACGGAAACCATCGCCACCAGTTTTCCAGACTTTACCGGTTTGATGAACGGCTTGGGCGCACGCATGGAAACGGAAACAGAGGAAGCACAATGATTATCGCCATCGACGGACCGGCGGCAGCCGGCAAAGGAACCTTGGCGCGCCGTTTGGCGACGCACTACAAATTGGCCTACTTGGATACGGGACTTATATATAGGGCGGTCGGCAAGATGGTCATCGACAGCGGCGCCGACGCAGAAGACGCCGACGCCGCCGAAGGCGTGGCCCGGGCGCTCAGCGCATCGGATCTCAACCGGGACGGTCTGCGCAGCGACGAAGTGGCCCAGGCGGCGTCCAAGGTTTCCGCCGTGCCGGGGGTCCGCGCGGCACTTCTCGAATTCCAGCGCGACTTCGCCGCATACCCGCCGGACGGCAAGACGGGTGCGGTTCTCGACGGCCGTGATATCGGCACCGTGGTCTGCCCCGATGCGGACGTCAAACTGTTCGTCACGGCGTCAGCGGAGGTTCGCGCGGAACGGCGCGTTAAGGAGTTGCAGGAGCGGGGGCTTGAAGCTATATATGCGCGCGTTCTCGAGGACATGAGGGAACGGGACGCCCGCGACAGCGAACGCGCCGTGTCCCCTCTGGAGCCGGCCAACGACGCGCATAACCTGGATACAAGCGGCCTTGATGCCGGCCAGGCGTTTCAGGCGGCTCTCGACATTGTCGGTTCCCGAGACACATAAGCGCAAATTAAGGCGCACGAAGTTGAACGCCGCCGGGCTTCCGAAAAGGAAGTCCTGCGGATTTGGTTAATCGTAAAGACCGCCGGAACCAACCGGCTGGCATGGAGAGATGAAAAGGATAAGGAACTCATGACTCCTGCAGATCAGGCGGCCGAAGAGGTCGCATTCGAAGTCAAAGAAAATTTTGCTGAACTCCTGGAAGAATCTATCGGTGACAATCGTTTTGAAGGACGTGTTGTCAAGGGCACCGTGCTGTCGATTGACGGTGACGTGGCGCTGATCGATGTCGGCATGAAGTCGGAAGGACGCGTGCCCCTGAAGGAATTTGGCGAACCGGGCGCCGAAGCCGCCATCACCGCCGGTGACACGGTCGACGTGTTCATTGAACGCTACGAGGACCGCGACGGCATGATCCGGCTGAGCCGTGAAAAGGCGCGGCGCGAAGAAGCCTGGGCGGAACTGGAGAAATCCTTCAAGGCCACCGAACGGGTCAACGGCGTCATCTTCGGCCGAGTTAAAGGCGGTTTCATCGTCGATCTTTCCGGCGCCGTGGCGTTCCTGCCAGGCAGCCAGGTGGACATCCGTCCGGTGCGCGACATCACGCCGCTGATGGGCACGCCGCAACCCTTCCAGATTTTGAAAATGGACGCCCAACGCAACAACATCGTCGTTTCGCGACGCGCCGTGCTGGAGGAAACCCGTTCCGAAGCGCGTTCCGAATTGATGGCCAATCTTTCCGAAGGCCAGGTGCTGGAAGGCGTCGTCAAAAACATCACCGATTACGGTGCGTTCATCGATCTCGGCGGCGTCGACGGTCTGTTGCACGTCACCGACATCGCCTGGAAACGCATCAATCATCCCTCCGAGGCCTTGCAGATTGGTGAGACCATCAAGGTTCAGGTTATCCGCTTCAATGCCGAAACCCAGCGTATCTCGCTTGGCATGAAGCAATTGGAGGCCGACCCCTGGGATGGCGTCGCCGCCAAGTACCCGCAGGAAGCCAAATTCACCGGCCGGGTCACCAACATCACCGACTATGGCGCCTTCGTCGAATTAGAACCGGGCGTCGAAGGCCTGGTGCACGTCTCCGAAATGAGCTGGACCAAAAAGAACGTCCATCCGGGCAAGATCGTATCGACCAGCCAGGAAGTGGAAGTCATGGTGCTCGACACGGATCCGGAAAAGCGCCGGATTTCACTGGGGCTGAAACAGTGCTTCGATAACCCGTGGACGGCCTTTACCGACACCTTCCCCGTCGACGCCGAAGTCGAAGGCGAAATCAAGAACATCACCGAGTTTGGCCTGTTCATCGGCCTCGAAGGTGAGATTGACGGTATGGCTCATTTGTCCGATCTCAGTTGGGAAAAATCCGGCGAAGAAGCGCTTGCCGACTATAAGAAGGGCGACATGGTGAAAGCCAAGGTGCTCGACGTCGACATCGAAAAGGAACGCATCTCACTAGGCATCAAACAGCTTTCCGAAGATCCGGTCGGCAATGCCATGACGGACGTCAAGAAAGGCGCCGTGGTGACCTGCACGATTTCGGCGATCGTCGATAACGGCATTGAAGTGCGGGTCAACGATTCCATTCCGGGCTTCATCCGCAAGTCGGAATTAAGCCGTGACCGCTCTGAACAGCGGCCGGACCGGTTTGCGCCGGGTGAGAAAGTCGACGCCAAGGTTACTCAGGTGGATAAGTCGGGCCGCCGCGTGACGCTTTCCATCAAGGCCCGCGAGGCCGAGGAAGAGAAGAAAGCCATGGCCGAATACGGCTCCACGGATGCCGGCGCCTCGCTGGGCGACATCCTTGGCGCCGCCATCGCCGAGAAACAACAGGCGGCGGAAGCTGAAAAACAGGCCGATGCCGATGCCCCGGCGGAAGAAGAAAAGCCAGCCAAGAAACCGGCGAAGAAAGCCGCCAAAAAGGCCGACGCCGAAGAATCCGCTGCGGCTGATGATGATACGGCAGAGGCGACGCCTGAAGAAAAGCCGGTAAAAAAGAAGGCTGCCAAAAATTCCGCCAAAGATGCGGACGGCGAAGCGCCAAAGAAGGCCAAGGCAAAAGCCAAGCCGAAGGCCAAGGCGAAAAAGGATGCCGCAAAAGCCGAAGATGCTGATGCTGCCGGTGATGCGGCGGACGAAGCCAAGGAAGACTAGGATGGACCAGCTGCGGCGCGCTGTTCGACACTCGGGCGCGCGCCGCCAGCATCTCCGGTTGCGAGGCCGTCATGGCCCGTGATCCGGCCGCCATCATCGACAGGCGCCGTCTTAAGCGGCGCCTGAATTTTTGGCGTATCGCGGCGCTGGTTGCGGGGGTCATCGCCGTTTTGGCGGCCGCCGGGCGGTTCGCCGGCGGTGGTTTTAACGATTACATTGCCCGCCTTGACGTCAGCGGCATCATTCTCGACGACCCGGCCCGCGATGAGGCGCTGATGAAGGTTGCGGACAACGGCTCCATCCGTGCCCTGATCGTCAACGTCGACAGCCCCGGCGGTACCTTTGTCGGCGGCGAAGCCTTATATAAGAGCCTGCGCGCGGTGGCCGATAAAAAGCCGGTGGTCGCCGTCATGGGCGGCACGGCAACCTCGGCCGCCTACATGACGGCGATCGGGGCCGACCAGGTCTTTGCACGAAACGGCACGGTCACCGGCTCCATCGGGGTGATCATGCAGACGGCCGACATTACCGGCCTTCTCGGAAAGTTGGGGATCAAGCCCGAAACCATCAAAAGCGGGCCACTGAAAGCCCAACCGAACCCCATGGAACCCTTCTCGCCGGCGGCCCGCGAGGCCACGGAACGGATTATCCGGGATCTGTTTTCCATGTTCGTGGACATGGTCACGGAACGCCGAAGCATGGCCCGCGATAAGGTTCTGGCCCTGGCCGATGGCCGGGTCTTTTCCGGACGCCAGGCGAAAGACCACGGCCTGATCGACGCCATCGGCGCCGAGGCGGAAGCCCGCCGCTGGCTGACCGAAGCCCACGGCATTGGCAAGGATTTGGAGATTAAGGATGTGGAGATCAAAGACGACGATCCGCCATGGCGTCAGTTTGTTGGCTCAATGATCGGAAAAACTCTGTTTTCAGAAAGACTTAGACTTGACGGGGTGTTGTCGGTTTGGCAACCTGCGATGAGATGAGAACTGTCAACCGGCGATCATGCCTTGTGATTTGGCATATTTGCCGCCTTGCTAAGACCAGCCTTACGGCATCGCGCACAATAACCATAAGGGAGCGCGCGGTGCCGGGATACCCAGGGGGTTCGAAGGCATGACGAAATCGGAACTGATCACCCGTCTCGCGGCGGCCAACCCGCACTTGTATCAGCGCGATGTTGAGCGAATCGTATCGACCATTTTCGATGAAATTTCCGACGCCCTGGCCCGCGGCGACCGGGTCGAGTTGCGCGGTTTCGGTGCCTTTTCCGTCAAATCCCGCGGCTCTCGCGTCGGCCGCAATCCGCGTACCGGCGAGGCCGTCCAGGTGGCGCAAAAGTTCACCCCGTATTTCAAAACAGGCAAGCAATTGCGCGAAAAGCTGAACACCACCAGCTAAACCCGTGCCTTGGCCTATGGAGACCGCACGGCCTTGAAAAAGACGAAGCTGACCAAAGTTCTGACCCTGGTGATCGTTGCACCGGTGGGTCTGTTGTTAGTGAATTTTTCCGTTATCAACCGCCATCAGGTGCTTGTGGATTTCTGGCCCCTGCCATCCAGCCTGCACATTCCTTTGTCGGCGATTATTCTCGGCGCGCTGGTCATCGGCGTGATTTGGGGCGGCTTGGCGTCGTGGTTTGCCGCCGGCACGGGACGGCGGCGCGCCCGGGATGCGGCACGGCGCGCCGACAGCGCGGAAGCAGAGGCCCGCCAGCTCAAGGACCGTGTCTCGCGTCTTGAGACAGAGGTCCAAGGCGCCAAGAAAACCGAAACGGCAGATAACACCCGTCCCGTCCCGGCTCTGCCCCCCGCCAACGCCGCGTGAGGATGCGCAACCTCGGCGCCGCGGATGTCGCCGCCGCCCTTGACTATGCTTCCCTCGTCGATGCCCTGGACGACGCCTTCCGGGGCGACGTGACGGTGCCGCCGCGACATCACCATACGGTGCCGGTCGATGGCGGCCACGACGCCACGTTACTGCTCATGCCGGCCTGGGATGTGGATTTCCTGGGCATCAAAACGGCCACGGTCATGCCCGACAATGCGCTCCGGAACCTGCCGGCGGTGAACGCCAGTTACCAATTGATGGACCGGGCGACCGGCACCCAGCTGGCGATCCTCGATGGCGCCGAACTGACCGCGCGCCGCACGGCAGCCGCGTCGGCGCTGGCATCACGCTTTTTGTCGCGACCGGATGCCGGCCGGCTTCTCATGGTCGGCACCGGGACCTTGGCACCGCACCTGATCGGCGCCCACGCCTCACAGCGGCCGTTGACGGAGTTGACCGTATGGGGGCGCAATTCGATCAAAGCCGAGGCGGTCGCCGCCGGCGTTGATTTACCCGGCGTCGCCGTGTCGGTGAGCGACGACCTGCAGGGCGCCGTCCAAGACGCCGACATCATCTCATGCGCGACCCTTGCCGCCGAGCCGCTGATCCTTGGCGATTGGCTTCGGCCCGGCCAGCACGTCGACCTGGTGGGCGGTTTTACCCCGGCCATGCGCGAGGCCGATGACGACGCCATGCGCCGGGCCAGCGTCTTCGTCGATACGGAAGACGCCATTCAGTCGGCCGGTGATATCTGCGATCCCCTGTCGCGGGGCGTGATCACCGAGGCTGATATTCTGGGCACCCTTTTCACCTTGGCCCGCCCCGACGCGCCACCGGCGCGGCCGTCGGGCGATGAAATCACGCTTTTCAAGTCCGCCGGGACAGCCATCGAGGACTTGGCCGGCGCGGTGCTTGCCTACCGCCGGGCCTGAGAGTAAAACCGCCGCATCATGCAGCCATTCGAACGCATTTTGGTGCCCCTGGATACCACCGACGTGGTTTGGGCCGTGGATTTGGCCACCCGGCTGCAAGGCCATGTGGGCGGCATCAAGCTCGGCAAGGAATTCTTCACGGCCAACGGACCGCAAGGCGTCCGCCAGGTAACCGGCGGCGGCGATCAGCCGCTGTTCCTGGATCTCAAATTCCACGACATTCCGAACACGGTGGCCGGCGCCATTCGTTCGGCCAACAAGGTCGGTCCGTTCATGCTCAATGTCCACGCCTCGGGCGGCCGCGCCATGATGGAAGCCGCGGTTGCGGCAAACGCGGAAGCCGGCGCCGACCAGCCCATTCTCTTGGCCGTCACCGTACTGACGTCGTTGGATGACGAGGACCTTGGCGATCTCGGTGTCAGCTGGACCACCGAGGACCAGGTGGTTCGCCTCGCCGCCTTGGCACAGCAATCAGGCATGGACGGGGTCGTCTGCTCGGCCAAGGAAATCACCGCCTTGCGAAGCGCTTGCGGGGCGGATTTCAAGCTGGTTGTTCCGGGCATCCGGCCCGCCTGGGCCGCCGCCGACGACCAGAAACGCATTGTTACGCCGGCCGACGCGGTCGCCATGGGCGCTGATTATCTGGTCATCGGCCGGCCGATCACGGGCGCTGCCGACGCGGTTGGTGCGGCCCAGCGCATTGGCCAAGAACTATCCGAAACCTAGGACGATTTCCATGGGAGCCCACAGATGAAACTTCACGGTTCAAAGACCTCACCCTACGTCCGCAAGGTTCGCGTTCAGGCCTTGGAGGGCGGGTATTGGGCGCAGCTTGAGTTCAATGAGCTCGGCACCATCCCGACGGACCCGAACGCCGAAATATCCAACCCCTTGAAAAAAGTGCCGGCCCTCGAACTTGATGACGGCATGGTGTTGTTTGATTCGCGGGTCGTCTGCGAATACCTGGATCAGGCCTTCGGCGATGGCGCGGCGTTCCCGGCCGGCGGTGTCAGCCGCTGGACGGCGCTTCGGCTGCAAGCCCTGGGCGATGGGCTTCTCGATGCCGCCTTGCTGGTCAGGTACGAAAACTTCCTGCGCCCCGAGGCGAACCGTTGGGACGACTGGAGCCGCGCTCAATCGATTAAGATCGACGGTGCGTTGGCTGACCTGGATGCCCTCGCCGACAGCCTCGGCGACCGTATTGATATCGGCACCGTCACGGTGGGCTGCGCGCTTGGCTATCTGGATTTTCGTTTCAAGAACAAGGGGTGGCGCGATACCTGTCCCGAACTGGCGGCCTGGTACGAAACCTTTTCGGCACGCCCGTCAATGTTGGCAACAGTGCCGCCAGAATGAGCCGCCAGACCGTTTAACGACAAGGCGACGAGTCATTCGCTGGCCTTGGAGACGCGCCTATATTGGCAACATGTGGATGCGAGATGAGATGACGGTGAAA
This sequence comes from uncultured Magnetovibrio sp., assembly GCA_964595005.1. Classification (GTDB taxonomy): domain Bacteria; phylum Pseudomonadota; class Alphaproteobacteria; order Rhodospirillales; family Casp-alpha2; genus UBA3470. Next base: position 9,072 of record CAZQPC010000145.1, read on the forward strand.
GCCAAAATATGCGGCTTGATGAACGAAGATGCTGTCGACGCGGCCGTGGAGGCCGGCGCCGCCATGACCGGTTTTGTCTTCTTCCCGCCGTCGCCGCGCTCACTGAGCCCTGAGCGCGCTGCGGAACTGACGGACCGGGTGCCGGCAGATGTTATCAAAGTGGCCCTAAGCGTTGACGCTAACGATGAATTGCTGGCTGAGATTACCGCCTCGGCCGGCGTTGATATGATGCAGCTGCACGGCAGCGAAACGCCCGATCGGGTTGCCGAAATTCGCGCCCGGTTTGGTCTGCCGGTCATGAAAGCCGTCGCCATTTCGGGCCCGCAAGATGTGGTCCGGGCCCACACATATGAACCGGTCGTCGATTACCTCATGTTCGATGCCAGGCCGCCGAAGGACGCAACCCGGCCGGGCGGCAATGCCTTGGCGTTTGATTGGAATTTGATCGCCGGCGAGGCCTGGATGAAACCTTGGGTTTTGGCCGGCGGCCTGACACCTGGGAATGTCGGCGAGGCGATCCGCATCAGTGGCGCGCAAGCCGTCGATGTCTCATCCGGCGTCGAAGATACCCCGGGCGTCAAGAATGTCGGCAAAATCCAGGATTTCCTGACCGCCGTGCATGGCGCCTGAACGGCTCAAGCGGCGTTTGATTGCCGGCGGTCGCCCAGCGTCGCCTCGCTTTCCTGATAGCGTCGATCGGGGCCGAAAAACGCTCCCGAGCGGACGAAGGACCGGCTCTCGCTCAAGACGCGGGCAATCCGCGTATAAAGTGTTTCGGCGGAAACAGGTTTCGCCAAAAATCCGGACATGCCCATGTCACGGGCCGATATCACTGCTTCGGCTTCCGTATAGGCCGAAGTGATCACCACGGGCACGAACGGATTGACGCTGGCGGGATCGTTGCGCATCTGATCCAACAGCTCCAAGCCGTCACAACCAGGGCCCCAATCAGCCAATACAACATCGGGGTTGTTGGCTTGGAAGGCGGCAAAACCGTTTTCGACGTTGCTGGCCGTGGCCACGTCGCTGGCGCCCAATTCGCGCAGAACCTGACGGAACACGGTTCTCAATAACGGGTTTTTGTCGACGATAAGAACGGATACGTCGCGGATGTCTATACTATGCATGGCCTTCGTCCCTTTGATCTATCCGGCGCTCTGTGGTGGCGCGGGTGTACGTTGATCGACCTTAATGGCGGTGACGAACGGCCGGCGAGCGAATACGGCGAACGTTTGTACGGTCGACCTGCGTCCGGCAATTCCGGTGACGAAAAAAATTGTTTAAAAGCAATTACTTATCATAATTGATTATAGTTTGAGCAAAATGTTCATTTTATGTTTCATCTGCCTTTTCGCTCCCAAACGATGGGGACGGCAACGTCCGGCTGATCAAACACCGTGCGTTGTTGCAAATTTTTGAAGGCCCGCTGCACGTGCCCGCTCACAGTGATGTGACCCGACTTTACTCCCATGTCCGGAAGAGCAGTCTAAGATGTTTCTCGAAATTATTTCAAAGACCGTAAATCATCAAAACAGGAGAGAGAAACCATGTTGAAGAAAACCCTGACCGCCGTCGGTATCGCGGCCCTTACCGGCGCCGGCGCCGCAAGCGTGCTTCCCGATGCGCAAGCCGCGGAATTGAGCCCGAAATCCGCCATCGTCGAACTGGCCTCGTGCAGCCCTTGTGCCGGCAAAAAGAAAGCCTGTGGCGCATGCAATCCCTGTGCAGCCAAGAAAAATGCCTGTGGTGCATGTAACCCCTGTGCAGCCAAGAAGAAGGGCTGCAACCCCTGCAATCCCTGCGCCGCCAAGAAGACCAACTAATATACCGCAATCCACTTTGCACGTCTCGGGACGCCGTGGATGGCTCATCCACGGCGTTTCCTTGTCCAGCCTGAGGCGGTATATTCCGGCCAGGAAAATGGTGGCCCATCAAGGAGCTGTAGCATGACGAAGACCGGTGCCAGCGGCGGCCTCAGCGCCATGAAACTCGGCAAAGTCGGCCTCACGGATGTCCCCCGGGAGCGCCTGGAGATTATGGCCGAGGCCGGCGAATATGTCGTCGAGTGCTACCGTGTCCTGAAGAAGAGTGACGCCAATGTGGTCGGCGAAATGCTGCGCGGCGGCGGCGAGTTCTTCGAATGGGATCACTATCCGGACGGCGACGTTTATGACTGGGACAGCCATTCCCAATACTACTATCACGCCCATCCACCGGAAAACCGTGCCAACAAATGGGGGGCCGAGCACGGGCATTTTCATACTTTCCTGCGCCCCAAGGGCATGCCGAAACACATAGAGCCGGTGGCCCTCGCCGATTACGAGAAACCGGAGGGCGACAACGATGCGCTGACCCATTTCATCGGCATTTCCATGAACCGGGCCGGGTTTCCGATCCGCCTGTTTTCCACCAACCGCTGGGTTACCGGCGAGATTTGGTACGCCGCCGACGATGTCATCGCCATGGCGGACCTGTTCGATATCGATCAGGCACTGCCCAGCTGGCCCGTGAATATCTGGATCGGCGCCATGCTGCGCCTGTTCCATCCGCAAATTGCGGCGCTCTTGATCAGGCGCGATGAAATCGTCGCCAAGTGGGAAGCCAGCCATCCGGGCCTCAATGCCTATGAGGACCGGGATTTGGAGATCACCTCGATCACTGATATCTCGGTCAAAGACCAGATCAAGGCGGTACGGAAGGCGTTGAAGAAGGCGGCTTATACCAAATTGCATTAATAATGACCCATAGAGATCGTCCGTACAGCCCGC
>CAZQPC010000146.1:0-11829 GCA_964595005.1 uncultured Magnetovibrio sp.
TCGACAAGACCGTTTCCAATGTTCAGGAAGTCATGGCCCGGGGCGGCCGGGTGATCTTCCTGTCCGACGCCGCCGGCGTGGCGCGCCTGGGCGGCGGCAGCGAAGCGACCCTGACCCTGCCGGCCGTCGATCCCTTCGTCGCGCCGCTGTTGTACGCGATCCCCGTGCAATTGATCGCCTACCACATTGCCGTGATCAAGGGCACGGACGTCGACCAGCCGCGCAACCTGGCGAAAAGCGTGACCGTGGAATAGTCTGTTCTGATGGCCTGTTTCGTCTACATTCTTGGCAGCGCCGGACCGGGCGCCATACGTACATACGTCGGTTGGACGACGGACCTGAAAAAACGCCTTGCGGCCCACAACGCCGGCAAAGGCGCGCGGTCGACGCGAGGCCGGCACTGGGTTCTTCTTTACGCGGAACGCTATCAAAACCGTCCCGAAGCCATGAGCCGGGAATGGCATTTGAAGCGCGACCGCCGGTTTCGCAGGGCGGTCGCCTCCAGCCTGTAATTTCATCCCTGGCCCGGCCATAAAGAAGTCATAAACAGTGAGTATGTAAACTATGTTCAGGATTCGGATAGTCACCGCCAGGAGTTTTGCCATGTTCCGTCGGTACCCTGTATTTTTCGCCTTGGTTTTGGCCGCCGCGATGATCGCCGCCGGGCCGGCCCTGGCGGAGGGCAAGACGAGCGCCCAATGCGGGCATGAATTCGACCAATGTGAGAGCACCTGTAAAACGGATTTCAAGGATAACGCGGCAAAACGCGCGCCCTGCGTGGCCCGCTGTTCGGGCCTCTATGCCGCCTGCGACGCCGGTGTCGCTTACGACAAGGCGAAGCCCTGGATTGAGGAGCAGGCGAAAAAGACCAAGCGGTTTTTCGATGAGCTGATGAAAAAGTACGATGACACGAAAAAGCCGGAGCCTCAGAAGAAAGATAAATCGAACAGTATTTGACCGATGATTACGTGGTCGTGTTTTGTGATGCTTGGTGTCGACCGTTGGGAATTGTAGGATGCCGGAACCAGTTCCCACGGAAAGAACGATGACCCAGTACTCCCGCGAAAATCCCAGCCTGCGCTATCGAGAGCTTCTCGGATATTATCGTGAGATGCACGTGCACGGTGCCGTCGATCAAAATATTCCGCCCGAAGAAACCTTTGATGGCCGCAGTCTGCCGAAGCATGCGTCCCACATCCAATCCATATTGAGCGTTTTGGGATCGCAGACGATTCTCGACTATGGGTCGGGCAAGGGGAACCAATACAAACCAATGAAGATCGACCTGCCGAACGGCATGAGTTTTCCAGATATAAAAACCTTTTGGGGCGTCGAATCCATTGCGTGTTACGACCCTGGGCATGAACCTTTCGCGACGCTGCCGACCGAGAAATTTGAAGGTGTCGTGTCGACGGACGTTCTTGAGCATTGCCCCAAGGAGGACATCCCGTGGCTGGTCGATGAGATTTTCGGATTTGCGACGGAATTCGCCTATATCAATGTGGCTTGCTATCCGGCGGCCAAAACATTGCCCAATGGTGAAAACGCCCATTGCACCTTGGAGCCGCCGGAATGGTGGATCGCTATCTTCGACGAACGGATCAAACACCACACGGGCTTGCGGTACTTTGCCGCATTCGATGTACCGAAACCAGATGGCAATGGCGCTCAAAAAGTCGTCACCATCATGCATCGCGGAAAATGGAATGCCGCGTAAGGCCGGTGCCTGGACAACCCATGGACAGGCCGATACCATCCCTTTCCTCTCAAAGATCATCGTCAGGAATTGAGAAATGATCCGCGTGTTTATCGGCTTTGACGCCCGTGAAACCGTCGCTTTCCACGTGCTTTCGCAAAGCATCCATGCCCGGGCCAGCCAGCCCGTTTCGATCACGCCGATCATGCTGTCCCAATTGGACGGACTGATGACCCGCGAGCGCAATCCCCTGCAGTCCACTGATTTTTCCTTCTCGCGTTTCCTGACGCCGTATTTGTGCGGCTTCGAAGGCTGGGCCGTGTTCATGGACTGCGACATGCTGGTCCTCGACGACATGGCCAAGCTTTGGGCGCTTCGCGATGACCAATACGCCGTCCAGGTGGTCAAGCACGACCATGTTCCCGAAGAGGACACGAAGTTCCTGGGCGCGCCGCAGACCAAATACGAGAAGAAGAACTGGTCCAGCGTCATGCTGTTCAACTGCGCGCGGTGCACAGCCTTGACGCCGGACTACGTGAACACCGCGAGCGGCCTTGATCTGCACCGCTTCAACTGGCTCGGCAATGATGACATGATCGGCGACATTCCCCACGCCTGGAACCATTTGGTGGCTTACGACCCCAGCGTGCCCGTCGCCGACGTCTCGAACCTGCATTACACCATCGGCGGTCCTTACTTCGATGATTACCGGGGCACCGACTATGCCGACGACTGGTTCGCCGAAAAAGACGCCATGCTAAGATGTGATCAATCGGCGAAATCGGCGTAGCGGATCATGAAGAAAAGTAAACGGGCCAGCAATTCATCAACCCGCCGCGCCCGATCTCCTGTTCAACCCGGCGAACCAGCATCGCGTCTTGATGGGGCGCCCGAAAAACCGTTCCACGTCAGAATTACCGATGAAAGAAACGAGTTTTGGAAGGTTTTCAACGAACACAATTTCATTTCCATTGAAAAGCACGACTATCTGAATGCCGGCTCGAAAGTCTTCACCATGGGCAGCTGTTTCGCGGTGGAAATTCGCTCGGCGCTGGCCGCCCATGGGCTCGACGTCTACCCGAAATACAAGTCCCTGGATCTCAATGCGGAGAAAACCCGGGTCGGGGCATTGCCGGCGCGGGACAATATCAACCATTATCATACGTTTGCCATTTTGCAGGAATTCGAGAAGTTCCACGGCGAATGGACGCAATCACCGACGGACATCTGGGAGAAAGACGACCACATTTGGGATAGCGGCGGGAAAATTTATCAAGACCCGTACCGCCGCTCGGTGTTTGCGCGAAGCCCGGACGATCTGCTGGCGACCATTGCATCGCTGGATGACGTGGTCGCGGACGGCATTCGGGCGGCGGACGTTTTTTTGATTACCCTTGGCCTTATCGAAGTTTGGCGAAAGAAGGACGATGGCCGCTTCGCCTGTGAATATCCGGGCTACAATCTTGGCGGCGGCCACGATGAGACGGAATTCCATCTCAGCACATACCCGGAGAATTATGAGAATTTGAGACGCACCGTCAGCTACATCAAGAAAACCAATCCCGACGCGCACATCGTGTTCACGGTGTCGCCGGTCTGGCTGGGCCGGACATTCTCCGGCGGGGATATCTTTGTCGCCAACGCCGAAAGCAAATCCCAGTTACGGGCAATTTGCGGCCAGCTTGCCCGCGATGAAGCCGATGTCCTTTATTTCCCGTCATACGAAATCGCCCTGGCGCTACATGGCGAAGGCCACGCCGCCGACGGCCGCCACGTCAATGCCGATACGGTCGCCAATATTACGGGCACGTATATGTTTGCCCACTCAAACGGCGCCCTCGCCCTGAAGTGACAAAATTGACGTTTTCCGGCGCTTCAATTGGCGTCGCGATATCCGGAACGTGACGCGGACCTGATCCGGCATTGTCCGGCTCACGCTTTATACCAAATTGCATTAATAATGACCCATAGAGATCGTCCGTACAGCCCGCTGGGTAGGAAGGAACGTGCAGGCGATGCGGGGTATCGTCAAACGTTTCTGACGCCCTCCAGCGGGCTGTACGAACGACCGAAATGGCGGTTTTCCAGGGCTTTCGGACAGCGTCGCGCACGCTTTCCGATGCCCCGCATCGCGACAGCGCACGCTCCTTGCCGAAAACCCTGGAAAACCGTCTCTATGGGTCATTATTAATGCAACTTGGTATTAGCGGTCATGCCCGAGACGCGAAACCCGGCCTTGCGAAGTTCCGGCAAAACCTCCGAAAATTCGTCACGGCTGAATAGCGGATACTTCATGCCGCCCAAATTGATGAACGGATTGGTGATCAGCACCTTGTCGGCATTTTTCCGGTTGGCGGGTGATGTCCCGATGGCAAGAATACCATCGCGCACGGGTGACGGTTTGGCCGCCACGTGGTCGTATAGCGCCTTGTCGAACTGGTTAAAGGACTCAAAAGCCGCCGACAGCTTTCGCGAAAGTTTCGGCGGCGGACGCCGCCCCACGGTCGCCTTGCGGTAAACCACATCGGGCAAATCCAAGGCACAGAGCAAGGCCATCAGCAGATCGTCGAACCGTTCCGTGATGCCGGCAAAATCGAAGTGGTCGTCGATGTTGGCGATGGCGGCATTTAACATCGCCGCGTCACAAACTTCGCCGGCGTCCAGGCTGCCGGCAATCTGGCGGACCTGCGGATTGTCAACCATCTGCCCGGCTGCATAGACGGCCGCCGGCTCGGTTTTCAAATCCCAACCGCCGCGCTCTGCGCCGAACAGAAAATGCGAAATGCTGCGCGCAAGGGGCTCTCTCAAGATCGTCAGTTTGAGGTTGGGTGACGGCAGGGGAGAGGGAAATCCGAACGGCGTGTGGCCGGAGATCACCGACGCTTGTTTGAAATCGGTCGGCAATGTGGTGGTCGCGGCAACGTCCGGTTTTCCCGGCCCAAGGAATTGCCCGTAGATGGTGCCTCGAATTCGATGCCGTGATAGGCCGCAACGATATTCAAGGGCTTCGAATATCCGGTCGAGGGTTGTCCCGGCCGTCTTCGGGATATGGGTGAATACGACAGGAAGATCGCTCACCGGCTTGATCGGCGTTAAATGTTGGTGGCGTGAAACCACGAAAAGATCGGATTCGCCCCTTTCGGGTTTCTGACGCGTTGATTTGGTCCGCAATTTGTCATGCCCCGCCGACAGCGTTTTCAGACGATGGAATTGGTGATTTTCCGCCCTCGTCACGCCGATGAATATCGGCTTGTCTATCATGGAAAGCGACGGCTCACCATGTCCTAGGTTGCTGGTTTGATGGTTTGAAGCGGCTGGGCTGAACGGCGATCAGTTGCCGGCGGCCGCCAACAACGCGTCGCGCGCGGCGGTGACGGGCGCAGACCAATCGCCGAAGTCACGCTGACGGAACAACCTGACGGAACCGTACCAGGGACTGTCCTCGCGGTCCATCAGCCAGCGCCGGTCCGGCACCTTTTGAACGATCACCCATGTCGGCACGCCGATGGCGCCGGCCAGATGAACGGTGCTGTTGGAAATTGAGATGATCAGGTCCATGGCGGCGATTTGCGCGGTGTGGCCGTCGATGTCGACCAGGGGGTCAATGTCAGGGTCGTGGTGAATGGTGACGCCCATGCGGCTCTGAAAATCGGCCCGGTCTTCGCTGGTGTCGCCGTACTGAAGGTTGACGAAAACCGCATCCGGCACCTGAAACAGCGGCGCCATGTCATCGAGGGTCATGGATTTCCGATCGCCGATCTCCGGGTTCAGGCTCTGCCAGGTGATGCCGACAAGTTTTTTTCCGGCGCCGGCATCGAACCGGGCGCGATAGGCATGACGCAGTTGCTCCGCGCGCGCCGCATCAACCGCTAAATACGGCGCGCCGCCGCCGAAGCTCTTTTCATCGCGCCGAAGCCATATGCCGAGACTGCTGCTGGGCACCTGCAGGTCCGCGGCCTGAGCGGCCGGATCAGGATGTTCGGCGCGCGCGATACAGGTGGCGCCGGGGAACGATCTGCGAAATAAGTCCAAAAGCCGCCGGTCGCATTCGACAAGAACCCGGCCGCCCGATTTGGCCAAATCGGGGATCATGGCGGCGAACATGACCTCATCGCCGACGCCCTGTTCACCCCAGACCATAAGCGTCCTGCCCTGCAGGGCCTCGCCTTGCCACCAGGGCTGGGAAAACGGCCGGGCCTGTTCCGGCTGCCACCGCCAGCGTGCGGCAAAAGCCTGCCAGCCTTCGCGCCAGCGGCCCGACAGCAAATACAGGATTGATGCGTAGTGGTGATATTTGGGGTCGCCGTCGGCGCGGTCCAAAAGGCGCGCCACCGCCGTGTCGGCATCGTCCAGGCGGCCCAGGCCAAGCGACGTTTGATAGAGACCCTGCAGCACATCGACATCGTCATATCCCAGTTCCGCCAGGCGTTGGTAATGGGCAAGGGCGCCGGCCCAATCGTCGCGTTTGACCATCGCCGCGGCCAGGTTGAGAAGTGGGCCGTAGGTATCGGGTCCGGCATTTACCGCGTCTTGATAGGCGGCCTGGGCGTCTCCATAGCGGTGCAATTCCATCAACACGTCGCCCAGGTTCATGGCCGTGGCGATGTCCCCGGGCCGCAATTCAAGGCTGCGCCCATAGGCGTCGCCGGCGTCGGCCAGCTTTCCCAACTGGCGATGGGCATTACCCATGTTGTTGTAGGCGGCACCGTCGCCGGGATTGATCTGTATGGCCCGGCGCAGGTACTTGATCGCATCCTTGTGGGCATCCATCTGCTGGGCGGCCATGGCCCTGAGATGCCAGATTTCCGGCGCGTGGGGGGCTTGCTTGGAAAGTCTGCGGGCCAGACGGGCGGCTTTCGGCGCGTCGCCGCCGTTGAGTGTCGCCAGGGCCTTGTTGAATAACGCCTGTGGATCCGCGCCGCGGGCCACCTCTCAGGCCTCCTGCCCGTCGTCGGCGTAGGCCCCCAAAGCCGCGCGCAAGGGGGCCAAATGGTCGGCGAAACGCCGCCAACGGCCAACTGAACGGGTGTAGACGGGTTGCCGAACCTGGGCGGCGCTGGCCGTCGCGATCAGGCGATCGGAATTGTGGAAGTCCAGGCACTGGTCCTGCCAATCGAGACCGCAGAATTCTATCAACTGACGGGCCCGGCTTTCCGGATCCGCGACGACGTCTTCATAGTCGATGTCCAGAATCCGGCCCGGCAGAACTCGGTGCCAATGGTCCATGAGGCGGCGATAAAGCTGGTAGTAGGCGCCCAGCTCATCGAGGTCATAACTGAAGTCCTGACCATAGGGGAAATGCAGGGTAAAACACGACAGGCAGGTGTCCAAGGGCGAGCGCCGGCAGTGAATGATCCGGGCCTTCGGCAAAATGACCGCCAAAATGCCGACCAGCAGGAAATTGCTCGGCATCTTGTCGATCACGCGCCGCGCCGTTGGCGCGAGGCGTCCAAGATTGTCCGCGTAGGCTCGCCCCAGGGCACCGACCAGTTCACCTGCCATGCTATCCACGCCGTTTGGAAAATCGGGCATGGCGGCTGAGATCACGTCGCCCAAATCGTCCAGTTCGCCGGCGCCGTGGGCTTGGCTGTGGCCGGCGACAATCTGCTCGACCAAGGTGGTTCCCGAGCGCGGCATGCCAAGCACCAGGACTGGTCGTTCATCATCATATCCAAGTCCGGACCGGCTGATCATGAATTCGGCATCGAAGGTTCGGATCAAGGCGTCGACCCGGGCTTTCTCCTTGTCCAAGTCGAATGCGACGTCGGCCCGTTTCAACCTGTTGGCGGCGGAGATACGCTCAAAGGCGGCATCATAGTCACCCGTGTCCTCATAGGCTTTGCCCAGGGCAAAAGCGGCGTGCATGCGCCCCTTGTCATCCAGCCCCTTGGACGTATACAGGTTTTCGATAGATCGAATGTCCGGATCATCAGTCTGAAATTTCTTCAGCCGCGCCAGCTCATGCCAGGCATTTGCCCGCTCGGGCGCCAGGGCCAATACGTGGCGGTATAAGTCGACGGCAGCTTCGCGGTCTCCCGTCTGCTTTTTCAGGTTTGCCAGATTGCTCAGGACGGGAATGGATTGCGGCGCCAACTCGAGGGCGCGGCGAAATGCCGTGTCGGCTTTTGCCGCTTCCCCGGCTTGAAAGTAAAGCGCCCCCAAGTCCGCCCAGGCGTCGGTCATATCGGGCCGCGTTCGGGTGAGTTGGCGGTAGGCGGCGATGGCGCCGTCCCAGTCCGCATCAGCCAGGGCCTGCTGGGCACGTTCGAGCGCCTGTTTGGGATCGCGTTTTGCGGTTTTTTGCTGTTTGCGGCGGAGTGCTCGGTTCATGGATCGAACATCCAATCGGGACGCGGCGGGAAATCCGGTTTCCCGGGAACTATAAAGGAAGGCCGGGGCTCTTGCGAGCCCCGGCCAATCTTTATACCAGGCAGCTGGGCTACCCAGTGAACACCATCAACTTGCTTAGAAGTTGACCTGCGTTTCGAGATAGATCACGTCGATATCGTTGTAGGCGGTACCGGTCGTGTCATCCAGTTCCGCTTTGGTGTAGCTCAGGCTGATCTTGCCGCCGATGGCATCCAAGCTTTGGTGCACACCGATGGTCAGCTCAGTGCCGTCCCGGCCAGCGGCCGCAACGTCATCACCTTTGAAGTACTGGACAGCAAAGTCGGTTTTGCCGAGGCTGCTCAGGCTGGCTTCGTAACCACCGGAATAACGGCGGTAATCCGGCGTCCGGGCGAGACCAGCACCACGACGGTGCGCGTCGGCGATGGAAGCGTGCAGACCGCTGGAGTGCTGAGCCGCGATGGACCCACCCCAATCGTGGACGTTGGCCGCACCACCGGATTCGTTCAGGTAGTGGTAACCGGCACTGACGCTGATGCCGGCGATCGTGCCAGCATAACGAAGCGCGGCGTTCCAGCCACTATCGGTGTGCTGCGAAAGGGCAAGCGTGAAGCCCGAAATCGACGGCGAGTCGTAACGGATTTCGTTGGAGCTGCCCGGATCCAGGTTGGAAACCTGAGCGTTCGCCGTGATACCGGAATAACCAGCGGTACCCGTGGTGAACTGAGTGGTGCCGGTCATGAGACCCGGCGAACCAATGATCGAGCCGCCTTTCTTGATGTTGACGGCACCGTCACCGGCTTCACCCTGGAAGCCCATGGTCAACGTACCGAGGCTTTTGTGCTTGAAGTAAACATAGGAATACTTCTGAGCGTCCGCATCGGCGCCGTTTGTTTCCTGACCGTCACCGGTCGCGAAACCGGGCTGGCCGACTTCGTTCATGTCTTCGCGGTGCAGCGCGCCGACCGTGATGGATTCGGTCAGTTTGCCGGAAGCGGAGAAATAAACTTCCGTGTCCGCTGAACGGCCACGGGTGTGAAACAGTTGAGAGTTGTTGCCGTCATCGAGGTACATGATACCGCGAATGACACGGCCACCGACCTTGAGGTCCATTTTGCTGTTGGCGGCGGCAATGGAGCCGGCTTCAGCAGTTTGCATCGGGGCAGCGACGGCAAGAAGCGCGCCGGCAGCAACCGAAGTCTTTAGAAGGGTTTTGATATCCACTTTGGTCTCTCCTTATGTGTCTTGTTCGTTACGGGTTTACCCGGTGTTTTTGAAGAAGCTTTGTCCGAGGTACCTTTCCAACCGGAAGCCGAACCGCTTCTCCAACGCCGCCATCTTAGGCATTCCGGGTTTGACGAAAAGTGAATACGGCGGAATTGCGGCATTTTTCGAAACGCCTGTGGTTTTTTTGCAACACCCCGTGGCAGGCGTTTAAAGGTGCGCCCCGCGGACGATCGCCGTGGATTTCCCCATGTTAACCGCCAATTAACCATGGTTCACGGATAAGTGATTGTTTTTAAATGACTGTTCTTCTTTGACAAGGCTGGAATCGGGCCGCATATGTAGGCCCTCCGATGATTTTTCCCAGAATGCCGCAAAGGGGGCTGCATGCCCAAGTACGATTTCGATATGATCACCATCGGCGCCGGTTCCGGCGGTGTCCGGGCTTCGCGATTCGCCGCCGTCAACCATGGCGCCCGATCTGCGGTCATTGAAAACCGCCGTGTCGGCGGCACCTGCGTGATGCGCGGCTGCGTGCCGAAAAAGCTGTTGGTCTACGGCGCTCACTTCGCCGACGAATTCGAGAACGCCCAGGGCTACGGTTGGCAGAAGGCCGAACCGGGCTTCGACTGGGGTGCGTTAATCGCCGCGAAAAACCGCGAGCTGCAGCGTCTGGAAGACGTCTATCACCGAATCCTGCGCGATTCCAATGTCGAGGAAATCACCGGCACCGGCCGCCTGGCCGACGCCCATACGGTGGAAGTGGACGGCAAGGCCTATACATCCGAATTCATCCTGGTGGCCACCGGCGGCCACCCGGTAAGCCCGCAGATTCCCGGCATCGAGCACGTCATCAATTCAGATCACGCCCTGGACCTGGAAAAACTGCCGGCCCGGATCGTCATTGTCGGCGGCGGCTATATCGCCGTCGAATTCGCCGGCATCTTCAACGCCGTCGGCGTGGAAACCCATCTCATGTACCGGGCCGATAATATTCTGCGCGGATTTGACGACACCGTGCGGACGACATTGCGCGACGAGTTGGCGAAGAAGGGCATCAATCTGCACCCTGAAACCCAGATCAAGTCCATCGAAAAAAACGGCGCGTCATATTCCCTGCGCCTCAATACCGATGAAATTCTCGGCACCGACCTGGTCATGTATGCCACCGGGCGGCGCCCCAATTCATCGGGCATCGGCCTCGGAGAAGCCGGCGTTGAGATCAACGCCAAGGGCGCCGTTGTCGTCGATGCCACCTCAAAAACCGCGGTCGACAACATTTACGCCATCGGCGACTTGACCGACCGCATCAACCTCACCCCCGTGGCCCTGGAAGAAGGCATGGCGGTGACCGAAACCATCTTCGGCGGCAATCCCACCGGCGTCGATTACACCAACGTCGCCTCAGCCGTGTTCAGCCAGCCGCCCATCGGCAGCGTCGGCTTGGCCGAGCACGAGGCCCGCGAAGATTACGACGTCGATATCTATCTCTCTCACTTCAAGCCCATGAAGCACACGCTTTCAGGCAGTGACGAACAGGCGATGATGAAATTGATTGTCGATAAGGCCAGCGACCGGGTTCTCGGCTGTCACATGGTCGGTGCCGACGCGCCGGAGATCATCCAGGGCTTTGCCGTCGCCTTGAAGTGCGGCGCCACCAAGGCGCAGTTCGACGCCACCATCGGCATTCACCCGACATCGGCGGAAGAGTTCGTCACCATGCGCCAGAAGCTGCCCGATCACGACGGCTGAGCCGAACGGCCCCGCCAGTCCCTGTGACCTCAATCATTATATTCCGCGGGCGGCGTGTCGCGGAAGGCTTCCATCTCGGAACGCAGTAACGGACTGCCGAAATGATGGTCGGGCATATCCTCCGTCGGCGGGCCCGGGCGCGCGGCGCGGCGCGGGAACTTGCCCAGGCTGTTGATCCGGTCATACATGACGATGGCGCCGGCGATGCCGACGTTGACGCAGAACTTGGTCGGAATCTTGATCACCCAATCGCAGCGCTCAACGACGGCCGGTGATAATTCGCCGCGCTCCGGGCCCAGGATATAGGCGGCCTGCGGCGGGTGATGAAAACTGGGAAGGTCGATGGCGTCGTCCATCAATTCAATGCCGACCAGTTTGCAGCCGGCCGGCAGCACCATGGAGGGGGCATCGGGGAAACTGTAGAACGGCACATGAGAGACCGCATCCGATGTGTCGGCACGTGATCCCTCTTCGCGGGCATAGGTGGCGGCCACGGTGAAGACGAAGCCGGCGCCGAAGGCATGCGCCGAGCGGAACAGGTTGCCGACGTTCATGGACTTGTTGATCCGCTCGACGCCAATGCCGAAATAACCGCGCATGGTGGTTCCCAAAAGCATTGAAATTCTGGGGCCTTGCCCCATCCTCCAGGGTCGGGCAAAACGCCTGTCGGATCAAGTTCAAGTCGCCAATGAGGGCAACGAGACAAAGGAGTGATTGCATGCGCGCCGTGGTTTGCCGTGAATGGGGCACCCCCGAAGACCTCATCGTCGATGATCTGCCCGAACCGGAACTGAGCGAAGGCGGCGTGC
>CAZQPC010000147.1:0-11764 GCA_964595005.1 uncultured Magnetovibrio sp.
AAAACCCTGGAAAACCGTCTCTATGGGTCATTATTAGTGCAACTTGGTATAAGTTCCAATGCCATCAAAATTTACATACAACTTCACAATATACGCCGTTACGGAGGCGTGTCTTGGGTTTCTGAATACGTCCGAGTTTGGCTATCGGCGGCTGCCGTCGGGAAATCCATTTCAGGCCCGCCTGCAGACGTTGATGCAGACCAAATGGGACGAAATATGGGGCCGGTAGAGCGGCGGCCGTAGAAACCCCGGGCGAAGTCCGCAGCCTATGGGAAGCGCCGCCGTCAGCGGCATGGACGAACGGGGGGTGGGTGTCGAACCACCGCATCGGCGGCGCATTACCGCCATGGCACCCGGGCCGGCGCAATGGGCAGGCCCGCCACCGGTGCCGCCATGCGGTAGATGGTGCCGCAGTTATCTTTCGGGCCGCCGCGCGAACCGGTGACGATGTAGAGATCGCGAAGTCCTTCGCCGCCGAAGCAGACACTGGTGACCATCGGCAGCGGCACCGGAATCTCCCGGCGCAAACGGCCATCCGCCTCAAACACCATGATCCGGCCGCCATCGGCGACGGCCAGCCATACGGAGCCGTCTTCAGCCACCGCCATGCCGTCCGGAATGCCGTCCGTAACCGGGGCGAAAACGCGCCAGCCGGCAACGCCGCCGTCGTCTGTAACATCATAGGCGCGCACCAGGTGGGAGCGCGAATCGCTGTGATACAGGGTGCGGCCGTCGGGTGAGAAGCCGAGACCGTTGGCCAGCATGACCCCGTCGGAGACGATCCGCATGGTGCCATCCAGGTCGATGACGTGGAGATGGCCGGGCACCGGGTCCTCGCCGGCGATGACCCTATAGGCCAGGGAGCCGGCCCAGACGCGTCCCGCCGCGTCGGTGGTCAGGTCGTTGAAGCCGACGGCGCCGTCGATGGCGGCCGACGCCAGCAGGGTCGCCGGCGGTGAGGCGTCGAAGTCCTGAAAGATGATGTCGCGGCCGCCCAATACCAATCCGCCGTCCGCATGGGACGCCATGCCGCCGACCCCGCGGCGCTTCGCGACGATAGTGGTGAGGCGGCCGTCCGGAGCCAGCGCCCGCACACCGCCATTGACGACGTCGGCAAAGATCAGGCCGCGCGCCTGGTCCCAGACCGGTCCCTCGATCAGGCCATAACCCGTTGTCAATTCGTCCATTCGATTCACCACCAAGCCGGTTTTTGCAATCAGTCGGTTATTGCCCGGTGCATGGCCCGGCCTAGGCGTCGGCGCCCATGGCCGCGGCGCGCAGGTTGTCCGGGGTCAGCGGCAGCCGCCGGGCCCGGATTGAGGTGGCATCCGAGAGCGCGTTGGCGATGGCCGCCGCGACCGGTTCGCTGGCCGCCTCGCCGGCACCCAAGGGCGGCTCACCGGGGCGGTCGATGATAACCACCTGAACCGGCGGCACCTGACCGAATTTCAAAATCGGATAGGTTTCCCAATCGCGGCTGCTGATGCCATCCGCATCGAAACACACCTCTTCGTACAGGGTCCAACTGACGGCCTGCAGGAGCCCCCCTTCCAACTGCATCCGAAGGCCGGCGGCGTCGGCCACTTCACCGGCATCGGCGGCGACCACGGCATTGCGAATTTCGATCTCGGCGTTGTCGTCGACCGTCAGTTCGATGGCGATGGCCGCATAGGTCTTGGAATTGCAGTAGCGCGAAAAGGCCAGGCCGCGGCCGACGTCGTCGGCGCGCGGGTTGAACCAGCCGATGGCGTCGGCGGCGGCTTCCAGCACGTCGCGGGCGCGGGGATCATGCAAATGGCGCAGCCGGAACGACAGGGGATCGGCGCCCCCTGCGGCGGCCAATTCATCCATGAAGCTTTCCAAGGCGAAGATGTTGGCGTAGCCGCCCAGGCAGCGCAGCGCCGAGGTCCTGAGCGGCAGGTCGCGGACCAGATTCTTCACCGCCCGAACGCTGGGGAAGGTGTAATAGGGATCAATGTTGCGGTGCAGGCCGGCATGATTGACCATCGACGGCTGCGGCACGAACGGCGGCGCCGGGTCTTCCAGGTAGCCCGCCGCCAACAGGCGCGCCGGCCCTTCGCCGCCGCCGGTCGGACGTGGCCGGCCAAGATGCGTATCGCTGTAGCTTTCGTGGCTCCACTCGAGGATCGCGCCATTGGTATCCAAACTAGCCCGCAGTTCCATGGCCATGGCCGAGGCATAGGGTTCCCACGCGTGTTCGTCTTCGCGGGTCCACTTCAACATAACAGGCTTGCCGGGGAGGGCGCGGGCAACAAGTGCCGCATCGAAGGTCACATCATCGGCGCCGTTGTGGCCATAGCAGCCGGCGCCGGGCACGTGCTGGATATGCAGATCATCGGCGTCCATGCCGAGCGCCTGGGACATGGAACTGCGCAAGGGCTGAATGCCCTGGCTGTGGCTCCAGATTTTCAGGGCCCCCGTCGCGTCCGCCTGGGCCAGGGCCGCCGACGGACCGATCGTGCCGTGCATGATGTAGGGTTTCTCATAGCGCGCCGAAAGCGTCTTGGCGGCCGCCGCGGGCGGCGCAGCCAAGGCCGGCACGGGGGCGTTTTCCGGAGTGCCGTTGATAACGGGCCGGCTGTCGCGGCGGTTCGACGTCAATTGGCCATAGAGGTCGGCGGCATTCAAGTCGGCGCTTGCCCAGGTCGCCGCACGGGCCAGGCGGCCGGCGGCCTGTACCACCGCATATTCATCTTCGCCGGCGACGGCCAGGAAGCTGCCGTCGCGGACAACGTTTATGCCGTCGCTCTGCAGGCGCTCAACCACGGCCTCGTCGAGAGCCGTCAATTGGGCCGCGTAACGCGGCGGCCGTACCGGCCGGGCGTGCAGCATGTCGGGCATGACCATGTCGTGCAGGTAGGTCATGGCGCCGGTGACCATGTCCGCCATATGCCGGGGCGCCGTTTCATTGCCGATCCAGCGGTAGTTCTCCGCCGCTTTCAAGGGCACGTCGGGATCAACCGGGATGCCGAAGGGCTGGCCGTCCATGGCTTCCACGTAGGAGACGCTCTGGTTGGTGTCGCGGACGCTGATCAAGCCATCATCCATGGTCAGCTCATCGACGGCCGCGTCCAGGGCCTTGGCGGCGTTTTCCAACAAATGCCGCCTCGCCGTGGCGGCCGCGTACCTGAGCGCGTTGCCCGACTGCATCATGGAATTGCTGCCCGACGTGATGCCTTCGTCGGGATAGCTGGTGTCCGGCGCGTCGATGACGATGCGTTCGGGGTTGATTTCCAGTTCCTCACCGACCAGCACACTGAGCGCCGTGGAAATGCGTTGGCCGATATCCACCTTGCCTGAGCGCACGTGCACGGTGCCGTCAGCATCAAGCACGATCCAGCTGTCCAGGTCGGGGCTGTTGATCAGGCTGGGATTGCTCATGGCGCGCGCTCGCCGCCGAACAGGCCGTTGACGGCGGCCATGATCCGGCCGTGCGAGCCGCATCGGCAAAGGTGCGGTTCCAGGGCCTCGTTGATGGCCGCTTCGTCGGCGCCCGGATTTTCGCCGAGCAGCGCCGTCACGGCGATCACCAGGCCGGGGATGCAATAGCCGCATTGGGCCGCGCCGGCGTCGACGAAGGCCTGTTGCACAGGCGTCAATTTGCCGCCGCCAGCCAAGCCCTCGACGGTGACGATTTCCCTGCCTTGAAAGTCGCCGGCGGCCGTTGAACAGGTCAGTGTCGAGGCGCCATCCACCAGCACCGCGCAGGACCCGCATTGCTCCAAACCGCAGCCCAGTTTGGCACCCGTCAGGCGCAAGGAATTGCGCAACACGAACAGCAGCGGCGTCGCCGGGTCGGCGTCGACCTCGTGGGTTTCGCCATTAACCTGCAACGTGATGGTCGCCATGGCCTCCTCGATATTTTTTCATCGACGGCGCGCCGCCGAGACACCATGATGCGGGCCAAGGTCCGCGCCGACAAGCCTCAAGTCAGGGGGCGGAAGATGGGCCGCCATAAGGGATGGACGGGGATGGCAGGCATGGGCGGGCGCAAGGTCTGGCTCGACTACGATCAAGAAGCGCTGGATCGGCAATACGATCAGCGTGCCCTGGTACCGCACGCCAACGACTACATGGCCCGTCACCTGGAAGAAAGCAGGCGCGTCCGCGATCAGTTGGATTGCCGCCTCGACGTCGCTTACGGCCCGTCCAATGATGAGGTGCTGGACATCTTCCCGGCCGCCGACACGAACGCGCCGGTCGTCGTCTATGTGCATGGTGGCGCCTGGACGCGCTGGCACAAGGACCACAACAGCTATCAGGCACCGTCCTTCGTGAGCGCCGGCGCGAGCTTCGTGTCGGTCAATTTCGCCCTGGTGCCGCAGGTCAGCCTGGACGAACTGGTCCGCCAGAACCGGGCCGCCGTCGCCTGGGTGCATGAAAACGCCCGGGTTTTCGGCGCCGACCCGGATAAGCTGTACGTCGCCGGCCATTCGTCGGGTGGCCACGTGGTCGGCTTGTTCGCGGTCACCGACTGGGCCACGGACTGGAACCTGCCGTCCGACGTGATCAAGGGCGGCATCGCGGTCAGCGGCATGTATGACTTGCAGCCGGCGCGCCTGAGTTCGCGAAATCAATATCTGCACCTGGACGACGGCGCCGTTGAACGCAATAGCGCGCTCAGCCAATTGCCCGACCAAATGCCGCCGCTGATTGTTGCCTACGGCGGCAAGGAGCAGATTGAGTTTCAACGTCACTCAAAGGACTTTGCCGCCGAATTGACGCGCCGCGGCGACGACTGCCAACTGATCCACTATCCTGACAACAACCATTTCGAGATGGCCCAGGAGTTTGCCAACCCGGGCGGCCCGCTGATGCAGGCGGCGTTCCGCATGATGGGCCTTTGATGATCAGACCAGGAGATATCAAAACATGCGGTTCGTAACTTTTGATGCCGGCGGGACCGACCGCGTCGGCCACGCGCGCACCCCGCCCGTCTGGATGAAGGACGGCGATGTTTGCGAAATCGAAATCGAAGGCATCGGCACGCTCAGCAACCCCATCAAGGACGAAGCGTAACCCCCATGGAAGCCATCAAACCAAGTCTCTCCGGTCACGCCGAGATTGTCGTCGGCGACGAACACACGGCGCCCAGCATCGGCAGCGGCCGCATTGCCGTGCTGGCAACACCGGTGATGATCAACCTGATGGAAGCCGCCGCCCTGGACGCCATCGAACATCTGTTGGAGCCGGGCCACCAGAGCCTGGGCACGCATCTCGACGTCAGCCATGTCGCCGCCACGCCGGTCGGTATGAGGGCCAGGGCGACGGCGGAGGTCACCGGCGTTGATGGCAATCGCGTCGCGTTCCGCCTGGAAGCCCATGACGAGGCGGACCTGATTGGCGAGGGCAACCATACCCGCGTCGTTGTCAACGTGGCGCGGTTCGATCAACGAGTCGCCCGCAAGCTGTCATCCGAGGTATAGTTTACGGCCCCGTTCGGCAACCTTGGAGGAGGAGAACGCATCCATGTTCCGTACATTCAACCCCCCGCGGCCCTGGTCGCCGCTGGCAATCGGCATTTTATTCGGCGCCATGATCCTGGCCCTGCCGGTCCGCGCCGAAACCCTGATGGAGCGCGGCACCTATCTGATGAAGTCCATCGTCGCCTGCGGCAATTGTCATACGCCGAAGGGGCCGAAGGGCGAACTGCCGGGCATGGAATTGGCTGGCCTGGCGAACCTGGAGGTTACGCCGGGCTTCACGGCGCACGCGCCGAACATCACGCCCGACAAGAAAACCGGCATCGGTTCGTGGACCGACGCGCAAATCGCCGCCGCCATCCGCGACGGCAAGCGGCCGGACGGCACGATCATCGGCCCGCCCATGCCCATCGGCCTCTACAGGGGCATTTCGGACCGCGACGTCAAGGCCATCATCGCCTATCTCAGGTCGGTGAAGCCGGTCAACAACAAGATGCCGAAATCCGTTTACAAGATCCCCCTGCCGCCGGCCTATGGACCGACGGTGACCCAAGTGCCCGAGCCCCCGAAAGACGACCCGGTCGCCTACGGCGCCTATCTGGCGGGCCCGGCCGGGCATTGCATCGAATGCCATTCACCGATGGGCAAGACTGGCCCCGATACGGTCAATCAGCTGGGCGCCGGCGGTTTTGAGTTTCACGGGCCGTGGGGGGTCAGCGTGTCGGCCAACATCACACCGACCGGCTTGAAAGATCGCAGCGACGCCGACATCATCAAAATGGTCACCACCGGCACCCGGCCCGACGGCTCCAAGATGTTGCCGCCCATGGGCTATGGCTATTACGCCAACATTCGCAAGGATGATCTGGCGGCGATCATCGCCTATCTGCGCACCTTGCCACCGAAATGACGGAAACCCGACCATGAGTGATATCGCAGGCGGCCTGCAGACCATCGACATCCACGCCCACTTCTACCCGGAACCGTACTTGCGGATTCTCGAAGAACTGGGTGACAATTCACCGATCCGGTGCTCTTTCGACAACCCCGACGGGCCGGTCATTTACATGTGGGCCGCCGACACGCCGCCCCTGGACGTCACCTACTACGACTACCACGCGCGGGTCGGTGAGATGGATGACAAGGGCGTCGATATCCACGCCTTGTCGCTGACCCAGCCCATGGTCTATTGGGCCGAGGCCGATTTGTCGCGGCGCCTGTCCGAGGCCTACAACGATACCTGCGCGGCAGCCCACGAGGCCTACCCGGACCGCTATCTGGGCCTGGCCATGCTGCCCATGTTGCACCCGGACCTGGCCATCGCCGAACTGAAGCGCTGCGCCGATCTGCCCGGCATGAAGGGTGTCTACATGTCGACGCGCATCGAAGACAAGGAACTGTCGGATCCCTTGTTTTTTCCAATTTACGACGCCATCCAGGAGATCGGCTGGACGATTTTCCTGCACCCGGTAAAGGTCGTCGACCCGGCGCGTCTGAAGAAATTCTACCTGACCAATTTTATCGGCAATCCGACCGAATCGGCGATCGCCGCCTCGCACCTGATCTTCGGCGAAGTCTTGGACAAGTTCCCGAACCTTACGGTCTGCCTGCCGCACGCCGGCGGCTCGTTTCCCTGGTTGATCGGCCGGATCACCCACGGCTGGGGGGTACGCGAGGAATGCAAACACCTGAAGACACCGCCGGAGGACTATCTCAGGCGGTTCTATTACGACACCATCACCCACGCCCATCCGGCCTTGGATTATTTGATCGGCCTCGTCGGCGCCGACCGGGTCGTGCTGGGCAGCGATTATTGCTTCGACATGTCCTACCAGCGTCCGGTGGATTTCGTCATCGACCACGAAGGCCTCTCGGACACCGACCGGGAATTGATCCTGGGCGGCAACGCGAAGCGGTTGCTGGGGTTGTGAGCGCCGGCTGAACCCATGCGCATTACCGACATCCGGGAAAGCACCGTCAAGCTGGACGTGAAGATCCGCAACGCGGCGTTTTCCTTTGACGATATGACCACGTCGATCGTCGCCGTGATGACCGACGTGATCCGGGACGGCGCGCCGGTCACCGGCTTCGCCTTCAATTCCACCGGCCGCTACGCCTGCGCCGGGCAGCTCCAAAGCCGCCTGATCCCCCGGATTCTGCGCCACGATCCCGACAGCCTTCTGGATACGGACGGCCAAAACTTCGATCCCGACGCGGTGTTGCGCGCCACAATGTTCGGCGAAAAGCCCGGCGGCGACATGGAGCGCTCCGTCGGCATCGGCACCATCGAGGTCGCCTTGTGGGACGCCATGGCGAAGATCGCCGGGAAACCGCTGCATCAATTGATCGCCGAGTGCTATGGCGACGCAACCACGCCTGAGCGGATGTTCTGTTATGTGGGCGGCGGCTGGTATGCGCCCGACGAGACCGCCGAAAGCCTGAAAGCCGAGATGCGGGGTTATCTTGACCAGGGCTACACCCTGGTCAAGGCCAAGGTCGGCGGCCTCGCCATCGACGATGACGTCAGGCGCATTGAGACTATTCTTTCGGTTCTCGACGGCGGCCGTCAACTGGCGGTCGACGCCAATTGCGGCTTGAGCCCAGCGCGCGCCCTTGAATACGCCGAACGCCTGAAGCCCTATGGTCTGCGCTGGTTCGAAGAGCCGGTCCACCCGATCGATTTCGAGGCCACCGCGGCCTTCGTGGAAGCTTATGAACATCCCGTGGCGACGGGGGAAAATCTGTTCTCCACGGCGGATTTTCAGAACCTGCTGCGCTACGGCGGCTTCCGGCCGGGCACGGATGTGCTCAACATCGATATTCCGCAAAGCTACGGCATCGGCACCTGTGCCAGGACTATGGCGATGGCGCGCGGGTTTGGTTGGGACGCCGCGTCCGTGGTGCCCCATGGCGGCAATCAGATGTCGCTGGCCTGTGCCTTGGGGTTCGGCATGGGGATGTGCGAATCCTATCCCGATGTCTTCGGCGTCTTCTCGGGATATGCGGACAGCGCAAAAGTTGAAGACGGCTACCTGCCGGCGCCGCAATTGCCCGGCATCGGGTTCGAAGGCCAAAACGCCCTTTATGGGCTGTTTAAGACGCTGACGGCGTAGGTTCGCCGGGCTCTTCCGTCACCTGAACATTGGGACAAGCGAACATCCATGCAAATTGTCGATGCGCAAATCCACCTCTGGGGGTCCGGCCTGCCGAGCAATAGGGCGCATCGCCAGGTCACGTCATTTACCCCGGAAGAGGCCATCGGCTTGATGGACGAGGGCGGCATCGACGCGGCCGTTATCCATCCGCCGACGTGGGACCCGGGATCCATGAATATGGCGACGGCGGCGGTGCAGACCTATCCCGGCCGCTTTGCCATCATCGGCGCCGTCGACTTGGGCCAAGCGGAATCCAGCACTGCCCTGATGGCAGGCTGGCGCGGCCGCACCGGTATGCTGGGCCTCAGGTGCATGTTTCTCGACGGTCCCGACCGCAAACGCCTGCATGCCGGGGAATTGGACTGGTTTTGGCAGGCCGCCGAGGGCTTCGCCATCCCCGTCACCACCTTGGCCACGGGGTCCTTCGACGTCCTTGGCGCCGTCGCCGCCCGCCATCCGGGGTTGCGGTTGACCGTCGATCACCTGGGCGGCAAGGGCGGCAATACGACACTCAAGGACGCCGCCGCCATGACCCACATGCCCGACCTGCTGAAACTGGCCAAATTGCCGAACGTTGCGGTCAAGGCGACCGGCGCGCCCGGC
Organism: uncultured Magnetovibrio sp.; assembly: GCA_964595005.1. Classification (GTDB taxonomy): domain Bacteria; phylum Pseudomonadota; class Alphaproteobacteria; order Rhodospirillales; family Casp-alpha2; genus UBA3470. The sequence continues at coordinate 9,203 of CAZQPC010000147.1, forward strand.
TATTCCAGCGAGGCCTACCCCTACCCGGCCATGCACACCTATCTCCGCCAAATCTTCGACGCCTTCGGCCCGGCGCGCATGTTCTGGGGCACGGACATCACCAAGATGCCGTGCCCGTGGCGCCAATGCGTGACGATGTTCACGGAGGAATTGCCTTGGTTGAGCGGTGAGGACCAGCATCTGGTGATGGGGCAGGCGGTTTGTGACTGGTGGGGTTGGGAGCGGCGGGCACAGGGGTGATCGGTTGACGGCCGTTCGTGCCGCTGGCGCGTCTAATTCTCCTCATCGTCGGACAACATCAACGTATACAAGATGCCGCCGACGCCCCCGTAGAGCGCAATCATGATGAACAAAAATCCCCCGACGACCGACATGAGATGGACATCGTCCCATCCGAAGTGCGGACCAAAGACCCGGTTGGCGGCGAGCGACAGATAAATCAGCAAATACCAGAGGCTGAAACCGCCACAGACCCCCGCCAAGGTCACGTAGAGCCGATGCTTTGCGTTCGACCTGACGGTTTCCGGCTTGTTGTAGGCGCGCATGATATCGGCGGGCACCGACCGGATATCCCTAATGGTTGCCGACACGTATTTGAAAGAACGCAGCCACAGTAACGCCAATCCGAACGCCAATAGCCCCGACAGGCCAACCATCCAGTAAAACAGCAGCGGGCTGTGGCCGTTGTATGCCATCAATTGCCCGAAAAAAATGGTCGCCAGGCCGGCGCCACCCGCCACCGGTGCCAGCACGGTCAACAACGTCATGGCGATCGCATACCCGGTGCCGCTGGAGCGCTGTTGAACCGCCTTCGGCGTTTGGGCTTGCCGCTCTCGAGGGGCTGGTTGCGCGGACGCCCGATCGATGACAAGGCAATGGGCCTCAACCAAGTCCCAAATTTTGGCGAATTCCTCGTTGGCGATTTCCTGCGCGGCGATCGCACGGTATTGAGCCTCGCCGGCGCCGGGGGCCTGGTCACGCTGGGCGTCGAAATAAGTCGCCGTCGTTGCGGCAAAGCGTTGGCATTGATCGGCGGGTGTCAGGGTATGGGAGATCTCGCCGTTACCGGCGCCATCGGCCAGATAAACGATCCTTAATTCACCATCGCAACAATAGTTAAAAAAATATCGGTTCTCGTGATCACTTAAGTCGAGGATCTGGTGGAATATCTTTGGCTGTTCCGGATCGATATAAATATAGGCCATCAACGACATCACGATGCCGTCCGGCAAGGGGAATATCTCCGTGTAGACATCCTTGCGAACATCATGCAGGGGAACGTCCAATCCGGTTTCAAGCACCCAGACCGGAATACGGTTTTGAACAGAAAACATCGGTGTCATCGACCCAACCCTTCTGACAAAATTCATTGGCGAATTAGAATGGGGGCGACAGCAATGATAGTCCAACGCTTCCTGACTTGGCGAAGTGATTGCAGTGTCCAACATAGGCCGGACGAAAGAATAGCGGCCTCCCGTAAGCGAACCCCCACCGCATGAGTGCCAAAATTTCGACGGCCAGTCGCCATCTCCAGCGACCGCCGAAACAGGAATTCAGAATGGGGTTCTCGGTGCAAGCGGCGCTCGGACACCACCTTCCCGCTTTCTCGCCAATGACGGGGAAGGACATGTTCACTGCCTAATTTGGGCGGTGGCCCAAGTGCCGGGGCCGCGCCGGGAATACCGGCGCGGCCGACGACGGTCCTTACCTCAAATCAGGCCGCTTTCTTCTGGTGCAGATGATCCGACACACAACCGACGTGGCGGTGATCCGTGCCGCAGCAGCCGCCGATCACCCGCAGATTCGGCAACAGCGGGCGCATGGCCGCGTGCAGGTGGCCGAACTCCGCCGCATCGGCGTCGGGTGCCTCGGCGGCGTCGTAACCGTCGCCGGCCGGACCGACGACGCCGTTGATGATGATCGGCTGGACGACGTGCGCCCAATGGTCGCGGATCTCCATGGCGTGAGCCACCGCATCCCGCGACAGGCGCAACAGATCGTCTTGTGTGGTGCCGAGCTTTTCCGCCCAGCTGACGCAGCCGCGCCACGTGTTGGTATCCAGAACAAACCCCACATTGGCGGCCGCCGCCATGCCGAGGAACCGGTCGAAGTAGTGCTGCATGGCATGGCGCGCCTTGGCATTATCCATCAACACCAGGGCGGCGAATTCCGGCGCCTCGAAGCCTTCGACAAAAATCATCCACGTCTCGAACCCGCCGTCGGCCAGGAACGGGCGTTCGGTATTCATCAGTTTCTCGATATTGTTGTTCATGTGGTGACCCCTTCGAACTTATGTGTGAAAGGGGCGGTTCATACGCCGGTCATGTTTCAGTCTGATGTCGCCAGGCGGCGGGAAGTGTTTCAATTGTTTCAGGGGGTGCGGTGTCCGATAAGTAGCCGCAAGCGGAAGGGGTTGGCGGTATATCGAGATGTCTGGAAGTGATTCTAATCGGACGTCGCAACGCGCAGGTGCCCAGGAAATTGACGAAGGTTTCGATGCATCACATAGTCCCTCGCGGGACCATCTCTTCCACCAGCCATAGGGGCTAAAAATGTCATTTG
>CAZQPC010000148.1:0-11759 GCA_964595005.1 uncultured Magnetovibrio sp.
GGAACATGAGCGGCATCGTCATCGCCGGCCCCTTTGAGGGTCAGAAATTGGATGGGATGAGTGTTTCCGATCTGGTTCAGCTGTGGACCTTCTGCGATGCGGAGGACGCCGAATCGGCCCGGGTTGTCGCCGCCTATCTTGACCGCGCTCATCCCGATTGGCGCGATCACGGCGGCGCCGGCGGTGAAGACGAGGCGCCGCGCGCCGCATCGGGGATTATGGACCGGGCCGAGGCGCTGCAGGTGCTGGGGCTTGCCGACGGTGCAACGCGTGACGATATCAAGGATGCTCATCGGCGGCTGATCGCCGGGATGCACCCCGATCATGGTGGTTCGGACTATTTGGCCGCCCAGATCAATCAAGCGAAAGATGTCTTGCTAGGAGAATAAGATGACCGAGACGGAGATCGATCCGGGCGAAATCAACGGCTACCACGCCCATATCTATTACCGCGACGACGACGAACGCGCCAAGGCCGCGACGCTTCGCGAAGTGCTGTCCGCCGATCCTGAAATGAGGATGGGACGCTGGCGCGACGAGCCCGTGGGGCCACATCCCCTGCCCATGTATCAAGTCGCGTTTCCGAGCGCGGAATTTGCCAAAGTTGTGCCTTGGCTCATGCTGAACCGTGACGGGTTGACGATTTTGGTGCACCCGGAGACCGGCGACGATGTCATCGATCATCGCGATTTTCCGCTTTGGCTGGGCGAGAAATTGGACTTGCGAATCTCCTTCCTGGAAGCCGGCAACAAATCGGCATAATGTTTCAGTCAAATCCGTAACCCGAATACGAGGGACCGACGCATGGCTGAGCGCATGCTCTGGAAAGCAAAACCAAGTTTGAGCCTATCGGCGGCGAATACGATCATCGCCGGCGCATTGGAAACGGCCCGCAAGCACAATTTTGAGCCCTTGTCTGTTGCCGTGCTGGATACGGGCGGGCATCTGATTGCCTTTCAGCGCGAGGACGGCTCGGGCATTCTGCGGGCCCAGATCGCCACGGGAAAGGCCTGGGGGGCGCTGGGCATGGGCGCGCCCAGCCGGCTGTTGCGCGACCGCCTGTCGGCCCGCCAGGGTTTTATCGCGTCCTTGACCGATGCCTCGGAAGGACGGTTTGTGCCGGTGCCGGGTGGTGTTCTGGTGTTGGATGATGACCACTACACCATTGCCGCGGTCGGCATCAGCGGCGATACGTCTGAACGCGATGAGCTTTGCGCCATCACCGGTATTCAAGGTGCCGGGCTGCGTTCAGAGCCGAGTGAGGCAGACCCGGAATGGCAGGCTTCGAAGCTTTAAACGCCGCCATCGTTTATGATGACAAATCCACATATTGCGGCCCCCGGCCCCCTGTGGCACAAAGACCGCGCTCTCACCTTGAGAGTGTTTTGAAGCAGTAGTGGTCCCGTTCCGGGACGCCAAGAGGTTCTCATGGTTCGACCTGTACGCAAGGCCGTGTTCCCGGTGGCGGGACTTGGAACGCGGTTCCTGCCGGCGACCAAGGTCATGCCGAAGGAAATGCTGCCGATCGTCGATAAGCCACTGATCCAATACGCCCTGGAAGAGGCCATGGAGGCGGGCATCGAAGAATTCGTGCTGGTCACGGGGCGCGGCAAGAACCTCATGGAAGACCATTTCGACAATGCCTACGAATTGGAGGCGATCCTGGCCGAACGGGGAAAAACCGCGGAACTGGACGCCATTCAGAAGATGATGCCCAACCCGGGGCGGTTGTCCTATACCCGTCAGCGCCGACCGCTGGGACTTGGACACGCGGTCTGGTGCGCGCGCCAATCGATCGCCGGCGAGCCCTTCGCCGTGTTGCTGTGCGACGATCTGATCCTGGGCCAATCCGGGTGCCTGAAACAAATGGTTGAGGCCTACAACGAAACCGGTGGCAATATTGTCGCCGTCGAGGACATTCCCCGGGAACAAACCAATCGCTACGGTATCTTGGACGTGGAGACGGATGACGGGCGTCTGGCCCGGGCCAAGGGGCTGGTCGAAAAACCGGAACCGGCCGCTGCGCCGTCGACGTTATCGATCATCGGCCGATATATTCTGCAGCCCGAAGTGTTTGAGCATCTCGACAAACATGAAGAAGGTGCCGGCGGTGAAATTCAGCTCACCGACGCCATGGCCAAGACCATCGGCGATATTCCGTTTCATGGCCTGCGGTTTGAAGGTCGGCGGTTCGATTGCGGCACGAAGATCGGCTTTGTCGCCGCCAATGTCGCCTTTGCCGCCGCCCGCGACGATCTGAACGGCGATCTCCGGGACGTCATCGGCACCATCTTATGAACCTTTCCGCGTGATTAAGGAGTCCACCAGCCCATGCGCGTTGCGATAATCGGCACCGGTTATGTCGGATTGGTTTCCGGCGCCTGCTTTTCAGAGTTCGGCGTCGATATTGTCTGTGTCGACAAGGATGCCGGGAAGATCGAAACCCTGATCGCCGGCAAGATGCCAATCTATGAGCCGGGCCTTGAAGATCTGGTGGCCAAGAATGTGGACGCCGGCCGGTTGTCCTTTACCACCGATTTGAGCGCCGCCGTGGCCAGTGCCGATGCCGTGTTTATCGCCGTCGGCACCCCCAGCCGACGCGGCGACGGGCACGCGGATTTGTCCTACGTCTACGGCGCGGCCGCCGAAATCGCCGCCGCCATCGAGGGCTACACGGTGGTGGTGACGAAATCGACGGTGCCCGTGGGCACCGGCCGCGAGGTTGAGAAAATCATCGCCGAAGCGCGGCCCGATGCGGACGTCGACGTGGTCTCCAATCCGGAGTTTCTGCGCGAAGGCTCGGCTATCGAGGATTTCATGCGCCCCGACCGGGTCGTCATCGGGACCAAAAGTGAGCGCGCCCAAGAGGTCATGCGTAGCCTCTACCGGCCCTTGTACCTGATGGAAACGCCGATCGTTTTCACGTCGCGGCAAACTTCGGAATTGATCAAATACGCCGCCAATACCTTTCTGGCGACGAAAATCACCTTCATCAATGAGATCGCCGATCTCTGCGAGGTGGTCGATGCCGACGTTCAGGACGTGGCCCGGGGCATCGGCCTGGACGGCCGCATCGGCGCCAAATTTCTGCACGCCGGCCCCGGATACGGCGGTTCGTGTTTCCCGAAGGACACCCTGGCGCTGGTCAAGACCGCGGCCCAGGTTAAAAGCCCGCTGCGCATCGTTGAAACGGTGGTAGATATCAACGACAGCCGCAAGGGCCGCATGGCCGAAAAAATCATCGCCACTTGCGATGGCGATGTCGCCGGCAAGACCGTTGCCGTGCTGGGTGTCACCTTCAAGCCCAACACCGATGACATGCGCGATTCGCCCAGCCTGGACATCGTCGCCGGCCTGCAGGACGCCGGCGCCACCGTCAGGGCCTATGACCCGGAAGGCATGGGCGAGGCGAAGGAGATGATGAACGGCGTTATCTGGTGTGACGACGCCTACGATGCCATGGACGGCGCCGATGCGGTCAGTATCATCACCGAATGGAACCAGTTCCGCGCACTTGATCTGGAGCGCGCCAAGGGGCTTTTGAAGGCGCCCGTGATGATCGATCTGCGCAACATTTATGATCCCGATGAAATGGCGGCGGCGGGGTTCACCTACGCCTCCATCGGACGCGCCGCCGTTATGGCATCATGAGCCCGCAAACGGCCCTCGACCCCACCATTCTGCGCGAATACGACATCCGCGGCATTGTTGGGCAGACACTGAACGCCGGCGATATGCGCGCCATTGGCCGGGCCTTCGGCTCACAACTGATCGCCGAAGGCGGCAACAGCGTTGCCGTCGGCTATGATGGCCGGCTCAGCTCGCCCGACCTGGAAGCCGCCGTTGTCGAGGGCCTGGTTTCGACAGGCGTTCGTGTGCACCGGGTCGGCCGCGGGCCCAGCCCAATGCTGTATTTCGCCAGCCATCTTCTGGAGACCGACGCCGGGTTGATGATCACCGGGTCGCACAATCCGCCGGACTTCAACGGCATCAAGATGAACATGCTGGGCCGGGCATTTTTCGGCCAAGACATTCAGGACTTGGGTCGGCGTGTCGCGGTCGGCGACTATGAATCCGGTGACGGTCGGACTGAACACTCACCAGTATTTGATGCCTATGTGAATCGATTGGTTGAGGATTATTCCGGCGATCGTCCGCTGAACGTCGCCTGGGACCCCGGCAATGGAGCGGCCGGAGAAGTTATCGGCGCGCTGATCAATCATTTGCCGGGCCGCCACACGGTCATCAACGGCGAAATCGACGGCCTGTTCCCCAATCATCATCCCGATCCGACCGTGGAAAAGAACCTCGATCAGCTCAAGGACCTGGTCGCGGCGGACGGCTGTGACCTGGGTCTGGCCTTCGACGGCGACGGCGACCGGATCGGCGTCATCGATGGCCAAGGCCGCGTGCTGTGGGGCGACCAATTGCTTGTCGTCCTGGCGCGCCCTATTTTGGCCGAACTTCCCGGCGCCACTATCATCGCCGATGTGAAGGCCAGCCGGCTGTTTCAGGACGAAATTTTGCGGCTTGGCGGCAACCCGCTGATCTGGAAGACCGGACACTCACACCTGAAAATGAAGCTGGCGGAAACGGGCGCGCCCCTGGCCGGCGAAATGAGTGCCCATATTTTCTTCAAGCACCGCTATTACGGCTATGACGACGCCGTCTACAGCGCCGTCCGCCTGTTGTCCATCATTGCCGGCGGGGAGGAAAGCCTGGCCGACATCCGCGATTCGCTGCCGCAGTATGTGAACACGCCGGAGCTGCGTTTCGATTGCGCGGAAGATCGGAAATTTGCCGTCATTGATGAAGTCCGCGATCGCCTGCGCGGCGGCGACGGATATGAGGTCAATGATATTGACGGTGTGCGTGTTGAAAGTGACGATGGCTGGTGGTTGCTCAGGGCATCGAACACGCAAGCCGTCCTGGTGGCCCGATGTGAATCGACCACGGACGAAGGGTTGGCGCGGCTCAAGGCAAGGCTGGACGGCGAACTGCGTCTCAGCGGTATCGAGCCGCCGACGATTTAGATCGAAAACGACGGGAGGACGATGACCATGTTATTTGACGTACGCACCTACACCTGCAAGCCGGGCACCCTCAACAAACACCTGGCCATCTACGAAGAATTTGGCTTGGCGCCGCAAACCAAGAACCTGGGCCAGCCGTTCGCCTACATGGTGACGGAAACCGGCAACCCGAACCAGTACGTGCACATCTGGCAATATGAGAATGCCGGTGACCGCGAAGCCAGACGCGCCGCCATGTGGTCCGACCCCGACTGGTTGGCCTATGTCAAGAAAAGTGCCGAGCTTGGCGCCCTGGAGAAGCAGGAAAACACACTGATGACGGCGGTCAGTTTTTGGAAGCCCTAGGGCATAGCGCCGGTCGGTGCGCGCGGGTTACCAAGCGCCTGCGCGCGAATCTTCGGCGACGGTTTCCATAGCGCTCCGATGGTCTCAGGGGGGGGATCGGTGCTGTCGAAAACAAGGTGGAAAAAGGATCGGCGGTTAGTCTGCCATGACAACTTGTAACGGGAAGTTCACTGTCACGATCGTTCCGTTGCCGACCTCGCTCTCGATATGTAAATCGCCGTCATGCGCCTCGACCAGTGATTTGACGATCGATAGGCCAAGGCCCGTGCCTTTTTGAGCGATGTGCGGATCTGAATGTGTCCGTGAAAATGTTTCGGTGACATAGGGCAGTTTGTCTTTCGGAATGCCGATGCCAGTATCTCCAACCGTGATCGATAATTTTTCGCCGACGATCTTCGCGGACACCGAGATCGAGCCATATTGATCTGTAAATTTGACGGCATTCGTGAGCAGATTGAGGACAATCTGGGCAACGGACCGCCTGTCGGCAAATAGCGGCGGTAAATTATCGGGGAGCGCCGAAGACAATTTGATGCCGCCGGCCTCGGCCGCCTGTTCGACATTTCGAATGCAGTTGTCGAGCAATTCATTGACCGCAATGTGCTCTTTGTCCATTGAACGCTTCCCGGCTTCGATTGCCGAGAGGTCCAAGATGTCATTGATCAACGCCAGCATATGCTTGCCGCTGTCGTGAATGTCGTCCGCATACTCCTTATAACTTTCAGCGCCCAGGGGGCCAAAATACTGAGACCGCAACATCTCGCTGAAACCCAGGATGGCGTTCAGGGGCGTACGAAACTCGTGACTCATCGTGGCCAGAAACTGGGATTTCGACGTGTTGGCGTTTTCCGCGTCTTCCTTGGCCTCGAGAAGCCGGTTTTCCGACAACTTGGAGGCATTTATATTCATCCGCACCAAAGCCGTGCCACCGTCCTGGGTGGTGTACTCGGTCATCCGGAACCAGTCACCGCCGGGTTCTTGGTATTCGAATGTCCGCCGCTCGCGGTGCTTGGCCATGCGCGAGCGCACGACTTGTTCGACGGTGTTTGACACATTCCGGTAGAAATCGCCTTCGGCAAGTTTTCGAACCAGGGTTTCGAACTGCACCCCCGGTTCAAGCAGGCCATCAAGGATCGGATGGGCCTGACGATAATGCGTGTTGCACAAGACGAAACGGTCGGTGGCATCCAATAAGACAAAGCCGTCGGTGAAGCTTTCGATGGCGTCATTCAATTGTCCCCTGGTCCCGGCAAGGGCCAGTTCGGATTTTTCGCGTCTTACGATTTCCGCGCGGAGCTTGGTGACATAATACGCGACCGTGACGATTGCCGCGGCGATGACCATGGACAGGGCCAGGTAGAACCAAATGGATTCCCAGAAAGGCGGCCTGACGACGATTTTGACTGTCGTGCCTTGTTCATTCCACAAGCCGCTGCTGTTGGCGGCCTTGAGCCGCAAGGTGTATTCGCCCCCAGATAATCCGCTGTAACGGCCAAAGGGGCTCGACCCGGAAAAGAACCAATCCTTATCGCGTCCTTCCAATTTATAGGCGAAGGTATTCTTCTCGGGTTGGGAATAGCTTAAGGCGGCAAACTGAAATTCGAAGTGGTTGTTGCGCCAGTCCAAATCGACCCGTCGGACCCGTTCTGCAGCGGAACCGAGATCAATTTCGCGCCCTCCCTGGCGAATCGCCGTAAGGCGGACCGGGGGAATGTAGGGATTTCTCACGACTTCATCAGGATGGAACTGGACCAGCCCCTTTGATCCGCCGAACCACATGGTGCCGTCCTTGGATTTCAGCCGCGACGTCCAAAAGAACGTTTCACTGGGCAGCCCGTCGGCCGTCGCGAATAGCCGATGGGTCCCGGTTCGCGGATCAAATCGAATGAGCCCTTCATCAAGGGTCGCCAGCCACAGATTTCCACGGTTGTCCTCAAGAATGCTGTCGACGATGTCGGACGGGAACCCATTGGCCCTGTTAAAATTTTCGAAGCGTTGCGTTTTCTCGTCGAACCGGCTCAGGCCGCCTTTTCCGCTGACCCATAGTGTCCCCGATGTATCCCGATAGACTTCATAAAGTGTATTTGAATTGATGCTGTCTTGTTCGTTGGGAGCGTGCCGGAAATGGCTGAACAATCCGGTATTTTTATCGAGTTTTTCCAGACCTCCGCCATAGGTCGTGACCCAAAGAGTACCGTTGCCGTCGTCGAGGATAGTGACAATCGAATTGTGGCTGAGGCTGCTCGGGTCGCTTGGGTCATGCTTGAAATGCTTGAATTCGCCCGTCCTTTTGTTGAACCGTTCCAAGCCGCCGCCGATGGTGCCGATCCACAAGACGTCACGATCTTGCCTGTCTTCGGCGATGTATTTGACACGCTCACTTGCGGTGATGCTTTCCGGTTTGTGCGTATCGTGGACGTAGTGTCGTACGCTGACACCGCGATCCGGATCGAATGCGGTCAGTGTGCCCCCCCAGCTTCCGATCCATAAGGTCCCCGAGCGATCAATCCGCAACGAACTTAACCGGGCATGGGGAATTGAGCTGTCGTCGAAAGGTATCGGCGAAAACCGGCGAAAGGACCGGCTGTCCCGGTCATAGGCGTTGAGTCCTGAATTGAAGGTGCCGACCCAAATGCGCCCGCTGGCGTCTTCGGCGATCGGCAAAATAGAGCTGCCGCTCATACTTTTGGGATCGTTGGGATCGTTCTGAGAGACCGTAAACGTCGACGCCAGGGGATCATGCTTGTCAATGGTACCGTCGCTGTTGACCGCCCAGAAGATCCCGGTGCCCCGTTCCTGGAGCAGGCCGACAACGCCATTTGAGCTTAACCCTTTGACGTTCGTCGAAGCCTTTGGATAACGCACAAAGACGTCGCGGTTGCGATCAAACATGGACAAACCGCCTTGTGGTGACCCTGGGTGGGACGTCCAAATGTTGCCGGACCTGTCTTCATACAGATTCCAGACTTCATCGCTGGGTAGACTTTCCGGGTTGTTCGGCGCGTTGCGGAAATGGCGAAAGCTGCCCGTCGCCGGATCCAGTCGGTCGAGGCCATGGTTTTTGGTGCCAACCCAAATGTCGCCGCTTTGGTCCTCCAAAATCGCATTGATCCAATTGTCACTCAGACTGTCCGCTACATCGGGATTGTGCCGAAAGTGCGTCCACCTACCTTTGGTCTGGTCGAATTTGTCGAGACCGCCGCCCTTCGTGCCCACCCAAATCTTTCCATCCCTGTCCTCGGCAAGAGCCAGCACCACATCTGAATTCAAAGAGTTGGAGTTTTTCGGGTCATGGCGATACCGGGTCCATGTCGATGTTGCCTGGTCGTACATACTGAGGCCGCCACCTTGCGTTCCAACCCAGATTCGGTCAGCCCGGTCGGCCAGCAAGGCCCGCGGCGAGAACGGAAGATTATCGGAACTTAAGCTGTTGGCGTTTTCGGGATCGTTGCGAAAATGCGTGAATTTACCCGTTGTCTTGTCGTAGCGCGTCAGGCCTTCGCTCAGTGAGCCGATCCAAATTACGCCCTTCGAATCCTCGACGATGGCATTGATCAGCGATCCCGATAGCCCATTCGTTCCCTTGTTAATCGATCGCAGTTCAAAGCCATCGTAACGGAAAACCCCTTTGCCGACCGTCGCGAACCATAGGAAACCATCTTTATCATGCAAGATGCCGCCATAGCTGGATGTCTTCAAATCGATGGGCGCGCGGTTGAAGGCGAGACGCGTACTTTCCGATTGCACGGTTCTCATAGGAAGCAACGAAAGCAAACAGGTAAGGAGGACAAGCAAGGGCAAGTGCCGTCCGCCGTCACGGATTTTGAACTTTCGAATGACGTCGCGTTGCCTGCTCACATCGAAAATCGCATCGGGCACCATATCCGGTCTCAAATATTTTGCCGCAATCGTCGGACCGGGCGGATTTATCAGATCTCGAACGTCATTACCCAGCCAACAACGCAAGGTTCGGGAAGCGCGGCACGAAAGGCAAGTTTCCAAATGTGACAACAGTTTTCAATATTCCCGCCCGTTTATGCAGGAAGCTATTGGGCGTTCCCGATCATCGTCTGAATTGATCAGAAATGGTGATGCTGCGCGCCGAAACTGGCGGGCAGCTTCAATTCCTGCGCATCAGATTTGAAGTCCAGATAGGGAATTGAGGAATGCGGGCGGCCTGGTTTCCGCTTCAGCGCATCTCGGCTGACGCAAACTGAACGCCGTTTTTGACGCGTAATTCCATGCACGGCCGATTGCGTTTTTCCAAGACCTTACAAGCCGCGTAGGCGGTCCGTTTGCCCAGCCCGTGAATGCGCGATCGGTAGACGGTGCCACCGCGCCGCGTTTTCAGGGGCACAATACGAATGACCCCATCTTTCAGATGACCCGGCGCCATGTCGATGGCGATGCGGGCCGATTCGTGGGCTTGCGTGTAACGGCTGTAGGCGCCCACTTGGACGCCCCATTTGCCATTGAGTTTGCCATTTTTGGATGACTTGGCCGGTTGACGGGCGGGCGGCTTCGACTTGGCGATGCGCTTGGCAGGCCGGCGCGGGCCGTCGACGATCCGGAACCCCTTGTTCAACAGCCGGGTCATGACGATATTGCGGTGTTTCGAGCTGTTGCCGCCAAATATCACGCCGATGAGGCGGGTCTGACGACGCTTCGCCGAGGCCACCAGATTGAACCCCGAGGCGCGGATGTAGCCGGTTTTGATGCCGTCGGCGCCTTCGTAGGTGGTCAGCAGCTTATTGTGGTTGCGGTACTTGCGCCCCGCATAGCGAAACGAACGGGTAGAGAAGTAGTGATAATAGCGGCCGTGGCGATGGATCAGAACCTGGGCCAGGCGGGCCATGTCGCGGGCCGTGCTCATTTGCCCCCGGTGCGGCAATCCGGACGCATTGCGGAAGATGGTCCGGTTCATGCCGATTTGCCGCGCCATGGCGGTCATTGACAGGGCGAAGTTGCGTTCCGACCCGGACATGTTCTCGGCAATGACGGCGGCAACGTCGTTGGCCGATTTCGTCACCAGGGCCAACACGGCGTCTTTTACGGAAATTGTTTGTCCGGCCTTGAGACCAAGCTTGGATGCCGGTTGGCGGGCGGCCCGCCTCGAAACTTTCAGGCGCTTGCGCAGAGTCCATTTCTTGGTGTCGAGGGCTTCGAAGACCATGAACAGCGTCATCATCTTAGTCAGAGACGCCGGGTAATTTCGGGTATCCGCATTGGTCGCGTGCAAAATCTCGCCGGTTTTGGCGTTGACGACGATGGATGCGTATTTCGCGTGGCTGACAGAGGGCACGGCAAGTGTGACGAGGGAAATCAACAGCAGCGCCGTCGCACGGCGAAAACCTAGCAAACCCCGTAATTCTTCCGGCAATAACTTCTTGCGGCGTTGAATTTCCCAGTCGCCCCTCATGTTCGCGCCCCTTATGTTGCGGCGCATGATTTGGTTGCGCCGAGAGTTAATCACGAAAACGCTTCTGCGTCTTCATAAATTTCGTAAGCGAATCAATCGCTTCTAGCCGTTTCCCCATGAAAAAAGCGTTAATGCCAGGGTCCTGATCACGTTCGCTGTCGGATTGGCGCCAAAATCCGGGGTCGAATTGAATGTTATTTTGCAACGCAATATAAATTTCGTAATTAATTTGGTTTTGAATATTAACTATTTGATAAGCAACGAATTAATTATAATATTTTTTTGTGCATCGCAATAATTCCGGCTTGACTTGAGCTTATCTGAGCATATATTTGACTAAGTTTATTGCATCGCAACATTTCAAGTTTATCAATAATTTCCACCATTATAGCGAACATATGGAGATGATAATGTCTGTCAAGAAATCCACGAAAACCGGCAAAACCGCCAAACCTGCGGTGGCCAAACCCGTCGTGACGAAAGCCGTCTCGGCGGAAACGGCCAAGCTTGCCCCGGCGAAACCCGCCGTCAGCCAATCTGCCAAGCCGGCCGAGGCGAAACCGATTGCCGCCGAACCGGCCAAAACTGACGAATCGGCCAAAGCCGCCGAAGCGGCGGCCGTCGCCGCCAAGGAAACCGTCGAGACCATCGTCAAGGCCAGCACCGATGTCGCCACTGAAAGCGCCGAAAAAGCCGTTGCCGCGGGCCGCGAACAGGTTGCCGCTGCCATCGGCGCCAGCGCGGACGCCTTCAAGAGCTATGAAGATGCCTTCGGTTTCGGCCGGGAAAGTGTCGATGTGGTGATTGCCGCGAACACGGAGTTGATGAAGGGGTTGCAGGAAATCAATACCCAGCTTTTCGGTCTCGCCAAGGTGTCCTTGGAAAAGAATGCCGCCGCGATGCAGCAGATATTCACCTGCAAGACGCCGGAAGAGCTTTTCACGGTCCAAAGTGATCTGGCG
>CAZQPC010000149.1:0-11753 GCA_964595005.1 uncultured Magnetovibrio sp.
GAATTCGAAGCCGTGTTTCTGAGCCAGATGCTGCAGCCGATGTTTGAAGGCATCAAACCCGAGGCCCCCTTCGGCGGCGGCAACTCGGAAGCCATGTGGCGCTCCATGCAAGTCCAGGAATACGGCAAAGCCATTACCAAAGCCGGCGGCATCGGCATCGCCGACGCCGTCTATCGTGAAATCATCAAGATGCAGGAGCTCAGGTAACATGGACCCGAACAACCGATTGAACGACCTGATCGTCATCACCGGCCGCTTGGCGGAACTTCTGCAACGCGAAAACCAGGCACTGCGTCAGCACCGCGCCCAGGAGGTGCGGGACCTGCTGGATGAAAAATCGACCCTCAGCAGGGTTTACGAAACCCGATACAAGGGCATTGCCGAACATCCCGAGATCATCGAAGGCGCGGATCCGGATGTCCGCGACCGGCTCCGCATCATGGGCGAAAAGGTGGGGGCGTTGATGGATGAGAATGCCAAGCTTTTGCGAACCGCCATTGAAGCCAACAGCCGTGTCGTCGACCTGATCGCCGACGCTGTCCGCGACCAACAACCGAGTGCCGGGGTCTATGCCGCGTCGGGCACCACCAGCACCGCCGGCTCGACCGCGGCAGGCCAACGGATCGCTTATTCCGTCGACCAGAACCTATAGGCTTTCGGGGAGTAGACGACCATGGGTGATATCACCCTCGCATTGAAAGTCGCCCAGAGCGGGCTCCTGTCGAACCAGGAGGCGCTGCACACGGTTTCCAACAACGTCGCCAACGTCAGCACGACCGGCTATTCGCGCAAAATTGTCAATTTTTCCCAGGTCTCCGTCAACGGCATCGGTGCCGGCACCAAGATCGCGGAAATCACGCGGCGCGTTGATGAAGGGTTGATCAAGACCCTGCGCATTGAAAACGGGGAACTGAATACCTTCGCCGTTCAGGAAGACTTCTATTCGCGCATGCAGGATTTGTTCGGCTCACCCGGCGACAACACGTCGGTCAGCCACATCATCGAAGAATTTTCCGAAGCCCTGGAATTATTGGCCGTGTCGCCCGAAAAGACCCTGGAATCGGCGGAAGTGGTCCGGCGCGCCAACGACATGCTGGAAAAGCTCAAGGACATGGGCGAGACGATCCAGGAGCTGCGGGTCCAGGCCGATAAGGATATCGCCGATCTGGTCAGCCAAATGAACACGATCACCGGCAAGATCGATCAGTTGAACGATGACATCATTTCCAACAGTTCCGTCGGCCGCGATGTTACCGACCTCAAGGACCAACGCGATCTGGAGATCGACAAGCTGTCGAAGATTGTCGACATCCGCTACTTCTCGCGCAGCGACGGCGACGCCGTGGTCTTCACGGAAGGCGGCTGGACATTGGTCGACACGGTGCCGCCGACCGTCACCCATACGGCCGCTTCATCGATCAGTGCCACATCGACCCATTCCGAAGGCGACATCAGCGGCATCTATGTGGGCACGGCGATCGCCGCCAACGACATGACCAATGATATCCGCGAAGGTCAGCTAAAGGGCTTGATCGATCTTCGCGACACGGTCTTGCCCGGCCTGCAGGCGGAACTGGACGAATTGGCCTCCGATCTGCGCGACGTGGTCAATGCCGTTCATAACCGGGGCACCACCTACCCCGGGTTCCAGTCATTGACCGGCACGCGGGTCTTCATCGGGGCCAGCACGCAAACCATGACCTTGGATTCCGGTGGCGACGACGTGGCCATTACGTTGTTCGATTCCAGCGGCATGCAATCGGCGTCGACGACCCTGGAAACGATCATGACGTCGAACCTCTATGGCACCGCGGGCTCACAGGTGCAGGCCGCCAACGGTCCGTGGACGATCACCGAAGTGGCGGCGCAAATGGAAGATTGGCTGCAGGCGAACGGTGCGTCGGGTGCAACGGTCGGCATCACCAACAACAAGTTTACCGTGGCGCTCAATTCGACCACCCTTTCGCTGGGGTTCCGCGACGAATCGGCAACCGCCGACGGCAGCACGGCGGAAGACGCCGTCATCAGCTTCGACGCCAACGGCGACGGCGTCACCGATGAGACGGTCAGTGGATTTTCCAGTTTCTTGGGCTTGAACGACTTCTTCATCGATTCGAAATCAGATAATCAATACGAATCCACGGTCGTCGCCTCGACCCAGACTGTGACCACGGCACAGACGATCACCTTCCACGACGCAACGACGATCGGCGGCACCGCGTTGGGAACGTTGGCGATCACCGCGGGCACCACCATTTCGGACATTGCCACCAGTATTACCAACAACATCACCAACGTCACCGCAAGCGTGGTTCCCGAAGGCGACGGTGCGCGCCTGCGCATCGCCCACTCGAGCGGATCATCGATGACGATCACCAGTTCCATCGCATCGACCAGTTCCACCTCGATGATCACGGAGCTGGGGTTGGTGCCTGCCGAAACCGGGGTTTCATCGGTCCTTCAGGTGCGTTCCGACATCAAGTCACAGCCGGCCAACATTTCTACCGGCCAGCCCCAGTGGGACGCCACTCTTGGCGCCGCCGGCCAGTACTTCATGGCTGTTGGCGACGATACCATCGCGCAAGCGCTGGCCGATGCCCTGACCGCCACCAACAATTTTGAGAAAGCCGGTGGCCTGGCCGCCCGGTCGGCGAATTTCGCCGGATATGCCGCGGAGATTTTGGCCACCAATGCCAGTCTGGCCGGCGTCAACGAACGTGAACTGGATTCTCAGAAATCCCTTGTCGATAGCCTACAGTTCAAATCCGATTCCACCCGCGGCGTCAATTTGGACGAGGAAATGGCCGCGCTGTTGGTCTACGAACAGGCCTTCGCCGCCGCCGCGCGGGTGATATCCGTAATCCAAAGCATGATCGACGCCCTGGAACGGGCCGTCCAGTAGGCCATCGAATTAGGTCCGAGAAGTAGGAACAAGACAATGTCCCGCATTTCCAGTTTGGCCGCCAATACAATCCTCCTGGAGACCATCTTCAATACCCAGAAGCAGGTCCACGACCGGCAGGTTCAAGCCACCACGGAAAAGAAATCGCAGGATTACAGCGGCATTGCCAGTGATGCGCGGCGGCTGGTCAATGTTGAGAATTCCAAGGCGCTGTTGGAGCGCTATATCAAGAACAATGACCAAGTGGATGTCCGCCTGCAGATCAACGAAAAGGTTGTCGAGGACTTTCGTAAAGCGATCTCCGACTTCCGCGATGACCTGTTGATCTATTCCAGCGGTGAGAAAAATGACGAGGAACGGGTCCAAACCGTACAAACCCGGGCGTTCGATACGCTCAAGAACATCCAAAGCCTGCTGAACACGGACATCGACGGCCGCTTCCTGTTTGGCGGCAGCAGTCA
Source organism: uncultured Magnetovibrio sp. (assembly GCA_964595005.1). Taxonomy (GTDB): domain Bacteria; phylum Pseudomonadota; class Alphaproteobacteria; order Rhodospirillales; family Casp-alpha2; genus UBA3470. The sequence continues at coordinate 3,364 of CAZQPC010000149.1, forward strand.
TCAGCAGGAACCCGTCGACCTGGGCCTGACCACGATTGCCGCCTTTCAAAGCCAATATGACGGCGCGCGCATCACCTATCCGACCACCCGGGACGCCCATCTGGAGGAATTCTCGATCGCGTCGGACACCAACAATATCGGCAGCAAGTTTATTACCAACACGAATTTCCTGCAGTTCCGTCAAGACAGCGACGGTGTCACCACCACCGGCGGGTCGGGGACGATCGAGGCGTCCTCGGCGATGTTTTCCAACGTCGCGGTGGGGACCTACATCACCGTCGCCAATACGACCAACAACAACGGTAATTATTCGGTCAGCAGTGTGTCCTCGGACGGACGGACCATTACCGTCAATACGGAGATGTTAACGGACGAAACGAATGCCGCAGACGTGGTCCTGACCTATCCCGACCCCCTCGACCCGACGCTCTCATTGAGCATCTCCGATGCGGAATTCGGTCCGATGACGTTTTCCCGGTCCGGCGATACCCTCACCGCGACAACGGCCAACAGCCTTTCCGCCCTGCAGGTCGGCGATACCTTCACGGTATCAAATTCGACGGCCAACAATGGCACCTATACGGTTTCCGCCAATACCGGCACCGTCATCACCGTGGAATCGAAGAAATTCACCGACGAAGGTACCACATCGGCAAATTCCACGGCCGCCACCTTCTTCGATTATTACAGCGATATGGACGTTTCCTTCACCGCCGGCACCAGCACCATCGAAGTGCGCCAGTCGGGCACGGCAACGGCCGTTCCCGGCGTCTTCAACGGACTGGCCGTTGGCAACAAGTTCACCGTCACGAATTCGACGTCGAACAATTCGACCTTCACCATCGCCTCCATCGCAGCCGATGGCTCATCCGTTACGGTACAAGAGGCGGTGACCAGCGAAACTGATACAACTGGAGTAAATTTCGCTGGTGCGACCACGGGTTCCGGAACAACGCCGCTGTCGTTCGTCTCAGGCACCCACATGGTGTTCACCAATGTCGGCGCCGCCGGCACCGACACCATCCAAATTCTGGAAAACGATGACGCCACGGTTGTGAATGCTTTCGGCGACCTAAAGGTCGGCCAACAGGTCACCGTCACCGGCACCGCCGCCCACGACAGCGTCTACACCATCAATACGATCTCCGCCGACGGTTCGACGATCACCGTCGATGAGGATATCGCCGCCACGGCCAACGACAGCGACGGGGCTCGCATGCAGGTCTTCTCCGTCGCCGGCTCGGTGTCCGCGACGTCGTATTTCAAGGGCGACACCCGATCGCTCACGCATCGCGTCGATGACAATCGCAGTTTCACCTTGGATTTGTCGGCGGCGCATCCGTCAATTGAAAAAGCCATCCGTGCGATCAGCCTCATCTTGCAGGGTTCATTTCAGTCGGAAGGCGGCCTGGATCAGAACCCGGACCGCACGGGTCAGGCGGAATATCTGTTGGAAGCGGCATTGGAGCGTACCGTCAGCGGCACCGCGCCGTTCGGGACGGAGACGGCCGGCAGCATCGAACAGGTGCAAATCGACATGGGATTCCAACGCGTCCTGATCAAGGACACGAACGACTTGCACACCGATCTCATCGGCTTTTTCGACAACTCCATCATCGACATGGAAAACGTCGATTTGACGGAAACCTTGGGCCGGCTGCTTGATGACCAACGATCCTTGGAAGCCTCCTTCCAAATCTTTGCCCGTGTCCGAGAGTTGAGCCTCACGAACTTCATTTAACACCCCCCGAAAAACCATGGCGCGAGCAATAAAATCGTAAGATTTACCGCGCTAAGATTAAGGAGCTAAACCTAATGTACGGTGAAAACAGAGCCACCTTGAACACGTCAACTGATGCGCGTAGGGTGCCGGGAGTGGTTTCCCAATGGGCCGCGAACGATGAAATTGACCAAGAGGGGGAAGATGGCGCCGCCGATGCGGCGGTAACGGGAGCAAGCATGAACCAGGACGCATATAGCCAATATCAGCAATCTTCCTACGATCAGGTTCCCGAGGCCGGCAATCCGACTTATACGGAAGCCTGGGCTTTGGTGGAAGCGGCCCGGCGCATGGCGCTGCCGCTCGAATACGGTGACCTCGAAGAAGCGGAAAACAAGATCCGGGTCCGCGATTCCCTGCGCTTGAACTGGCGCCTGTGGACGATCTTTCAAACGGAATTGAGCCTCGAAGACGGCCCCGTGCCGACGGAAATTCGTGAAAGCATGCTCAGCCTGTGCAATTTCGTCGACAAACACACCGTCGATACCATTAATGATCCGACCGCGGAAAAGATTGCGACCCTGATCGAGATTAACCGCAACATTGCCAACGGTCTGCTGACTTCCTTGCACAATGCCTTGGACACGGCGGAAGCCGAACACCATGATACCGCCGCCCCCGGCAACGATGAAGCAGGTGAGCAACCCACCTCAATTGACACGGATGCCTAGCGCGGGCGCCGTCGAAACCTCTCTCGTGGGCAAAGGTTAAAGGGCGCTTCGGCGCCCTTTTCCTGGCAATCCATCGGTCGGAAAATCTCATCAACGGATCAGACCGGCGCGTCGTCCTCAACGGCCAGTTCGTCGTCGGCTACCTCATCAATATCGTGTTGAAGGGCGTTCAATACTTCGGCCTCATGCTGAATAAGCCTTTGCGTGGATTTCAACGCCTTATAGAGCTGGCCCTTGTCGACCAGGGCCTGAATACCCTCGGCGATGGGCGCCGCGCTGGGGCAGGCTTCCAGGTATTCATCCAAAAGGTTCATATAGCTCTCAATGTAGTCGCCTTTGTTGAGGGGAAAAATATAGGCGCATTGCAAGGCGAAATAGATGCGCGCCGCGGGGGTCGTACTGTCCTCCGCGGAAAGCACTTCCTTGCCGCGCAGGATGGCCGCCTGATTGTGCACGGAAATCTTTGAATTCGATCCCAGGTTCTCAATGACGGCACCATTAATGATGATCTTGTCGCCGGCTTTGAAGTCGATGGAGAGCGGCACGGAGTTTCCTTCCTTCAACAAATTCGCAACGCCACGGGTTTAACACGCCCCATACATATAGTCACGGTTGGACGATGCTTCGACCACGGGGCAGCCACGACAACTCAGGCGCGCCATGAAGGGGTTTACGCCCGGCCCTCGACATCGGATCATGGGCACGGAATATTCTGGTTCTCGACGGTGGTTCAAGGCATGGCTGAAATCAAGATCATCGACGATGCAGACGCTGTCCGCGCGGTGTTCGCCGCCGTTTCGCCAGAGGCCTTCCCCGACTGGGACCGCCACCCCCTGGGGGGAAATTTTTCCCGGGCCCTATACGCCGCGATTAATGGGGAAAAGCCGCTCCACGAAGTCCGCGCCTTCTGCGTCATGGATGGCGACGCGCCGGCGCTGCTGGCGGAGGCGACCCACGACCAGACCGGCGTCTCCATGTACGGCCTGCCGTTGACCATGGCGGCGCACGCCGATTTGGGGGCGAAAAGGCGCAAGAAGGTGTTTAGCGCGGCTTTCAATCATCTCGCCACAATCGCCGCCGGTACGGCAGACAATCTAGCACGCGTTGGCGGTGCCTTCGGTGACAATCCCATGGGCGCCACAGATTTGGCCTGTATTGACCGCCTGGCGGCATCGCAGAGCCATCTCCATGCGGTGGTTGATGTCACTCAAGATGAACAAGGCATCCATCGCGACCTGCGCACCAGTTACCGTTCCTTGGTCAATTGGGGCCGCGATCAATTACAGATGCGCTACGTCAACGCCGGCAACCCGGACCGGGCCTTGTTCGACGCCCTGCCCGCCTTTCATACGGCCATCGCCGGCGCCGGCGCACGCGGCGGCGCCTATTGGGAAGTTTTCTGGCGCGAGGTTTCTGAAGGCCGGGGCGAGGTTTCGTTGGGATTTTTGGAAGACGGGTCCTTGGCGTCTGGGACCGCCGTCGTCGATGCCGGTGGCGTCAGTTACTACGCGTCGGGGGTTTACGACCGGGAAAAATTCGACAAGCCCTTGGCCCATTTTCCGGTTTTTGATTCCATCGTCCGGGCCGGCGCCCGGGGCAACCGGCTTTACGACCTGGGTGAGGTTTACCCGGCCGGCAGCGCCGACGACAAGGAAGTCCAAATCGGGTTTTTCAAGAAGGGCTTCACCTCGTCATTTCGCCTGCGCACGGTTTGGTCGGTGCCGCTGGCGGCCGATTAGAGCGTTCAGCCGGCGCGTTCGCGGGCCCCTTCCAACAAGCCTTCGGAAATCTGCAGGTTGATATTGATCAACGTGTTGAGGGTCGATTCGGGGATATCGATGCCGTGCTTCATGGTCGTGTCGGAAATAAAATCACGCAGCTTCAGAATGTTGTCGCGAACGTTTTCCGCCAACTGGCTTTCCGGACTTTTAACCAAAATTCCGATCTCAACCCAGACCTGGAGGTTGTGCTCAAGGGCCTCCGCCAGGCTGCCATCGTTGGCGCCATCAACTCTGGCCTGATCCAATTGGATTCCAGCCTGCGCCAGATTGAAGGCCTGACGCTCGACGACGGAAAGATCTTCGTCCGGTAATTCAGCCATTACTTTTCTCCGGCGCTCCCTGGATCGGCAACATCGTTATCAAAAATCCCAAAATTCACTGATACGTCAACACTTTAATGATCCCCAGCCGGCTCCGCGACCGCCTCCATGGCGTCCACCATGCGCTGGTCCGCGGCACGCAGCAGCCCATCGAAACGCGGTGCAACAGGCTGCGTCATACCAAATCCGGCGGCAAAGGCCCGCCACCTGTCGCGAAGATCGTGCCAATCCACCAGCGGCGCGCAAATATCTTCGATCAGCGGATTGACGACCGCCGTGCGTTCCGGCTGCAGGGACAGAACAGGCAAGCCAAGCAGATGCGCCTCGATCAGCACCATGCTGGTCATGCCCAGAACGCCGTCGGCCTCGACCAGCAAGTCGGCCGCGCTGCCGCCGGCCAGCGTGGCCCGATCGCCGGCGACGTCTTGCCACGCACCGGCGTCCTCGCGCGGGTGGGGCTTTATGCGTATCTGCACATCGGACACGTCATCGAGGTATTTCATCAACGCGGCGAAGACCTCAAATTGATCGAACCCGCGCGACGTTCCGTAGTCCTCACGAACAGGTTCCGAGAAAAACACCAGCTGATGTCGGCCAGCTGATTTCCCATGCTGCCGGCGCCGTAACGCCAATCTCGCCGTTTGCTCCTGCAAATGCGGTTGGCCGACGATGAACAGGTGCGCCGACCATCCTTCAAGTGCCGCCAGTTGATCACGCAAGGGCGTATCGAGAACCGCCACGGCGTCCGGCTGGATGACACCATCGGAGGCTTCGAACCGGCGTTGCAAATTGGTCCAGGCGTCAATGGCCGCCAGCGTCGCCAATTGGTGACGCCGCGCCCGGCGCCAGAGATCACGTTCGAATTCTGCGAATCCGCTGCCGGTGATGACGGCGTCGACGTCATCCAAAGATACGGCCGCGGCGTCATCAACGGCGCTGAGCGCAAATCCCCTGTCGCGCCACAGCGCCGCCGTCGGCCCGGCCGCCACGAAGGTAATGTCGTGACCGCGGGAAACCGCCTCGCGGTGACAGGCCGACAACATCAGCGCGCCGCCGGGGTCATGGGCGGCGAACAGAAAGCGCGCCAAGGTCTTAGACCGCCGGTCTGGAGGCGTGATCGCGAAGCGCCGCCATGTTCTCAACGACCTTGTGGACCGCTGCCGCGACGTCATCCAAGTCCGCATCACTCATCGGCGGGCGCATCAATTCGTGGGTGATCAAGGTTTCAAAATGGGCCCGTTCCGTGGTTGGACACAGCCCCTTGCCGTAATCCACCTCGCCCTCGTAATGGGGACAGGCAAAGGGGCAGCCGAGATTGCCGTAGGCGGTGCGCTGTTGGAACATGGGCTCCAAATAGATGGGCCGCACGTAACCGGCGCCCATCAAAGGCCCCTCCCCTTCGCGTAGTTCCGTCGCCGGCAGTTCGGCTTTCAAGGCGTCAACAAAAACGCCGCGCGGCAAATCCATCACGGCCGCATCGTAGCTCATGGCATGGACGTAGTAGACGTGCTCATTGCCCGCCCCGACAGCCGGCATGGCAAGGCCCGGCACGCCGTCCAATTGCCGTTCCAAATGCGCGACATTGTGCTGGCGCCGGGCAATCAGTTCCGGCCCCTTGCTGACCTGACAGAGCCCGATCGCCGCTTCGATCTCGCCCATGCGGAAATTGAACCCGATCATGTTGATGATGTCGGTGACACCGCGCCGCCCGACCACGGCCTCGGCGTGGTTGCGGATCAGGCGCAGCTTTTCCGCCAGGCCGGCGTCGTTGGTGGTGACCACGCCGCCTTCGCCCGTGTGAATGTGTTTGTGGTAATTAAGGCTGAACACGCCCATGTGCCCCAGCGTGCCGGCCGGCCGGCCGTGATAGGTGGCGAACGGGCATTGTGCGGCGTCCTCGATCACGGTCAGTCCGTGTTCCGCCGCCAGCGCCATGATCGGGTCCATGTCGGCGGTTTGGCCGAATATGTGGACAACGATGATCGCCTTGGTGCGCGGCGTGATCTTCGGCCGGATGGTATCGGCGCTGATGCAAAACGTCTCGGGATCGATGTCGGCGAACACCGGCACCGCGTTGAAGACAATGGCCGCCGTCACCGACGCCATCATGGTGTAGGGCGAGACGATGACCTCATCGCCGGGCCCGATGCCGGCGGCGCCGGCCGCCGCGAACAGGCCGCTGGTGGCGGAATTCATGGCGATGGCATGGTCGGCCGCATAGGCTTCAGCCCAGGCATCTTCGAAGGCCTTGACCTGAGGCCCGCCCATGAAGTCCGGATGCTGGGCGCCGATGTAGCGCGACAGGATACCGGTCTCAACGACCGCCGCGACCGCCTCTTTTTCCTCCGTGCTGATAAACTTGTGGGCGGGAAACAGCTTTTCGCGGACGGGGGTGCCGCCCAGCAGGGCCAATGCGCTCAACCTCGTTCTCCTTCGCTCTTCGCCGCCGCCAGCTTGATCAGGCCGGCGCAAACCTCTTCCGTCAGCAGCGCCGAGGCGCCGTCACTTGGCAGCGGTGTCTGATTTTTCAGATGATCGTAAAGGCTGCCAACGGCGTTCGCCAGCGCATGCGGCAGCTCTGTTTCCGTCCACACCCCGTCGTCCAGCGCCGGCTGATGCAGAAACAGCGGATGCGGCCGCACCCAGCGCCGCCGCAAACGCCCGCCCAGGTCTTCCAGGCTGATGCGGCCCTTTTCCATGACCAAGTCCAACTCGAAGGGAAAATACATGCGCGAATCACAGCCCACCAGCCGCACCTCGGCGCCAGCTTCGGTTTTCAACAACGCCGACACGGTCGGATCGTTGAGTTGGTAATCGGTAACGGTATCCGTCACACCAACCGGGCTCAGCGGCCCGATCAGAAAATGCAGGAGGTCGATGGCGTGGCTGCCGCAATTGACCAGCCCTTTGGCATAGTGGGCCGAGGCCGATTGCAACGATCCCCACGCGCCCGCCGCGATCTCTGCTTGCAGCCGCGCCATTTCGGCATCGAAGCGGCGCAGATAATTGACGGCCAAGGGCCGGGCCGCTTCCGCATAGGCCTCAACAATCCGCCGTGACCGTGCGGCGTCGCCGGTCAGGGGCTTTTCGGCCAGAACCGCCTTCAGCGGCATCTCCAAAAAACCTTCAAGCGCATCACCGTGATGGGCAGTCGGCACACAAACGCTGGCCACGTCATAGGCGCCGCCGCCGGCCCGGCAGGCCGCCAGATCGGGGAAGCCCTCATCAACGCCCCAGTACGCCATAAACTGCGCGCGCCGGGTGGCGTCGGGATCAATACAGGCGGCGACATGGAACCGGTCATCGCGGCCATAGGCGCCGGCGTGGGTTCGCACGGCCTTGTCATCGCCGGCCTCATCATAACCGCCGGCAATATCGCCGCAGCCGACGATCAGGACGGACAAGGGCGATCCCGTCTCAGCCATGTTTCCGTCTCACGTGGGCATTCAGATCTGCCAATGCCGGATTGTCCTTCAACAGCGCCAGGATATCAGCCAGGCCGAAGGTCGGATTGTCCGGATAAAGCATCTCGAAGATTTGCCGGATCAACTCCAGGTCCTCGGGCGTATCCAGGGTCAGGCCCAGGTCCGGACCGCTCAGCGTCGGCGGGCCCGGCATGTTCTTCAGGCTGTAGATTTCCGGGTGGCGATAGATGTAGATGCTGACGTGTTCGTGGTCTTCGGGGTCATCCGTACGCGCCGCCACATCGGCCAGAACGTTTGTCGCAAACACCTGGGTGTCCATGCCGCGGGGATAGGTGCGCTCAAGGACATTCGAGACATAGTCGACCCCAGCGGCCAGATACCCCTGAATACACGCTTCAACCAAGTCAGGATCG
>CAZQPC010000150.1:0-11735 GCA_964595005.1 uncultured Magnetovibrio sp.
CATGCAGCGCGGATGCGCCAGGATGCGCTCCAGGTCCTCGTCGGACATCTGGAAGTAGACGGCCTTGGCCGGGTTGAGGCGGTCCACGGCGGCGTCCAGGTCGCAGCCCCAATCGGCGATGATGTCATCCAGGTAACGGCCGGCCTGATCGGGGGCGCCGTCGGCTTCGGTGACCAGAACCCGCGCGGCGATCTTGGCGAAACCGGCCATCAGGCCGGTGGAACTGGCGGTGTAGGGATAGGCATCCAGATGCACGGCCTGGCCGTCGGCGATGGCCGCGTCGATCAGCGCCAGGGTTTGCTTCGATTTGCCCCAGTTGCCCTTGCCGCCGCACTTGTGATGCGAGATGACGATGGGGAGCGCGCCGTCACGGCCGATGCGCAGGCTTTCTTCGACGGACTGCACGACGCCGTCGGATTCGTTGCGCATGTGAGTGGCGTAGAGGCCGCCTTTCGCGGCGGCCACCCGGGCCAGTTCGATAAGTTCTTCCGTCGGTGCCGCGGCCCCCGTGGGATAGGCAAGACAGACGGAAAAACCCACGCATCCCGCATCCATGGCCTCATTCAGATGCCCCTTCATGGCCGCCATTTCGCTGTCCGACGGCTGGCCGTGAGGATCGTCCATGGCGGCGGCGCGGAGGTTGCCGTGGCCGACCAGTTTGACCACGTGGACATCCGGTGCCGCCTGTTCCAGGGTCTCGGCATAGGCCCCGTAGGTCTCAAACCGCCGGCCGTCACCGCGGCCGAGAAAGATAAACGGCGGCTCGACCAGATCATCGCGCGGCCCCAGCGGCGCCGGGCTGACGCCGCAGTTGCCGATCACCACCGTGGTCACGCCCTGGGTCACCTTGGAGGGGTGCGCCGGCTGGCGCAGCAGCGCCATGTCGTCGTGGGTGTGGGTATCGATGAAGCCCGGCGCCAGGGCCTTGCCGGCGGCGTTCACGGTTTCCCGGGCGGCCCACGCACCGATGACCCCGGCGGCGGCGATGCGCCCGTCTTTCAGCGCGACGTCACCGGTATAACCCGCACCGCCCGACCCGTCATAGACGGTGGCGCCGCGGATCACCATGTCGCAGGTTTTATCACCAACCATGGCTTGAGGTTAGGAGGCCGCCCGCGCCCATACAAGTCCTCGCGATTTCAGGGCGGGCGCGATATAGTGCCGCCGACAAGGAGACATCCCATGACCGAGACCTTCACCGCCGCCTGTGTCCAGAATTGCGCCGGCATCGACGCCGATGAAACCACGGCGCGCGCCGAGGAACTGATCCGCGAGGCCGCCGGCCGGGGCGCCGATCTGATTTGCACGCCCGAATTCTTCAGCTGCTACGACGCGCAAATTGCCGGTCTGGAAACCAATCCGCATAGGGAAGCGGAGCATCCCGCCCTGCCCCGGTTTCAGGCCCTGGCATCTGACTTGGGCAAGTGGCTTCTGCTGGGGTCGCTGGCGATCCGTGGCGACGGCGACGACGACCGGCTGTTCAACCGCTCATTCCTCATCGATGCCGCCGGCAACATCGTCGCGCGCTATAACAAAATCCATCTGTTCGACATTGATCTGGACAAGAAAGAGGTCTATCGGGAATCGAACCAGTTCCAGCCGGGCACGGAAGCCACAATCGCGCCGACCCCCTGGGGCCTGGTCGGCATGACGGTGTGCTACGACGTCCGCTTCCCGCACCTCTACCGCGATCTGGCCAAGGCCGGTGCCGGCATCCTGACGGTGCCCGCCGCCTTCACCAAGAGGACCGGCGAGGCCCATTGGCACGTGTTGCTCAGGGCCCGGGCCATCGAAGCGGCCAGTTTCGTCATTGCGCCTTGCCAATCGGGCGTGCACGGTATCGGTGCCACCTTCGGCCATTCCCTGATCATCGATCCCTGGGGCAATGTGCTGGCCGACGGCGGTGAGGACGAAGGCATCGTGACGGCAGAGATCGACCTGGCCTTGGTCGCCAAGGCCCGCGGCCGCATCCCCGCCCTCAAGCACGACCGCGACTACGCGGCGCCGGAGATCTCGCTCACGTCGGCCGCCGCCGAGTAGGACCCGGCGCCGTGGCGCGGTGCCGGCGTCCCATGCAACAGCATGCGGGCAACGAAAGCCGCCAGGTCATCGACACACGCGCCGACGTCGCGGGTCGCGGTATCGAGGTGGATTTCCGGCCGCGCCGGCGCTTCATAAGGCGCCGAGACGCCGGTGAATTCCGGTATCTCCCCGGACCGGGCCTTGGCATACAGGCCTTTCGTGTCGCGGGCCTCACAGGTGCCCAGATCCGCATCGATAAAGACTTCATGAAAGTCCCAGCCGACGATATCGCGGGCCGTCTTCCGGTGCTGACGCAGCGGTGAAATGAACGTCGCGATGACCAGGACGCCGGTTTCCGCCAAAAGACGCGCCGTCTCGGCGGAGCGGCGGATGTTTTCGTCGCGGTCGGCGGGGCTGAAGCCAAGATCGCCGTTCAGGCCGTGCCGCAGGTTGTCGCCGTCCAGGGTGAAGACCTGCCAGCCCTGATCGAAAAGCCGGCGTTCCAAAGCCATGGCGACGGTCGACTTGCCGGCGCCGGACAAGCCGGTCAGCCAGAGAACACCGCCGCGGTGGCCGTTGACGTCGCGGCGCTCATCCGCCGTCACCGCGTGATCGACGGCGAAGACATTCGTCGACGCCTCGCGCTTTACCGGCTTGGCGATTTCCCTATCGGCATTTTCCATCTCGCGAAAGGCGCGGAAGGTTTCGCTGGCGGTGCGCGGCAGATGGATTCCGCATTCGTCCTTTTTGGCGCCGCGCCAACGGCCGGCGCGCTGGCCCTCGCCGCCGGCGACGGGGGTCGTGCACGGCTGGCAGCCGACGGACAGATAGCCTTGATCTTCCAAGGGATGGCGCGGCAGGCTGCGGTCCGCTAGATAGGCATCCACCATGGCACGGTCCCAGCGGGCCAGCGGATTGACCTTGACCCGGCCCTCGCTGACCTCGAAGAACGGCAATTCCGCACGGTCATTGGTCTGATAGGATTTGCGCCCCGTAAACCAGGCGTCGAAATCCTGCAGGGCGCCTTGCAGCGGCACGATCTTGCGCAGATGGCAGCAGGCATCCGGATCCGATTGCCATAAATCGCCGGTTGGGTCCCGGTGGTTCAACGCCGCCGCATCGGGCCCGATGGACCGCACGTCCGTCAGTTTCAACCGATCGACCAAGAGATCACGATATGCCAAGGTCTCGGGAAAGTGCTTGCCGGTATCCAGGAACACCACCGGCGTTGAGCGGTCAGCCAGCGCAATCATATGCAGCAGCACCGCGGATTCCGGTCCGAACGCGGAAACTGCGGCGATGCGCCCGGGGAACATGTCACAGACCATGGCCCGCACAATGTCTTCGGCAGAGGCACCTTGAAGCTGTACCTGCAATTGTTCGAGCAATCGGAATTCGTTGGCGGAAATGGCAGACATGGTGTTGCATCCTTATGGGTGAAAATTCTTCAACCCATAAACAACGCTATTCTAGTGTTGTCAATTTTTATCTTACTTAATATTTTTGTATATTAATTTTTATTACATTTATAAATTGTTATTTATAATACAACGCCTTTGATCGTGCTATTCTCAAGCAAACGTGTTCAGTCGTTTGTAGCGTCACGACAAAGCGCAAGTCATGATCCCGGCCAAATTTAAACCGAAGGAAATTGCCATGCATTTGTTTCGCGCCGCCGCCGTCGTGCTCTGTCTCTCGATCACCGCGCCCGTCGGTGCCAGCGCCGCTCCGGACACCTCGCCGGACACCGCGCAGGTCATCCACGACAACTGGACCTTGATGTTCGGGACCCGCGACGACAAGGAAAAAGCGGCGGCGCGGTTGGCGGCGCGCGGCAAGACGGACGTCGTCGCCGTGGCCGTGCTGGCCATGCGCTATGCGGAAGCGACCCGCGTCATCTATGCCGATCTGATCGAAAAATTGACCGGCCATAAGGCGGCAAATTGGCACGAAGCCGCCAACTGGCTGGAAGCCCATCCGGAAATTAAGCCGCACGCCACTTACCGGGTCATCAAGCTGTTCATGTTCGCCCGCATGGACCCGAAATTCCTGAAGTTCCTGGGCGGATCACGAAGCGACCCCGATAAAATGAAAATCCGTCTCGAAGAGGTCACCTGGGGCGGCGTCAGCGTCGACGGCATTCCGTCGCTGGACAACCCGAAGCTCATCAATGCCGGCGCCGCCGACTACATGGTCGGTACGGACGAAGTCTTTGGGGTCGCCATCAATGGTGACGTGCGGGCCTATCCCCTGCGTATTTTGGGCTGGCACGAAATGTTCAACGAGGTTATCGGCGGTGTCCCGGTGGCGCTTGCCTACTGCACGCTGTGCGGTTCGGGTATTCTTTATGAGACCAAGGTGTCGCAGTTTGAAAAGCCGCTGGTCTTTGGATCGTCGGGGTTCTTGTTTCGCTCCAACAAGCTGATGTTCGACCGCACGACCTTGAGCCTGTGGAACCAGTTCACCGGCCAACCCGTCGCCGGCCCCCTGGTGGACAGCGGTATCGCCTTGAAAGTCCGGCCCGTGACCATCACCACCTGGGCCAAATGGACGGCGCGCCATCCCAAGACCAAGGTGCTGAGCCTGGATACGGGGCACTACAGGGATTACGAATCCGGCGCCGTCTACAACGATTACTTCGCCAGCCCGGACCTGATGTTTCCAGCCCTGGTCAAGGATGAGAAGACGGTCAAACGCAAAGACTACATTTTTGGCATGCGCGGCGCCGGCGGTGCCAGGGCTTGGCCCTTGAAGGCTTTCGCCGGCGGCAAGGTCATCAATGATGCGGTCGGCCTGAAGAACGTGGTGCTGATCGGTGACGAAGCGTCGCGAACGGTACGGGCCTATTACCGCCAGGACCAGGAGTTCCAGCCTGGAGCCGACGCGTCAACCCTGAACGGACCGGGTGGTGTGTGGAAAATTACCGAGGATTTCCTGGCCGGACCGAACAGCGCCACGTTGCGGCGCGCCCCAGGTGCCGTGTCGTACTGGTTTCCTTGGGAAAACTACTACGGCAACCGGACAACGCTCTACGGGCGCGATTGAGCCAAGCCGTCATTCCCTGTCATTCCCGTGAAAGCAGGGATGACAGGGTGTGAGCCGCAACCTCTAGCGCAGCACGAACGGGTTCGGCGTCTCTGTGGATGTCGAAATCCAGACCGTTTTCGTCTGCATCCACTCATCGATCGCCGCCTGGCCGCTTTCCCGGCCGAGACCGGATTTCTTGTAGCCGCCGAAGGGCGCCACGAAGCTGACGGCCCGGTAGGTGTTGACCCACACCGTCCCCGCCTGAATGCGCTTCGGCACTTCAATGGCGCGGCGAATGTCCGAGGTCCAGACCCCGGCCGCCAGGCCGAACTGCACATCGTTGGCAATTTCGATGGCTTCTTCGTCATCCTTGAAGGGGATGACCGAAAGCACGGGACCGAACACCTCTTCCTGGGCGATCCGCATCCGGTTGTTGACGCCGGTGTAGACCGTGGGTTCCACGAACCAGCCGTCGCCGCATTCGGGCCGTTCCGCCTTGGTGCCGCCCATCACGCACTCGGCGCCATCTTCCTTGGCCACATCCATATAACTCAGGATTTTCTCATATTGGGGCAAGGTGGTCACCGGGCCGACCTGCGTATCCATGGACATGGGGTCGCCCATCTGCGCGGTCTTCGCGAAGCTCACCAACTTGTCGACGAACTCATCGTGGATGGACTCCTGCACCAACAGCCGCGAACCGGCGATGCAGGTTTGGCCCGTCGCCGCGAAGATGCCCGAGATGGCGCCCTTCACGGCGTTCTCCATATTGCAATCGCCGAAGACGATATTCGGTGACTTGCCGCCCAACTCCAAACTGACCTTTTTCAGGCCTGCAGCCGCTTGCTGGTAGACGTGCGTGCCGCTCTTCGAGCCACCGGTAAAAGCGATTTTCGCCACGTCCGGGTGGGTGACCAGGGCCTCGCCGGCTTCCGCGCCGAAGCCGGTGACGACGTTGAAAACGCCGTCGGGAAAACCCGCTTCCTTGACCAGATCAGCAAAAGCGAGCGTCGAGGCGGAGGTGAATTCAGACGGCTTGACCACCACCGTATTGCCGGCCGCCAAGGCCGCCGCCAGTTTCCAGGTGAGCAGCAGAATCGGAGAGTTCCAGGGCGTGATCATGCCGACGACGCCCAAGGGTTCACTGCGCGTGTAGGTGAAGGTATCGGGCTTGTCGATGGGCAGGACAGCACCTTCAATCTTGTCGGCCAGGCCGCCGAAGTAATAGTACCACTGGGCCGCGTACTGGGTCTGCAGGCCCATTTCGGCGATCAGCTTGCCGTTGTCCTGGACCTCCAGATTGCCCAGACGTTCGGCGTTCTCGGTCAACACGTCGCCCAACTTGCGCAGCAGATGGCCGCGCTGGGTCGCCGTCATGGCCGGCCAATCGCCTGACGTGAACGCCTTCTTCGCCGCTTCGACGGCGCGGTTGACGTCATCGGCGCCGCCCCGGGGCACGGTCGCCCAGGCTTTACCCGTGAACGGGTACAGGGTCTCAAACGTTTCGCCGCTGGCCGCGTCGCAGCGCCGACCACCGATGTACATTTGCAGCTTTTCAAGATCAGCCATGATTGCCTCCTTGGGAATTCGTGGAGCAGAAAATTAAACGATGCCGGCCTCACCGAGCAAGGCTTTGCGGAAGCGATCCTTCAAATAGGCGCCATCCTTCGGCGGCAACACGAAGGGCAGCGGCTCGGCGCGTACCTTGATAACGTGGACGGAAGGCCCATTGCCTTCCAGCATAACCGGGATCGCCGCGTCCAACTCGCCTTGATCGCGAACAACGCCTGTGACGGTAATTCCGGAGGCCGCGGCGATGCCGGCGATGTCGGCGGTGTGCGCCGTGGCCGTCGCCTGCATGCCCGTTTCGCCGTAGCGTTCGTTGTCGAACACGGCGATGGACAGATTGGCCGGTGCCTGGATCGCGACGGTGGCCAGGCTGCCCAGTCCCATCAGCATTTCCGCGTCACCCGTGGCGACAAATACGCGTTTGTCCGGTTGCGCCATGGCCAGGCCCAAGGCCATCGGCACGGCACCGCCCATGACACCCCACAGCGGAAAGATCAGGTCCCGGTCGCCGGCGGCGGTGAAATCCCAGTTGGTGGAGCCCAGGCCCGTGACCACCAACAGGTCATCACCGCCGGCATCGGCGATCTGCTGGGCCACTTCACGGCGGCGGAGATCGAAGTTCTCGGCGCGTGTCAGGTCCGTCATCGCCCTACTCCTTAAACGTCTTCACGGGCATAAGCCGCTGATGCAACAACAGCGCGCCGGCCTGCATGCCGACGAAGGCACGATGCAGCAACGCCGCAGACTGCGCGCCCACCTCGGCCGGGTCCTCGACGGACGCGACGTCCACGTCCATGGCCTCGAGTACCGACTGGGTGCCGGCGCCCATGGACATCTGCCAGGGATTGAACTCATGCCACTGTCCGCGCATGGTGATAAACGTTGCCAGCGGAAAGCGGCAGGTCTTCATCAGCCCGACCATGTTAATGCAGTTGCCGACACCCGATGACTGCATCAGCAACACACCCCGCTGACCGCCCAGCCAGGCGCCGCCCAGCATGGCGATGCCTTCTTCTTCCGTCGTCAGGGGCACGGCGCGCATGTCGTTGTCGGCGATGCAGGCATCGATCAGCTTGGCATGGCCGGCGTCCGGCACGTAGGCCACTTGCTGAATTTCGGCCTCTTTCATGGCCGCATAGATATCTTTCCACCACTCCATGATCGGCGGTTTCCTCCCCGTTACGATGTCGTGACTAAACCACGCCGGGCGGCATCGAGGAAATCAATAATTTCGATGCGGCCATTCACCAAATGACTGGCCGGTGTGGCGTTATTCACGGGCTGAAATAGACGGACGACCGTCCCGGAACGCCCGGCCGGCCACCGATTTTCCGTCGATCGGTAGGCATTGGTGGACAACGGTGGACATTTTGGAAAAACTTCCTGGGATTCCAAGGCCTTGACTTGTCCCCTTTTGCGATCGCCGGTCCGCATGCCGCCGCGTGGGTACGCATCCGGTTGCAAAAGTTCGCATTTTCGGCTGACCGCCCGGCCCCGCCACGACGGCCCTGCGGGACGCGCCGCGCCATGCCGTGCCGCGTCGTACCGAGGGCAATGGTTCCATCGTCTGTTTTCTTTCGCATCCGCATGAGGGGGAGATAGGGTGATAAAATAAGAATTTCAAGTCTATTTAAGATTTTTTTCTTTTTATGAGGACCGCCTCAAGGTCATGCCGGCATCCGCGTGTCCTGAGCATTCGGGCCGGGTCGGGCGTGACGGGTCCTGACGGCGATTTGCGGAGCGGCAAGAGGCCAATTTCGGGGGCGGGAACGAGGCTGGCGACGAGCCAGGAGGGGAGGACGCCTCTCCAACATTACCATGAGCCAGGCGAGCATCGAATTTCATTGATCCCCTCACCTTCCCGCTACGCGGGCCCCTCCCTCTCCCATGGGAGAGGGGGTGACGGACGGCGACGGCACATGACTCCTTCTCCATTGGGAGAAGGTCGGGATGAGGGGATATCAACTAATCGCCCTGCAAACGTGGAATGACAGAAACGCGTTGGTCCGCTCCATGTCATTTCCGGTCAATAATTTTCGCCTCAAAACCTTCCGCTCAGGGAACTGCAGCGGACCATATCTCGCGATATGACGGCTATACCTTCAGGAGCGGTCGAAATTTGGCCTTCGTGAGTTCGTCCGGGTTTAGCGGAAGAATGTGTAAGTCGCTGAGAAGTTCTGCTTTCCAAACACAAAGCGGAAGTCAGGTATATCGGTGTTAGAAAATCTAAGCCTACTTGCTATCAGAATGCCGCCGACTTAAGGCGTCAACAAGGGCCTCTTTGGTGATCGGCTTGGTGATGTAACCGAGGATATTGAGACCGCGTAACTTGGCCAGTTCCTGGGCGATGGTGAGGGTGTCTTCATCGGCACCGCTGACCAGGACGATGGCGCCTGCATATTTGCGCCTGGCCAGGTGACGCATTAATTCCGCGCCGCCCATATCCGGCATGCCGAGATCGACCAAAAGCACGTCCTTCGGCGGCTTGGCGGGCAGGAGATGGCCGAGCGCGTCCAGGCCATTCTTCGCGACATCCACTTTCTTGGCGCCCATCTGGCCAAGCAGATCGACGGCCAGAGCCTGGGCAAATGCGTCATCCTCAATGACAAGAAACGAGATCGCACCGAAATCGGGGGCGGTTTCATCGGTCATGGGCTGGCCTTCGAGGTCCCAAATTGATCGGCTGCCGACACTGACAATACAGGAAGCGTAAGCGAACTGTCTACATCGGCATGGCGGACAGGTTCCGACGTCGACCGAGTAAATCTGCGGCGAGGCAAAATAGATGGTGGAACGGAAGGGCTGTATCTGGATGTCGGAGAAACTGGCCGAACCGGCTTTCGACCGTGGTCAGATCACCAATTTCGAACCGTTGGATGCCAGCGATGTAGACGCCATTCCAACAGTCGTGAATTTTGGCTATGATCACGATGAAATTGAAGTTGGTGTGGCAAATCTCTGATCAGTGGATCGGGAGTTGCGAGACAATCCTAGGGACTCTCCGGCGGGAGTGAGGCATGAGAATCGCCATTAGGTTGCCGGCTCTAGTGGTCGGCGCGACCATCGTCACGGCGGCAGCCGTCGGCTGGTTCGCCTATTTCACGGCGGCGAAGGAACTGCAGGCGGCCGCGGCATCGGAGCTGGTGGCCCTGCGCGGCTCCCGCCACGCCGCCATCGATCAGTATTTCAAATCCATCGAAGAAGACCTCGAACTGTTAGCGTCAAGCCCCCAGGTGATCGACGCGCTAGGCGATTTCACTCGAGTTTTCGGCGGCTTCGATCAGGCTAACCGTTGGTCCATCGAAAAGCTGATGCGACAAATCTACACGCCGGATCGGACGAAGGGCAGTCGCGACAAATTGCGCAAGGCGGCGATGCCGAGTATCGACACGTACTTCGGCGTGCATCTTGACTATCACCCGTGGTTCAATCTGGCACTGAAACTCAGGGGCTACTATGACCTGTTCCTGATTACACCTCGCGGCGATGTTGTCTACACGGTCTTCAAGGAACCAGACTTCGCTTCGAACATTCTCACCGGCACTTGGCGGGACACGGGCCTGGCGAAAGTTTTCCGCCATACAATCGATGGGTTTGATGATAGCGGTCATGTGTTCGTCGATTTCACCGCCTATGAGCCTAGTAACGGCGCGCCGGCAGCGTTCATCGCCCGGAAGATCGTTCACCTGGACCGGCCCATCGGCGTCCTTGTCCTGCAGATGCCCATCGATCGGATCAGTGAGGTCATGCAGGTAACGGCGGGGATGGGTGAAACCGGCGAGACCTATCTAGTTGGTCCCGACCGGCTGATGCGCTCGGACTCGCGATTCTCGGAGAAATCCACAATCCTTAATCAGCGAGTCACCGGCGCCACGGTCGATGCTGCGCTGGCGGCCGAAACGGGTGTCGCGGTGGTTGACGACTACCGGGGCATGCCGGTGCTTTCCGCCTATCAGCCTTATAATTTCCGTGGCACCCGATGGGCCATCCTGGCCGAAAAGGACATGGCCGAAATCTTGGCGCCTGTCCAAAACATGCGGAACACGTTGGTGATCATCAGTATTCTGTTGACCTTGGTGGTGGCGGCAGGAGGGCTCCTGGTGTCGCTATCCATCACGCGACCACTCGCGGCGATCCGTGACGCCTTCGTCCAGTTCGGCGAAACCCGTCAAACCGCCAATCTTCGTGACCTCGACCGCGGCGACGAGATTGGCGACATGTCCCGTGCATTCAAGGAATTGACTGGCGATATCACGACTTACATCACCGAACGCAAAGAAGCAGAAGCAGAGCTGGCTAGAAAACAGGCCCAGCTACGGGTCGCCATGGACAATATGCCTGGTGCCATGTTCGTCGTCGATGAAAACCTCGACCTTGTGCTCGTCAACGAACAGTACGCGGAACTGTACGGCCATCCGGACGGCCTGATGGTTGAAGGCGCTTCCATGAAAGATGTGCTGCACTACGAGATGGAACAGGGAATCCTGGTCGGCAAGGGCGAACCGGAAGAAATCCTGAAAGAAAGATTGCAGTCGTACGGCAAGACCGAAACGGTCAGTTTCGAGGATCGCACCCCGGACGGCCGTTTCGCGCAAGTGACCCGAAACCCGGCCCCAGGAGGTCATGTGGTCACCGTGGTCACCGACATCACTGAACGCAAAAACGCCGAGAAGATCATTGCCGACGCCATGACGCTCATTCACGAGAGTATCCAATACGCCAGTCGCATCCAGCGCTCGGTGCTGCCCGACCCGAAGATTCTGGAAGACGTCTTCGCCGACCATGCGGTCATTTGGGAGCCCAAGGACCTGGTCGGGGGTGACATCTACCAGTATCGCTCCTGCCGGGGCCGCCACCTGCTGATGCTCGTCGACTGCACCGGCCACGGCGTCCCCGGTGCCTTTATGACCATGATCGCCACCGGTGCCCTCGACCAAGCCCTTATTGAGGTTCCCGGCGGTGATCCGGCGGCCGTGTTGCAGCGGGTCAACCAACTGGTCAAGACCGTGCTCAGTCAGGATAAGGGAGATGGAGAGTCCGACGACGGCTTGGAGTGCGGGCTCTGTCTGATCGACGACGACGCCGGCGAAATCACCTTCGCCGGCGCCCGTTTCGAG
>CAZQPC010000151.1:0-11733 GCA_964595005.1 uncultured Magnetovibrio sp.
CGCCGCGTTCCGCCAGATACAGATGCATGGACCCGAATCCGGCAATGCCGCACATTTGCGGATCCACGGCGGTCTGCACCAGGGCGCAGGCGATGGCCGCGTCAACGGCATTGCCACCCGCCTTGAGGGCCAGCACGCCGGCCTCGACGGCTTCCGGTTGGGGCGCCGATACCATTCCGTGAGTCATGGAGCAACTTCCTTCTTGCTTTTATCCCGGTGGGTCATGGAAATTCGGCTTGCTGCCGCCATGCCCGATGCGTACTGCCGCCTGGCCGATGAAATATCCGCTCATAAAACATTCACTGTCATTCGGCGCCGCGATTTTGCCTTCTGTATGTCCAAGGCGCAAGCTAGGCTGGCATTGATGAGCAAGGAACCGCCACGGTGACCCCGCCTGACCCCTTGAGCCGGCGCTACGAAGAAGGCGTTGCCAGCCATCGGGCCGGAGACCTGCGCCAGGCCGCCGCCGCCTATGGTGAGGTGCTCGGTGAAAATCCGGACCATCTCCCGGCGCGCAATAATCTGGCCGCCGCGCTTGCCGATCTGGGGCAATTCGATGAGGCCCGGGCGTGCTACCGGCGCGGCCTTCAAGGCCACCCCGATTCCCCGGAACTGCATGCCAACTTCGGCAATTTGTTGCGGCTCACGGGCGATCTGAGCGCCGCCGCTGATCACTACTTTCGTGCCGTCACCTTGGCCCCCGAGGCCCCCGGGGCCCATGAAGTCCGCTATGCCTTGGGCATTGTTTTGCGCACCTTGGGCCGCCGTGACGACGCCGTTCGCGAATTGCAGCTGGCCGCCCAGGCCATGACCACAGATCCGCGGCCCTGGTCGGCGCTGGCCGCGCTGGCCTTGGATATTCACGACCTGGAAACGGCGGCTCAGCTGATTGACGAAGCCCTTGCCCGCAACCCAACGGATGCCGATACGTTGAATTTGCAAGGCATCGTGTACAAACAGATGGCCCGGTTCGGCCCGGCCCGGTCGGCTTTCGACGCGGCCATCGGCGCCGCGCCGGATCACGCTGAAGCGCGCTATAACCGGGGTGCCCTGAGATTGCTGATGGGCGACATGCCGGCCGCGTGGGAAGATTTCGAATGGCGGTGGTTCGGCGCCGGCGGGGCGCCCTTAGGCGTTCCCGAGGGCTTGCCCCGGTGGCAGGGAGAGCCTTTGGCCGGCCGCACCGTTTTGTTGGCCGGTGAACAGGGGTTCGGCGACACCATTCAGTTTGTCCGCTATGCCCCGCACATCCACGACAAAGGCGGGCGCGTTCTGCTGCGTTGCCGGCCCGAATTACACCGCCTTCTCAAAACAGCACCCGGCGTCGATACCGTTTGCGGCCTTGATGAGCCGGCCCCGAAAGCTGATTTCTATCTGCCGCTTCTCAGTCTGGCGGCGCTCTGTCAAACCGAACCCGCCACCATGCCGTCGCCCGGCGGATACCTGGCCGCGCCCGCCAGCCGGCGTCCCCCATCCCAGCCGCTTCGGGTCGGCCTGGTTTGGTCCGGCAGTCCGAGCCACGGCAATGACGCCAACCGGTCGGTGCCGCTGAGACAATTGACGGCCCTGTTGGCGGTGCCGGCGGTACGGTTCTTCAGCCTTCAAATGGGCCCGGCCCGCGAACAGCTGGCGGACCTGTCTCCGGCAAGTTCGATCACGGATCTCACGGATGGCCTTCAGGATTTTTTTGACACGGCCGCCCAAGTTGCCGGGTTGGATCTGCTGATTACGGTCGATACGGCCGTTGCTCATCTGGCCGGCGCCATGGGCCGGCCGGCATGGGTATTGCTGCCCCATGTCCCCGATTGGCGTTGGGCCCTTGAGGGCGCCGAGACGCCCTGGTACCGGTCTCTCAGACTGTTCCGTCAAAAGGCGTCCGGCGATTGGCGGACACCGGTCACGTCCGCCGTCGACGCGTTGACGGCGCGCACCCGGCGCTAACCGGGAATGGCCGCCAACAAAATCCGCGCCATCCATTGGCGGATGATCGAAAACCGCCAGTCGGAATCAAGGCGCCGTTCGAACTGAGCGCGCCGTTGCAGCGCCGATTGTACGTCGGGTATTTGCCGCCGCCGGAGGCCGGAACGGCGGTTTGCGACAAAGGGCCTTCTGGCCGGAATGTCCCCGTCACGGGACTCCAGATGATCAAACATGGCGTCAACTCCTGTTCTCGGGTTAACGGATCGCAACAATATCCTTATAATGGACGACATAACCATTTTTCGTCAGTGACAATCGTCACAATATGGTTTCAAGATAAGTTTCGGAACGCCGAGACCTCGCATCACGGATATGACAATGCCCGATTTTAATTCGCCCGCCATCGACACCGCCCTCAACCCTGATCCGGCGGCCTATGGTTTTGATCTCGACGACGCCTTGAAATCGGTTGTCTCCTTGCAGAGCCGGGTTCCGGAAAAGGCCTATACGGCCGGCGTATTGGGTATGGAACGCGCTGGCCACGGGGTTGTTATCGACGACGCCGGTCTGATTTTGACCATCGGGTACTTGATCGTCGAAGCCGAGACCATATGGCTGGTCGACCATACCGGCGCTGCCGTGCCCGGCCATGTGGCCGGCTATGATCACGAAACGGGATTTGGCCTGGTCCAGGCCCTCGGTCGCCTGGCGGTTCCGGCAATACCAATGGGGACGACGCGCCACCTTTCCGTCGGCGATGACGTGGTGTTCGCCGGCCACGGCGGCCGCCAGGGCGCCATCGCCACGCGCATCGAGGAAAAGCGGGAGTTCGCCGGCTACTGGGAGTATCTGCTCGACGAGGCGATTTTCACGGCGCCGGCGCATCCGTTCTGGGGCGGCGGCGCGCTCATCGGACCGGGCGGCACGCTGTGCGGCATTGGATCGCTGTATGTGCAGCAAAACGCCGAAGGCGGTCAGGCCTACGATGGCAATATGATCGTCCCCATTGATCTATTGCCGCCCATTCTAAGCGACATGCAGCGTTTCGGCCGGCCGCAACAGGCGCCGCGGCCATGGATCGGCGCCTTGACCGCCGAATCCGATGGCCGCATCGTTGTCGTCGGTCTTTGGGACGACGGCCCCGCCGATACGGCCGGGCTGCAGCCCGGCGACTTGATCGTCGGCGTTGACAAACAGCCGGTGTCGACGTTGCCGGAACTGTTCCGGGCCATGTGGGGATTAGGCCAAGCCGGAACGGATGTGCCGCTGCACGTGCTTCGCGCCGGCCAGCTGGCGGAGGTCCTTATCCAATCAGGGGACCGCGCGGCGTACTACCATGCACCACAAGTCCACTGAGAGCGCCCTGGACTTCCAGCGGGTCGGGCTCGCCGATGGTGATGCCATATTTGGCCAGCGCATTTTCGGAACGCGCCAGGCGAACGACTTGTTCCAATACCTGCATCAGGCTTGCGAATGGCGTCAGGCCCAAATCAAATTGTTCGGCAAACATATCACGTCGCCGCGCCTGACCGCTTGGTACGGTGAGCGCCCCTACACGTATTCCAATTTGACCTGGCCGGCGCAACCATTCCCGCAACCCCTCCTCGACATCAAAGCCCGCGTTGAAGACCGTAGCGGTGCAACGTTCAACGGCGTTTTGATCAACCTCTACCGCGATGGCCGCGACAGCATGGGTTGGCACAGCGACGACGAGCCGGCGCTTGGACCGGCACCGGTGATCGCGTCGCTCAGCTTTGGCGAGGCCCGGCGGATGGCGTTCCGCCGCCGCGACGACAAATGCCAAAAGGTGACGGTGCCGTTGCCCGATGACAGCCTGCTGGTGACGCGCGGCGCCACCCAGAATTATTGGCAACATGCCGTCCCGAAGACGGCCCGCGCCGTCGGCCCGCGGATCAATCTGACTTTTCGAACGATCTATTGACGAACTCAGTCAGCCGGGCGCTATTTCTTGCATTCACCGGGCAGCCCATCGGGCATTTTGGCGCCGCAGAAATCCGTCCCCGCCTTGACGACACTGCTGATGGCGGCGCCCGTCATATCCGCTTTGACGAACAAGGCTTGCTTCAGGTTGGCGCCGGTAATGGAGGCGCCCTGCAAGTTGGCGCCGGTAAGATCGGCGCCCCGTAAATTGGTATAATTCAGGATCGCCCCGGACAAATCGGCGCCCTTCAAATTGGCGCTTCCCAAATTGGCAAGGGTCAGGTTTGCGCCCCTTAAATCCGCACCGCCTAAGTTCGCGCCTTGCATATTCGCGGCCCGCAGATTGGCATTGTCCATTTTCGCATTTTTTAATTCGGCGCTTGGCATTTCCGCGCTGTTGGCAAAGACGTCCGTCAGAATGGCGCCCGACAGGTTCGCCGTGGTTAAATTCGCAAAGGTCAGTTCCGCCGCTTCCAAATTCGCCCCTTCGAGGTTGGCGACCGTCATGTCGGCGCCGCGAAGTGTGGCGCCGAAAAGGATCGCGCGCTGCAGGTTCGCCTTGGAAAGATTGGCGTCCGTCAGGTCCGAGCGTTCCAGGTCGGTGAGGATCATGACCGCACTTTCCAAGTTGGCGCCGATCATGGAGGTCCGTTCCATATTGGTGTTGAACAAATAGGCGCCGCGTAAATCGATGCCGTCCAGTTGCCGGCCCTTGTAGGACTGATAGCGCAAATCGCACATCACGCAGGCACCTGATTTTCTGACGGTTTCCACCAATTCGGTGTCCGTGTTCACCGCTGCGCAGGCGGCAAGCATCATCACCGCCGCGACGGCCAACAAACGTGTTGGAAAGCCGCGATGCGCTGCAATTTGCCGGCGAACGGAAATGCCCATGGCCTATGAAACCCTTCTCACGGCGTCGCGTCAATGTTCGTCAGGACGGCATACAAAGCGCCTTGGCGCCTTATTTCTTTCCGGTAATGACTTCCGAAAATTTCAGCAGGTTCAAGGGCGGATAGAAACTTAGGCTTTTGGCCGTCTTCATATTGATGATGATCGAGAACCTGGACGGGCTTTCGATCGGCATTTCACCCGGTTTTTTGCCGTGCAAAAGCACTTGTTCGGCGCGCGCCCCGGTAAACTGGCCAATGTTGTAGTAGCGGTTCACGACACCCAGCAGGGCGTTCGACGTGCGCACGGGATTTTCACCGGCAGCAAACACGGGAACACCATGCTTCACGGCCTCCGAGGTGAACAGATCGCGGTTAATGTTGAGAAAAGAATCGGGCCCCTGGTAAAACCACTGGGGTTTCTCCGCCGCCAGTTCCGCCACCAGGTCCGGCAGGGCGTCCTTGCGCGGCTTGCCGTTTTCGTCTTTCGGGACCGGCCGTTCCAACAGTTCCCAACCATCCTCCTTCGCCAGTTCGCGAAGTATCTTGACGCTCAGGGTAGAGTTCTTCTCCGCTGAATTGTAGATCACCGCCAGCTTCTTGAAAGGCAGATAGGAACTCGCCAGTTTAAGTTGGGTCTTCTGCGGCACCAGATATTCCGTACCCGTGACATTGCGGCCTGTCGGGCCCCGGTCCTTGACCAACTTTACGCCCATGGGCTGGGATACGATCATGAACATGGCCGGGATTTTGGTAATATGCTTGGCCGGATCGGCGCCGTTATAGGTGCCGATGACATTCAGTGCCGTGGTGGTCCCCCAGGTAACAACCAGATCGACGCTCATGGCCTTGGCTTCGGTCACAAAGCCGGGCATTTTCTTCTTATCGCGGCCCGCGTCACGGTGAATGATATCGGCCGGAATATTTTGACTTTTAAAGTATTCGATGAAGCCGGTGCAGGCGTCTTCGCATCCACGCCACGTCACCAAGAACACCTTGAACCGCTTGGCCGCATCCTGGGGCCCCGTGGCCGTGGTATGATCGGCCCGCACCGGCGTCGCCAAGACACCGATGGCCAGGCACGCGAACACGAAAACACGAGACAATATCTGTATCGACATTACGCTGCCTCCGCCGCAGGGCCCCGCGGCTTAACGCCGGCGGCCGCAAAGAACAGGGCCATCAATACTGTGGAGCAAAGAACAATGGCGCCCAGCGCCGCAATGGCGTGGGCCGACCCGAACAGCCCGACCAGGGCGGCCGTCAGAAACGGCCCCGCCACGCTGCCGACACGCTCAAGAATTCTGAACACGCCAAGCACCGTCGTCTGACCGATCGTTTCAATCTCTTTGGCGCAGACCGACGGCACCATGGAAATAAGGGGTGCGGTGCTCATGGCATGGCCGGCCCCAAGGCCCGCCAGGCCGACCACCACGCCGATGGTATCGTTCCACAGGTATAATACCATGGCGCCGCCGCCGGCCAGCAGACCGCCGGCAATGACGGGCAGCAGCTGCAGGCCCAAACGGTCGGCGAGGCGCGCAAATATGGGTGTGCCGAAGACCATGGCGATGAAGTAGATCATCATGCCGCGGCCGATTTCCGACTGACTGTGACCCAGCTCGTTCATGTAGAGCGGCGTCAGGTAAAACAAGAACCCCGTTAAGATCAGCTTTGCGGGAATGGCGCCAAACAGCATCAGGACGGCAAACCGGACATTCGAAAACAGGGCGAAGAAATGAGCAAGTTTCAGGGTCGGTTTTTCGTCCGATGGGTCGGTGGTTTTCTTTGCAAAGGTGTTATGAACGAAGATTGCCGAAACCAGCGCCAACGCCGCCGACAGGAAGAAGGTCACGCTAAACCCGAGGCGGTCCGCCAGCACGCCGCCGATCGAGGTGCCGCAAATGGCCGCCACCATGATCGCACCGATAAACACGGCCATCCCCTGGGCGCGGTTTTCCGATGTCGTCATGGCGACGATGTAGCCCTGGCAGGCCATGGTGATCAGGGCATAGGATATCGCCGTCATACAACGCCAGCCCAGCAGATGGTATAGGTTCGGCGCCAGACCCGTGCCCAAGAACCCGGCGATGGCCAGGATGGCACCGATCAGGAAAATACGGCGGCTGCCAAAGCGGTCCGTCCAAACGCCGGCGAAGGGCGTGCCAATGGCGACAAACAGCATGAACAGGGAAATCGGCAAGCCGATGACCATCTCCTGGGACAGGCCCGGGACGGGAACATAAAGTTCGCTTACATACAGCGGGAAGAATGAGCGCGACAGTTCCTCGGCGAAAATGAAGATGAACATCGGCGTGCGCACATCGACCAGGGATTTTTCACGGACCACGTCCGGCACGCCATCCTTGGCGAAATGAACCCGGTTCAGAAGTTGGCTGATGTGGGCGCCCAGGGTCTTGCGGCGCTGTGTCGCTTCGGGTCCGCTCATGGACCAGAACTCGGCAACCTTCGCCTGCATCTGTTGGTAATGGCTGTTGACCTCGTTGATCAGGCCGTTAAGCGTGGTGATGAAACGCCCCACTTCGTCACGGGAATCGTGCGCCAGATTTTGCCGGAAATCACCGACTTCGACCCGGCTCATCAGCATATGCACGGATTCCATGGGCCGCGATATATTGGCGGTCATCAGGAACAGCAGCAATTCGAAGGTGATCAACAATGACACCAGAAGGACAATCAAGACGTCGTAGATGATGTCTTCGAGTTTGTTCTGAACAAACTTCTGGTCGACCCCGACATGCAGGCCGCCGACGATCTGATCCCCGGCCTTGAGCGGCACGGCGGACAACAACAACTTATCGACGCGCCGCGAATCGCCGGACGGGAACCCGTCACCCGCGACTTTCCCCAGATGCCCGGCCAGGCCGGCGGGGGCGTCGCCGACACTGAACAGAACCTTGCCGGATTTGTCGGTGATGGCCACGTACTTGATCTCAACATGGCTCTTTCGCGCGACCTCAAGGAATTCCGCCGTGCCGCGCATCTTTTCCAGGGGAATACCGTAGTTCAGGCCGCGGCTGATTTGTTTTTCCAGAGACTGGCCGACGGCAACCGCCTTCCGGTCCATCTCCGGGACAAGATCGGCTTCGAATTGCCGAAGCGCGTCCGCAGACACGGCCAACAAGGACAATAACAAGAGAATGATCGTGAGGCCGAACAAGCGGACGCGGATCGGTCCAACGAAGGGTGCTGAGCCTTGCGCCGCCATCAGGCCTTCTCCCCGTCGCTGGTCAGGCCCTGGTCTTCGGCTTCGCGAAGCACCTCCAGGACCTTGCGGGTCTTGTCTTGGAATTCGGCATAATGTTTCTCTTCGAGGGTCTCGGCGTTTTCCGCCGTGAGCACCGGTGTCTCATCGGACAACAAGGAATTCAGGGACGCCGTCATGCGCGAGAAGGTCGTGCTGATGGGGCGGAAAAATACGTAGACGCCAATGAAGGCAAGCACCGATGAAACCGCAAACACGATGAGCAAAGCGCGGCTTAAGGTTTGGAACATGGCGTCGATTTTACCCAGCTGATAGGCCCGGGAGTACCGCAAGACAACACCGCCGATGCGCTTGTTGAAGTTGTTGATCAGGGCGATGCCGACACCGTAGGCGTCATCTTCATCGAATTGCCAACTGGTCGCATCCGGGCGCTCCGCCGACTTGACCCAATCCACAGGCACGTTTTTACCAATGCTAGCGGCGTCCGTGCCGAATATCCGTTTGCCCGTCGTTCCAGAAATTTCGAACACCTCGACGGACAGAATCTGCTCATCGCCGGCCTTGACGCGGGTCAGAATTTCCTGGGAATTCTCGGCCTGCGAAAGCGGGATGCCCAGGTTCACGCTGCCTTCAATGGCATGCTTGATGTCCAGGCCCACAACGACGAACCGCGATTGCACCAGTTCACGCAGGGTCGACTGATATTTGTAGTAGTTCAGGAAATTCGTGACGACCACGGCGAACGCCAGAATCACGATGATTGTCAGGCTGGTTTTGGTCGTCAGCTTCATTTGATTTTAGCCGTCTTTCCCCAACCGATCCCGATTGTCGGGCCGGAGTTGATTATTTCCCTGCCGTGCATTGACACATTAGCACAGGCTTTGACCAGCTGTAATGCCTTGATTCTCATAGAGTTGTCAATGCCTTGCCGCTATTCCGCCAGGGTTCGCACTTCCGCCGATGTCATCTCCAGGCGATGCGCCGACTGGCGGCCCAGATTAAGCAGTAACGTGATCACCAAATCGGGGCGCTCCGCCACCAGTTGATCGAAAGCGGATTTGCCAAGTTTGTAACAAACCACGGATTCCCGGGCGTCAATGCTGGCGGTCCGCGCCATGCCCCCCAGGATGGCCATTTCGCCGAACACGACGCCCGGTCCGATGCCGGCAAACCGGACCTCACGGTTGCTGTCCGGCAGCCGGCCGCGGACATCGACGGACCCGGCGGCCAGGAAAAACATGGAATCACCGGCAGCACCTTCCTCAAAAAGCCGCGCCCCGGCGGGAAAGCTTTCGCGGCTCATGGCGGCCCGCAAGTCTTCCACCTGTTGGTCCGACAGGCCGGTCAATACTTCCATATCCTTCAGGTTCAGCTCATCGGCAAAGCCGCGGGTCTGATCGGCGGTGGCCAGCAACCGGTCTTCAGCCCAGGTCAGGGCCGTGTCGGCGTCGGCAAACACCCGGTCCATGTTGTCCGGCCCGATCACCTCCATGTCGCGG
The DNA here is from genome assembly GCA_964595005.1 of uncultured Magnetovibrio sp. GTDB lineage: Bacteria > Pseudomonadota > Alphaproteobacteria > Rhodospirillales > Casp-alpha2 > UBA3470. The sequence continues at coordinate 9,477 of CAZQPC010000151.1, forward strand.
AGAAAACCCCATAATGGATTGGCTTCCGGCAGATGGCTGAGCAGGAAAACCTTGCCTTGGCGCGACAAAAATCGATCGAAGCGGCGGAAGATGTGGGCGCCCGTGGCGTCGATTTCGGTGACCCGGCGCAAATCCAGGATGACAATGTCCGCCTGTTCCGACAGGGATTCCAACTGTTCCGCCAAGCGCTCCGCGGATCCGAAAAAGATCGCCCCGCGGGCCTCGACGATGACCACCGTATCGCCGCGGCTTCTGAGGATTTCCATTTGGCTGAGCGGCCGGGCGTTCTTCGATTGCACCTGGGCGCCGGTAAAATGCCGAAAGATCGGCGATTGTCCGGCGCGCACGATAAACAGGAACGATGCCACCGCGAAGCCGGCGCCGATGGCCGTCACCAGGTCCATGGTGACCGTCAATACGGTCACCATGCCGACGACCATCAGGTTCACGGTGACGTCGCGGCGCTCCCAAAGGCCCCTGATTTGACCCATTTTTGCGATCAGTTGCCGCGACCAGCCATCGATCATCCGGAACGAATAGACGATCAAAATGCCGGCCATGGCGGCCAGCGGTATCTTCGCCACCAGGGGCCCCATGACGGTCACCGCCATGAGAAAGAACAGGGCCTGGACGACACTGGACAGGCGCGTCCGCCCGCCGGCGTCATAGTTGGCGACGCTGCGGGTAGGTGAGCCGCCGCCGGCCAGGCCGCTGAACAAACCGGAGACCATATTGGCGACGCCCTGGCCAAGCAGTTCGCGGTTCGAATCATGGCGCACGTGGCGGTGCACATCCATGGCCGTGGCGCTGAGCAGGGATTCGACGGACCCCAACAGGGCAATGACCAACGCCGGGCCCACCAGTCCCACGGCCAACAGATCGATGTTCGGATCGGCGATGATTTCCCCGAAATTGAAAAGTTGCTTGGGGTACGGAATGTTGCGGACGATGGGACCGATGACACCGCCCGCGTCGGCGCTGCCCAGCATACGTTCCAGCGCATAAAAGGCGCCGGTTCCGATGGCCAGGGCCAGCAGCGCATCACCGCCGCGCCGCAGCCACATCCGCGCCAGCCACATGGCGCCGATGGTAATCAGGCAAATCAGCACGGCCTTCGGCCGCAGCGGCAGCTGGTCATGGAGAAAAGCCTGCAGATCGACCTGGCGAACGCCGAAAAACACCGGCAATTGGCTGACAACGATGAGCACGGCGAGACCGTTCATGAACCCGGCGGTCACCGGATAGGGGATGAACTTGATCATGTTGCCGAAGCGCAGCAACCCGAAAATCACCTGAAAGCCGCCCGCCATGATCACGCAGATGAAGGTCAGGACGATGGCCATGCCGGCCCGCGCGCCTTCGTCTGCGGGCATCAGGGGGTCGGCCATGAGGCCGCCCATGACTGACGCCAAGATGACGGCAAGCGAGCTTTTCGGCCCCGACACTTGTAAGGGCGAGCCGCCCAGCAGGGCCGCGACGACAGTCACGAAAATGGCGGCGTGCAATCCGGCAAGCGCCCCATAGGCGGCGAAATCGGCGCCCATGGGGGCAAAAGCGATGACCCCGCACGATATGGCCACGGGCAATGTCACGACGGCGGACGAAAGTCCCCCAGACACGTCCCCCTTGAGATTCCCGTAGACGGCGCCGAAACCGCCCACAGCCCCCGCTTTCCCCGAAGCATCGTCGTTCATGGCCGCATCATTTCACCCCGTGCCAAGCTCGGCAAGGACAACGGCATGGTCAGCTGTTGCGATCCGACGGCGCTTCATAAAGCCCCGCCAACGGCCGTGTTCTCGGGACGATGGATGAGACGCCGAGGTGCTCTTGCTTGGTGTGAACACCGTCACCGCAAACGCCCAAGCCGTCCAAAGTCGGTATGCCAAGCGCCCCGGTGAAGTTGCCGTCGAAGTCGGCGGCCGGGCTCATTATCGGATTACTCGGCGGCCACCGTTTTCGCATCGGCGGCCTCGCCGGTGGCGAGGGAATTCAACAGCCGGCGGCGGACCGTTTCGGTTTTTGCGTCGCTTTCGATCTTCAGACCGAAGACGTCCTTCACGTAGAAGACGTCGACAACGCGCTCGCCGAAGGTCGACACGTGGGCGCTGGAGATTTGCAGGCCCTCATCCGTCAACACCTGGGTGACGTCGTGCAGGATCCCGGGGCGATCGCGGCCGTTGATCTCAATCACCGTATGGCTGTTCGACGCCTTGTTGTCGATCAACACGCGCGGCGGAACTTTGAACACTTCCGTGCG
>CAZQPC010000152.1:0-11662 GCA_964595005.1 uncultured Magnetovibrio sp.
CAGGGCCGTGCCCCAATCGACCGTCGCCAGCCAGCCGGCATTGCAATGGGTCAGCACGTTGACGCCGCCGTCGTCCATGGCAGGTTTGCCCTTGGCATTCCAAGCGGCCTCGATCAGGGCCTTGCCGTTGTCGCCGATGGATGAACAGATTTCGACGTCTTCGTCGCATATTTCGGCGGCGCGGGCGTAGGCCGCTTCCTTGCGTTGATTGGGCGACAGCGGCGCCAGCAAGGTCTTCATCTCATCCAGGGCCCAGCGCAGATTAACCGCCGTCGGCCGGGTCCCATACAGCGCCTCGTGGGCGGCCGCCATGCCCTCGTCGGAGGGGTCCGCGTGGACCGCCAGCGCCATCCCGTAGGCCGTCGTCGCGCCGATCAGCGGCGCGCCGCGCACCCACATGTCGCGGATCGCCGTGCACGCGTCGTCCAGATTTTCCAGGCGCACGGTGACGAATTCATGCGGCAGCTTGGTCTGGTCGATGATCTCCACGGCCCAGCCGTCATGGGCCAGCCAGATGGTGCGGTAGGGGGTGCCGTCAACGTTCATGAGTTAGCCTTTTCTCAAAGTATACGCGGTCAAACCCGTGTTCACGGACCCGATGGGTCTCCACGTATCCGAGCTTCGGATAGAAGTCCAGGTTTTCGGTCATGTGGATGTTGGTGTAAAGGAAGATGCGGGCGGCGCCGTGGCGCAGGGCGTCTTGTTCGGCGAACTGAATGAGCCGGTGGCCGATACCTTTGCCATGCCAGGCCGGATCAACGGCAACGTTTTCGATAAACTGATCGCTCGACTTCAGGAAGGTGACGATGTAGCCGGCGATCACGCCGCCGGCCTCGGCGACGAAGCCGGCGGCGGCTCGCACGTGGGCGGCGAAGTCGGCGATCATGGGGGCGGGTTTCTTGCCCATGCGCGGGACATAGGGCGCATAAGCGGCCTCGGCGATGGCCGTGAGCCGGGGCACATCGTCCAGCGTCGCCGGTCGCAGGCGGCAATCAGGCAACCGCCCTATCCGCCCAGCACACGTCCGGCGACGGCATCCAATTTTTTCACCATCTCCGGATCGCGGGCATCGGGGGCGGTGATGATGGCGGTCTCGAGCGCCGTGTGGCAGCCGTCACCGCAACTTTCAGCGCGGCCGGCCAATTTCGGCGCCACGGCTTTGACCAAGGACCGCGCCTTGTCGGCATTCGACACCAAAACCTGAATGATCGCGTCGACCGTGACGTGGTCATGGTCCGGATGCCAGCAGTCATAGTCGGTGACCATGGCGACGGTGACGTAACAGATCTCCGCCTCGCGGGCTAACTTGGCTTCCGGCATGTTGGTCATGCCGATGACGTCGCAGCCCCAGGACCGGTAAAGCACCGATTCCGCCAAGGTCGAGAACTGCGGACCTTCCATGGCCAGGTAGGTGCCGCCCATCTGGTGCGGAATGTCCAGTTCTTGGCACGCCGCCTCAGCCGCCGCCGCCAGGCGCGAACAGGTGGGATGGCCGAGGCCCACATGCGCCACCAAACCGGTGCCAAAAAAGGACTTCACCCGCGCGAAGGTCCGGTCGATGAACTGGTCGCAGATGACGAAGGTGCCAGGCGGCAGGTCTTCCTTGAACGAGCCACAGGCCGAGACGGACAGGATTTCCGTGACCCCGGCGCGCTTCAGGGCATCGATATTGGCACGGAAGTTGAGCTCTGACGGCGGTATCCGGTGTCCGCGTCCGTGCCGCGGCAGGAAGACCAGCGGCTGGCTGTCCAGTTCACCGAACAGCAATTCGTCGGAGGCCTCACCGAACGGGCTTTCGACCCGTTGCCAGCGCGTATTGGTGAGACCATCGATCTCATAGACGCCGCTGCCGCCGATGACGCCGATCACCGGCGGCGTTCCAGGGATATCTGCCATTGCGGATTATCCCGCGAGGACGTCGTCGAACAGCCGGATCGTGCGCATCCCGGCGATGTTGGCGGCGCGGGGGTTGAACGATCCCCGATGATCACAATGGAAGCCGTGATCGGCTTCGTAAACATGGATGGTTGCGTTGGGATGAGCCGTGGCAATGACATCAACGTCGCTGATGGGAATGGAGGCGTCCTGGCGACCGAAATGGGCGATGGTCGGACATTTCGGCTCCTCGTCATTGTAGTCGATGATGCCGCCGCCGTAATAGGCCGACGCCGCCTGCACATCGAGCCGGCAGGCCGCCATCCAGGTGACGAAACCGCCCCAGCAGAACCCGGTGATGCCGACCTTGCCGGCATCGGCGACATTGGCGCGGGCCGCTTCGACGTCGGCCATGACCTTATCCAGTTCGTTGTTGGCTTCGGTCTTCAGATCGCGCCCGACGGCAATGTCATCGGGCGTATAACCGGCTGTAAACCCCTTGTTCCAGCGGTCATAGAGGGCCGGCGCGATGGCCGTGTAGCCAACGGCGGCGACGCGTTCGGTGACATCGCGTATGTGGTCGTTGACGCCAAAAATTTCCTGCACGACGATGACCGCGCCGCGCGCATCGCCGTCCGCTTCGCAGCGGTAGGCGTCCAGTTCAAAGCCGTCGGATGCGGTTAGTTTGATGTCCTGGCCCATGTTCTTATGCTCCCTCTCCTTTGGCGGAACTCAGGCTAGCGTGTGTGAGCGCTAAAACAAAGACTTCAAAATTCTATTCCCGATGGCATTCTACCCAAAGAAGTGACTTCTTAAATATTTCGACTCTTAATTCAATTATGGGTATATTTAATTGATAATTAATGTCCATAGTTAGCGTGGTTGGAGAAATGAACATCAAACTTCGAACTGGCCTGTATATCGGACTAGTTGCAGGCGTGCTGACCATTGGCGGATGTCAAACGGATGGCGGGTTTTCAGGCCTTGCCAGTTCATCCGCCACCGGAAATTCCGCCTCGACATCAAAAACCTACACAATTTTCTTTGACCAATCAGACCATCTCAAGGAGTTGTTGGCCAACAACCAAGTAGATGAGGCCGCCACCTTATACGAGAACCAGAAGGGTTTCTTCAGCAAAGAACCCGAAAAACATCGTAGCGTTCTGGATCAATTGGCAAAGCGGCTGAAACAGCAGTATCTGACGAACGTTGAAGGCGCTCTCAATGGTACAGAAAACGTCTCGTGGCCGACCGCAAAAGAAAACTGGGATACTGTGAAATCCACCCTCGCCGACGCCCGGCAGGCTCTCAACGCCTACCCGTCCGGCGGCATTTTGGATGAGCCCGCCTATCTGGAATCCAGCGTTGCCGCTTTGCGCACGAAGTTCGATGACATTGAGGCAAAAATTTCTGCCTCGGCAAGCGATGAATTTCTTTCCTTCGACCACTTCGGCGAAACCTCTTTTTTTAACGCCTATCCAGCAGAAATCTCTGCGAGTTCAATTCTCGATGAACATTTTGACACGTTGAAACCGAAGCTGGAGACATCCAGCACGGCTGAATTGAAGGCGTTTTCGGGAAATTACGGTAAGGATGTTCTTGGTGAGGATAGATGGGTCGGTTTGGGCAATGCCTACATGTCCGCGCAACTTCGGGAAATGGGTGCAACGGATCGTTCCGACATTCCAGCTATTTTGAGCGCTGTCAACGCGACCAAAGACGCAGGATTTGAGCCGAAATCAGTTCCTGGACTGAACATCGCATTTGTCGAAGTGACGAGCAAAACGCTGCTCAATGAAGGACAGATAGATTTTCCAGTATCGACCGAAGTCGACCTGCCCGTCGACGTGACGAAAGCGGATTTGGATGATGCCTTAAGCTCAACGGCAGCAGGCGGCAATGACCTGTTGATCGTCTTTGACGTCGCCTTGGCCAAGGCAAGCCGCCGTGTGCAAGGCCTCAATCTCGTGAATTCAGTATTGTTGGCCGGCTACAAGTCGGTCGAGAATCCCGAACACGGTGTCGCCCAGCAAAACGTTGAAGTCGCGAAAATAAATTTCAATTCGGCGAGTATTTCAGCATCGGGTTATCACGGATATGGCCTCGCCGGTGCCTTCAGCCAGATGATCGCCGGTGCGCAACAATCAAGCGCCCGCGGGAAATTGCAGGCGGCCATGCAGAATCTGGCCAATACGCCGAAAACAATTGAGGAACCGATCTACAACAAATACCAGTTCAAAAACGCCACCGTTGACGCGCGGAAAGCCATGACCGTGCATTACTATGTCATCGACTTGCGTCGAAAAACCTATGTGAAATCGACTTTTGATGTGAACGAAGAACACCGTTTCAATGTCGCTTACAACATTGATCCCGAGGACACAAAGAAGGCAGAACACGTTCAGGAATATGATACGGAATCTGAAATCGACGATTATGAAAAAGCAGCTTCGTCGGTCAAGCTCTCGCAGATCATCAATCACTATATTGCCAATCGGGGGAGTTCAAAAAAACTTCGAAGCCTGACGGCGCTGCGCAAGGAAATGCTGAAGGATAAGAACAGGGCGCTGGCAAATTATAAGGCCAACACTTTTGATGCTCGGCCATTGAATGACCCGCGGTTCGACAGCGTCGTTGCGGTCTATGTGGGCAAAGGATCTTTGGGGTCAGGATTTTTCGTAAAGCCGGACGTTGTACTGACAAATTGGCATGTTGTCGAAAATGCGAAATTTGTCGAAATGAAAATGTACGATGGACGCGAAACCTTCGGTAGGGTGTTGGGCAAGGACGTGAGGTTGGATTTGGCGTTGGTGAAAGTTCAAGCGCGCGGAAAACCTGTACGTTTTTTCACTAAAAACCGCATCGACCTTGGCAAGACGACGGAAGCAATCGGACATCCGAGGGGACTGGAATTCAGCATCACCCGTGGGATCGTCAGTGCGGTTCGAAAACACTACAGTATTAGTCTGCCAAAGGGCGCGGGAGATGAGGTTCTGTACATCCAAACCGATGCGCCCATTAATCCGGGAAATTCCGGAGGCCCCTTATTTCTGGATGATTATGTCATCGGTGTGAACACGTGGAAAAGAGGCGATTCGGAAGGTTTGAATTTTTCAGTTCACTACTCGGAAGCTCTCGCTTTCATGAAAGAACACCTTCCCGGTTTTCGCGTTTTAACCAACTGACAGGAGCAGTTTCATGAAAATTATTTCATCGCTTCGGAAATTTGCCCCGTCAAACGGCGCCTTGGCCGGCATGGTCCTACTGCTTGCCGGTGTCGTGCTTTCAGCGTGTGTTAATCAGCCCAACCGCATGGGCATGGTCAGAGATACAAAGACCGGCCTGATGTTCGGTTCGACGATCGAAAAGACATTGGTGACGGACGCTTCTTTCTACACCAACAACAAGATCAAGGTCCGCTCACGCAATACATCGGGTGACACGGCATTCGGGCTGCGGCAATTTACGGACAAATTGCGGGCCGCATACCGTTCAACCGGTTATCAGCCGACCAGCGCGAACGATTTCGGCCTCATCATGGATGTGAACGTCATGTACAGCGGTCAAATCCAACAAAACCTTTCGAATGAATTTGCGTTTCTTGGTGCAACAGCCGGCGGCATTTATGGATACCGGTCACAAGCCAACGCCGGAGCGGCCCTTGGATCTGTTGCGGGAGCGACGGTCGGCAGCATTCTCGGAAGCTTTATCACGGAAGATACCTATATCATCGTCACCCGCGTCACTTTCGGTGTGGTCAAGAAACAAAAGGAATCGAAGAAACGCATTACCTTCAGCCGAAGCGCAAAGTTAAAAAATACCGACGACCCCGATGAAGAAGACAAAGTATACAAGCGCGGTTTCAAGAAAACCTATTCGACCAAGGTTGCGGTCTATGCAGGCGGGTCCAATGTTTCACAAGCGGAAATCGCCCGGCAGGTTCGTGAGAGAATTATCCGCATCGTCAGTGAATTCATCTAACGTTTCACGGCTCAAAGGCGCATTAGGATTTCTCGCGCTGGATGCTGAAATATATGAATGTTTTTGGGTCTGAAGTGCCGTTCTCACGTTTATTTTAGGCGAGACGCTGGTGCTTCAGAGGCTTAAAGACGGGGCGACAACTGCTTTCACACGTTAAATCGGAATAACAGGATATCGCCATCTTGGACGGTGTAGTCTTTGCCTTCCTGGCGCATCTTTCCCGCGTCCTTTGCAGGCTGCTCGCCGCCAAGTGACGTGAAAACATTGAACGCGATGGTTTCCGCCTTGATGAATCCCTTTTCGAAATCCGTGTGTATGGCGCCAGCCGCCTGCGGGGCCTTGGCGCCGCGATTGATGGTCCAGGCGCGGGTTTCCTTCGGACCTGAGGTGAAAAATGTTATCAGATCCAGGAGTTGATAACCGGCGCGGACGACCCCGCTCAGGCCCGTTTCCGCCAAGCCCAATGCATCCAGGAACTCGCTCTTTTCGGCCTCATCGGTCAACTGCGCAACTTCCTCCTCAATCTTCGCCGAGATGATGACCGTCTGCGCTCCCTGCTGTGCAGCCATGGCGGCGACCTTTTCAGTCCAATCGTTGCCCGTTGCCGCCTCATCTTCAGAGACATTGCAGACATAGAGAACGGGTTTCGCGGTCAGCGTCTGTAGCATGCGCATACCTTTGCCCGCGCCTTCCGCCAAACCCATAAGGCGCAGGGGTTGACCTTCCTGGAGGTGCGAAAGTGCTTTTTCCACAAGCTCAAGTGTCGCCGCCGCCACCTTGTCCTGCCCGCGCACCTTCTTGGTCAACGGCTCGACGCGCTTTTCCAGGCTTTCCATATCGGCCAGCATGAGTTCCGTTTCCACGGTCTCCGCATCGCGCACGGGATCAATAGCGCCATCCACATGCGTGACATTGTCGTCTTCGAAACATCGGAGGACATGGATGACCGCATCCACTTCGCGAATATTGGCAAGAAACTGATTTCCCAATCCCTCCCCTTTCGACGCGCCGCGGACCAGGCCAGCGATGTCGACGAACTCAAGATGTGTGGGAACAGTCGCCGCCGACTGGCTGATTGCGGCGATTTCGGCCAAGCGCGCATCGGGGACGCCGACCCGTCCCGTATTGGGCTCGATCGTACAAAAAGGGAAATTTGCCGCTTCGGCGGCCGCTGTCTGTGTGAGGGCGTTAAAAAGTGTGGACTTTCCCACATTGGGAAGTCCGACAATGCCGCAATTAAACCCCATTATTGTTCCTTTTTGTCGCTGTCTTGCCGAGATTTATCGCGATCAGGCCGTGGTGGTTTGGGGCGTGGTGGATTGATGACCGATGCCACCTTGCTCATGAACGTACTGTCGTCCCCATCAGCCAAAAACTGAAAATGTTCGCCAACGCCTTCGATCAAGCGGTCCACCCAATCGCGTTCGGATTTAGCGAAATCCTTCAGAACGTGGCCCGCCACCTTGTCTTTGTCGCCCGGATGGCCAACCCCTAGCCGAACCCTGGCGTATTCGGACCCCACGTGGGAATGGATCGACCGCAGGCCATTGTGGCCGGCATGTCCGCCGCCCCGTTTCACCCGAACCTTGCCGCCGGCCAGATCGATCTCATCATGAAGGACGATCACATTCTGAGGCGGTATTTTGTAAAACGACATGGCCGCCTGCACACATCGGCCTGAATCATTCATGTAAGTCATCGGCTTGAGGGCGAGAATTTTCTCACCGCCAACCTTACCCTCGGCCAAATCGCCGTGGAATTTTGATCGAAATGGAGAAAAGGAATGGCGGCGGACAATCTCGTCCACCGCCATGAACCCGATGTTGTGGCGATTGTTGGCGTATCCGGCGCCCGGATTGCCGAGTCCCACAACCAGCAGCATCTGCGGAGGTCCCTATCTTTGCGGCTATTCCTCTGTTTCGGCGGCGCCTTCGCCTTCGTCGTCGGCCCCTTCGCCGCCCTCGGCACCTTCCGCACCTTCCGCGCCTTCTTCACCCTCTTCGCCTTCGACCTCTTCCTCGACTTCCTCGACGATGGTCGGCGCGGCAATGGTGGCGACGGTAAAGTCACGATCCGTGATCGTCAGTTCGACATCTTCCGGCACCTTGATGGCGCTGATGTGGATGCTGTCACCGACTTCCAGGCCGGTCAGATCGGCGGTTAGAAACTCGGGAATGCTGTCGGGCCGACAACGCAATTCAATGGTATGGCGGACCACGTTCAGGACGCCGCCCGTGCGTATGCCAGGACATTCTTCTTCGTTTTCGAAGATTACCTGAACATCAATGTTCAAACGCGTTGTCGCACTGAACCGCATGAAATCAATGTGGATCGGCTGGTCGGAGACCGGGTCCAATTGCAGGTCACGGGCTAGAACCCTGTGGGCGTCACCGCCGATGCTGACTTCATAAACGCGGGCGAAGAACCCCGGTGTACTCAGTTGTTTGGTCAATTCGATGGGATCAACGGAAATCAAAACCGGATCCTCTTTGTTACCGTAAATCACACCCGGCACACGTCCTTCACGGCGTGTAGCGCGGGCTGCCCCCTTACCTGCCCGGTCGCGCGGCTCGGCGGCAAATGCCGTCATATCAGCCATAATCTTTCTCCTCAAAAATCAAGTGACCAGCCTCCAGGGGTGCCGGTCACGTTAAGATGCCCTAAAGCGGGCGCATTCATAGCCCTCTAAGAGGCGATGGTCAATCAATCTCGCGCGTTACCAGTCCCTAATTAAAGAGGCTGGAAACAGAGCTTTCCTCGCTGATCCGCTTGATGGCCTCGGCGATCAGCGGCGCAATGGTCAGCTGCTCGATATTGTGGGACACGCGGACGGCTTCCGTGGCCATGATGCTGTCGGTAATCACAAGGCTTTCCATAGGTGACGACGTCACCCGCGCAACCGCACCGCCGGACAATACGCCGTGGGTGACGTACGCGGAAACAGCGGCGGCCCCCGAATCGGCAAGCGCAACCGCGGCATTGCAAAGCGTGCCCGCCGAATCAACGATGTCATCGACCAAGATGCATCGTCGTCCGTCAACGTCACCAATAATATTCATGACTTCGGAAACACCGGCGCGTTCACGCCGTTTGTCGATAATGGCCAAGTCCGCATTCAACCGCTTGGCCAATCCGCGGGCCCGCACGACGCCGCCAACATCGGGGGAAACAATGACCAATTCGTCGCCGTTTTTCCGTTCTTCAATATCCCGGCTCATCACCGGTGCGGCATAGAGGTTGTCGGTTGGAATATCGAAAAATCCCTGAATCTGCCCGGCATGAAGATCCATGGTCAGAACCCGGTCGGCGCCGGCCTCGGTGATTAAATTCGCCACAAGTTTCGCCGAAATGGGCGTCCGAGGTCCAGATTTTCGATCCTGGCGGGCGTAGCCGAAATAGGGGATGACCGCCGTTGTGCGGCGTGCTGATCCACGTCGAAGCGCGTCCAGTGTCACCAACAGTTCCATGAGATTGTCGTTGGCGGGATAGGAGGTCGACTGAATGACGAAAACATCCTCGCCGCGGACGTTCTCTTCAATCTCAACGAAGACTTCCATGTCAGAGAAACGCCGGACACTGGCCTTGGTCAGCGGCAGATTAACGTACGCGGAAATCGCTTCCGCAAGTGGCCGATTGCTATTGCAGGCAATGATTTTCATGATACTTGGGGTGTTTCGGTTGGAACGATCAGCGGGTCAACGTATTCAACTCTTGGAATGCGCTGAAATTTACCAATCTGATCACCCGGTGTAAACGAATTGAATCTATTAGAAGCCGGCATCTCAATCCTCCAAGGTGTCAACTGGGCGGCGGCGGCAGTGCACGCCCGGGAACGCGTGGCAGCACTGGCACCTTGGGAAATTCCGGCACCGCTCCGACCGGCGTATATTTCGGTCGCGGCGCCTCAAACAATTGTTGGATTCCGTCTGCGGCCGCCGCCGTTACGATTTTTGCGACCCGCCCCCAGGAGCGGTTCAGTGAGCCGGCCGCGATGACATTTTCCTGCACGGCCTTGCCGACCTCTTCACCGGAGATGGTGTTGACGACCCATGCAATTCGGGCTCGCTGGCGGCCATTTACCGGTGGCCCCACGTTGACCGTTCCGACAACTTCGTACCCTGCCTGGCGTGGATCATCGGTAACGGTTAGGTCCTTGCCGTGCAGGGCCGCCCTCAGGGCGTCGTTCAAAGCTGTGTTGCCGTCTCCAGGGGCGCCTTTTACGGCACGAATAAGGAAACTGGGTCTCCCCCACACCACTGGTGTATCTCCCGGCGAAGCGACGATGCCTTCGCGTGCCGTTGGTGGTTCCGGCTTCGAAGCGGACATCTTCAATGTCCCCGTTTCAGGCGATGGGCTAGAATCTCCCGCCGGCGCCGATGCCGCAACGCGAACAGAGCCCTCTGGTACCGCGGCAATTTCCTCCGCGGTTAGGCCGTCGACACGGGGTGGCAATGATGCAGCCTGCTGAGCTGTTTTTGGCGTCAACGCCATGGGCGGACGGGCGGCGGCAGCGGTGGAATTGACCGGATCCGGAAGTGCCGGTCCAGGCTCACTGGGCGCCGTCGCCGCGACAATAGTTTCCGCCGCCGTGCGGTCGCTTGCAATCACCGACGTTTCCGCCGCCATCGTATCAGGAAGCTCTGGCATCTCAGGCTGCAATGCCGGCGCCGGTGGGGTCGACGGCGTCGGATCGATGCCTCGAATATCCGTTGCCCGCGGTTCTTCGACCACGGTTTGGGCGACGTGCAGTGGTCCCACGTAATCTTGAACCATTGCGGCGACGGCGGGCATGGCATCGCCGACGATCAAATTCACCACTTCCACGGAATTTCGGTCCCAATAGGATTTGTCGACAACGATCTCACGGGTCCGCTGCGCGACGACCGTGCCAAATGGGGCCCGTAGCGACCATGTCGTCGTCACCCAGACAATCGAACCACGGGTCCGCACGCCAGCAATTTTTCCGACGATGGATGGCCCGCGATCGTTGACCTTGCCTGCCAACACGGCGGGGCGTTCCGAATCGCGCAAGGATGCGGCGACTGCGTCCGCCAAAACCAGGCGGAGGGGCCCACCAATACCGTCGATCGGTACGACGTAAATAACGTTTGTCGATCCGCTGAGAGGAAGCTCCGCCGCCTCTGCCGCACTGGCCTTCGGCTTCACCGGTGAAATTGCCGGCTCGATCTGCGCGCACCCGAGGCTCGAGAGCATGTAGACGGCAAGAAGAAGATAGAGACCAAACAACGACCGCGACGCGGCATAATCGGCCCGCCGCCGACCCAGGGCTCGATTGCTTATCGTCGCTGCCACGTATCTACACCCTACCTGCGACATCGAATGAGCGAATGTATCAGGCTGCATGAAAAAATTCACCGAAAACCCATGGGTTCACTTAGGATCACGTTCTGCATCGCTAGTTTTGCGGCAATGTCTTGTCGCCCGTTGGTCGATTGAGCTCAGGAGAAAGCGTCGGCGGCGGCAAAATTGGCCGCGCCGAACCGGAGACAACGTCGGTTTTCAAGCGGCGTTCCGATGCAACGCGATAGCGAACCGTATTCTCGGCCTGATCAAGTACATCCTTGATCCCGCCAACAGCGGCGGCGGCGATCAGCGCCGCCGTTTCCCCCCAACGCCCGTCAAAGGTGCCGGCAGGGACGGCGTTGCGCTGCACCGCAATTCCAGCCTGTCCGCCATTTGGATAAGCGATTGTCCAGCGAATTTCGACCTTCTGATCGCCACCGCGCGGCGGTGCCACGCGAACCTGGCCGCTCAGCAGGTGCCGGGCCGCGGGCCGTTTGGAGGT
>CAZQPC010000153.1:0-11522 GCA_964595005.1 uncultured Magnetovibrio sp.
ATGCACCATTTGCTTGCCAGGCGCGAACTCCATTCCCGGCTCCAAGGTCAGCACCACGCCCGGCTCCAGCGGCGTCATGTCTTCGGCTGTGTTTGACGGCCATTCGGTGAGTTGTATGCCCAAGCCGTGGCCCATGCGGCCAACGTTGTTGCCAAGCGCCCCGCCGCGTTCCAGCACCTGCCACATTGCCGACCAAACGTCGCTGGTGGTCGCGCCGGGCCGGGCAGCTTTGAATCCGGCATCCGTCGACGCGAAAACCACATCATAGGCGCGGCGCAAGTCGTCATCGGCATGAGCGAAAGCGAAGTTTCGATCGAAGTCACAGAAATACCCGTCGAAGGTCGTCCCGGTGTCGATGATCAAAACATCTCCGTCCTGCAAAATGCGATCAGTAGGCCCCATGATGATGCTGTCATACCCGCCCTGGCCGGAGCCGGCGATCAGGTAAGGTGTTGTGTCGGCGCCGCGCTGCAAAAGATCGATCCGCATGCGCTGGCAATTTTGGCGCTCGGTTTCACCCATGGTCAGGGTTTCGGGCAGTGCCTCAAACGCGTCGGACGTAAGATCACATATATAGTGAATTTTCTCGATTTCGGCCGCGGATTTCACATAACGCACCTGGTGCAGCAAACGCGACGCATCGGTGATTTCAGTAGAACCCAGGTCATTGAGCAGACGCTGATAGTCGCCGGCCGGCAGGCGCAGGAAGCTTTCGTGCCCCAAGGGAACACCGAGACAGGAAAATTTTTGGGCCATCCGAACAATGACATCGCGCAATAATGAAATGCCGTCATCATCCGGCTGCGGCGCGGGCCAGGTGTGAATGTCTTCGACCCAGGTGCTTGCCATTCCGGCGGCGCCGATCTCCGGAATAACGGCAATTGGTTTTCCCTCCAGCGGAAGCAGCACAAACCACGGCCGGGTCGGGCTTTCCCAGAACTGCGTAAAGAAGCCCGTAAAGTAGCGCACATCCGGCTCCGTGGTCAGCAAGATCGCGTCCATCCGCGCATCGTGCATCCGGGCCTGAACCCTTTGCATGCGGGATTCAAACTCCGATGGATCAAATCCGCGGCTGGGTATGGGACGCATTGGTGGCGTTTTCCAATCTTAGGGACGTAGCTGGTCCTGAACGAGGCGAACCCAGAATTCGGTGCCAATCGTTAGAATCTCATCGTTAAAATCATAATGCGGGTTGTGAAGACCGCACCCACCGGGTCCGTCACCACCGTTCCCCAACAATAGATAACAGCCCGGTTTATGTTGAAGCATGAAACCGAAATCTTCCGACGCCATAAGCGGCATGCAGGCGCCATCAGTTCTGTCTTCGCCGACCAAGGCTTTGGCAACCTCGGCGGCGGCCCGGACTTCCTTTTCCGAATTGATGGTTGCCGCAAATTCCCGCGAATAGGTGAATTCATAGCTTGCGCCGTGGGCCGTGCAAATTCCGGAAACCAGACGTTCCATCGTCGTTTCGATTTGCGTCTGAACTTCGGACGTGAAGGCACGTGTATCGCCGCGCAAGGTGACCTGTTCGGGGATCACATTGCGGGTCGCATCGACGGCAAAATCGGTCACCGACAGAACACAGTTATCGACGGGGCTCAGGGTGCGTGAAACAACGCTTTGCAAGGCAAGTACGATTTCCGAGCCGATGACGATGGGGTCGATGCTCAAATGGGGCAGTGCCGCATGACCACCCTTTCCGTGAACCGTAATCTCAAAGTTATCTTCGCAGGCCATGATCGGACCCGACCGGACTGCAAAGTGACCCGTCGCGAGAGACGGCATGTTGTGAATGCCGTAGACGGCGTCGACGGGAAAACGCCTGAATAATCCATCCTCGATCATGGCCAGTGCGCCGCGGCCGTGTTCCTCGGCCGGCTGGAATATGAAGACCACGGTGCCATTGAAGTCATGGTTATCGGCCAATTCTTTCGCTGCCCCCAACAGCATCGTGGTATGGCCGTCATGGCCGCAGGCATGCATCAGGCCTTGATGCGTAGATCTATGGGCGAAAGTGTTTTCTTCGGTGATCGCCAGGGCATCCATGTCAGCCCGCAATCCGATGGTGCCGGTGCCGGAGCCGCGGTTCAGAATGCCGACCACACCGGTGCCGCCGACCCCTTCGTGGACCTCGACGCCGAAACTGCGCAGCAATTCAGCAACCCTTGCGGCGGTGCGATGCTCTTCAAATCCCAATTCAGGATAAGCATGGAAATCGTGACGCCAGGTGACGAGTTCGCCATGAATGTCGTTGGCGCGAGGGTGAATTTCTTGCATTGGAAAATCCTAGGCCCAATCAGATGAAGGCATTCTTTCGGACCGTTCACCGCCAGATGTTACCATCACCCGGCCTCAAGGCCTTCCGTCAAAATCACCAAACAGCGGCTTCCGGTTCCCGGCGCCATCTTTTTCATTGCCGCCAATGACGCCGCCCCGCTTGGCGTCGTGCCGAGGTCGGCCTTTGTCAGCATGCTGGCGGCGGCTGACGCGTCATCGTCGGAAATGGTCATGAAAATATCCGCATCATCCTTAAGCGACGAATATGCAATCAGTGACGCGTCCTTGCAATCCAACCGGCCCATGTTCGACAGCGGCCCCTCAACGCGGGTTATTTTATGGGCCTTAACACTTTCCACCAAACACGGCGCGACATCGGGCTCAACGACAATAATTTCCGGTTGTTCGGGCCAATGCACACGAATATGAGCAGCGGCCGCGGCGGCCAGGCCGCCAACCCCGGCTTGCAAGAAGACGTGTGAGGGCCAGAATCCGCGCGCCGCAAATTCCAAACAGCATTCCTCCGCCAGCACCGTGTAGCCTTCCATCACCAAAGCGGGGCGATCGACATATCCTTCCCAAGACCCGTCGGCCAACAACATCCAGTCATTTGCATCCGCCGCCGATACGGCGTGGGTGACGCTGTCTTCGTAGGTTCCGTTTACGTGGACGACTTCGGCACCCATGGCGCGTATCCTGGCTGCGAAACCTTCCGGCACGAATGACGACAGGACGATGACAGCGTGGGCGCCAAACACCCGTGCGCCGGCCGCGATCGACAAGCCATGATTCCCTGCGCTGGCAGTGATGAATGTCATTCCGGCGGCCACGGTTTTCGCTGTATCGGCGGTCGGGTCCGCTTCGCCTGAACGATCCGCTACCATTTGTGCGACGGCAAAGGCGCCTCCGAGCGCTTTAAAGCTGCCAAGCCGCATTCTTTTCGATTCGTCTTTTACATAAAGCGCCCCGACGCCGCAGCTGGCAGCAAGGGATGCCATGTCCAGCAGCGGCGTTGGCGCGTAGGCCGGGCATGATTTTAGCATCGCCATAGGACGATCCGAACTGGGCCTGAACAGGCGCGGTCCGGCGGGGCTTGTGCGGGTGTTTTCGTATTGCATGATGAGTGCACCATACAGCGATTTTCGTTATGCATTGTGTCAAAATACAAATAATTTTGAATTATTTTATCGTATTTAGTATCTTTTTGAGTATTTATTGTCATATGGAGTGTTATTCATGACCGATCTCTCCGAAAGCGATTGCATCATCCTGCGCCTCTTACAGGAGAACGCACGGCACAAGCTTGAGACCATTGCGGCTGAGACGGGACTGTCCGTGGCAACGGTGCAGCGCCGCATCAAACATATGAAGTCGACGGGCATCATTATCAGCGAGACCGTGCTGGTCTCTGCAGAGAAGGCCGGTTACGCCATGACTTTTTTGATTCTTGTTGAATTGGAACGCGAACGGCTCGATCAGCTAGACGCCTTTCGCAGAAAAGCCAAAGCAGAGCCGCAAGTTCAACAATGCTACTACATAACAGGCGATGCCGACTTCGCATTGATAGCCTTGGCGCGGAGCATGGAAGACTTTGAATTATTGACCCATCGGCTGTTTTTCGATGATTCAAACGTCAAACGTTTTCGAACCTCGGTTGTCATGGGACTTACAAAGGTCGGTCTGAAGGTACCTCTCGGCAACGAACCATAAAACGGTACTATGTAGCTATATGATCGGATTTTACCTACGACAAATCTTTGATGGACCCGTCCGCGTTCGTAGTGCTGAATTTTCGTGAAGTTGTTCAATTTGCGGAAGAAATCTGCCAACTTTTGAATATCCGTTGGCCACATTGCGACGGTCGCCGTCAATTTCGCTCCAGCACCCAGTCGGCATGTTTTCTGTCGCGGTACACAAACAAGGCATCACAGCGACCGTCGTCGACGCGCAACACCGGGCAGGCTCCCGGCAACACCTGCAAATCCACATCGGTGCCGCACAGCGCATATTGGGTGATGCCGCCGACGGGTACGGCGAAAATGAACTGCGGGCCGAGGCCAATGGTCTTGCCGTCAACCCAGCCGATGGCCGCCTTTTGGGTTTCATCCTTTCCCGACAGACCGAAGATCGCCTGGTCCTTGATGCCATCGCAGTTGATGTCCATGAAAATGGTGGTGTCCGTATTCCATATGACGTTCGGTGGTTTGGTGGACGGCGCTGGTTTCAAAGGGCCGACGTCGCGAATGTCCTCCAGATCGCCGGCCCGCTCGCGGGTCATGTCGGCGAAGCAGCCGGCCATCACCGGCCGCCACATGGTGCCTTCGAAGTATTGATAGGTGCCGCAGCGGGCGTCGCGGTAGGCAACCCATTTGCGTTGCGCATCGCGGACCGCCTTTTTGAATTTGCCCCCGGCCCGGGCCAAGACCTGTTTATAGACCTTATTCAACTGGCCATCCCAATAGCGGGTGACGGCGCCGTGGCAGAGCATCATCGCCACCGTCGTCCATTTGCGGCGCTCCGAGCAGGCCTCGGCGAATTGATCGGCGCATTTCCTCGCTTCGGCCTTCTTGCAGGTGGCCATGATCGCCCCGAGGCGTTTCGCTTCCGTTGCCACGCCGTCCGCGAACAATTCTTCGGCCTGAACTTTTGTTCCGGCAGCAACCAGCAAAATCAGACAAAATAACATTGCGGTGAGCCGCATGGGCACCCTCCTAGGCAGCCGAGAACGCGCGTCCATGGGCCTTGCGTGTCCATTGGTTATCCGGCATCCGGCAGAGGCGCTCGGCGGCCAGTGATTTGGCCAGATTTGTCCGGCCGTCACGGATCGCCGCATCCAACAATACCATGGCGAACAGATCGCGTTGCGCGTGGCTGCCGCCGATTTTCGGCAAGGCGTAGCGGATCGGTGAGATAAGATCGACCGCGCGGCCGAACTCACCATGCTTGTAGGCAACCAGGGCCTCGGCCAGCGGCCGGCCGACATCCCGGCTGATAACCCCGTTGTCATCCTCTGTGGCGGCGTCAGCGTAGGATCTCTGTGACTCCACCGCCTCGGCCGCCACCGGCCCGCCGACTGCCGCCATGGCAAGGGCGAAATGGGCGTCGATAAAGGTCAGGATGTGATCAGATATGCGTCCACGGCACTTTTCGGCAAGCGCGCCCCAACGGTCGCCGACGTCAACGTCATGCAATTCAAGCCGCAAAAGAAGCGATGCATCGTTACAGAGGTCGAGATATTCATCCGACGCGGGGTCCCAAAGCGCCTCGTCGTACAAGGCCAATACGGCGTCAACCTCGCCAAGGTCCAGGTGCATGAGCGCGCGGTGCCACCAGACGTGATAGCGAAAGTTGTTGGCAGCGGTCCAGCCGGGCTCATTTTCCGCGATCCATGACAATCCATCATCAGGCCGATCGGTCATTTCGTAGACATGGGCTACGGCATGAATGGCCCAGGGGTTCTCCGCCACGTGGCCGACCGCCGTCTTGCCCGCGTCAATGGCGGATTCATAGGCATGCGTTTCTTCCAGACCGAATGCCCGCATGCCCATAACGAAGCCGTATCCAGGCACATCTTCCTCCCAGGCATGGATAACGCGCGCGACCACGTCGCGAAGATTTTGACTGTCACCGCGGTAGAAATATCCATGATGGGCCAGCCGCAGGGCCAGCACGTCACGTGGAAATTCCAAGAGGATCGTTTCCCACAGGACAAGCGCTTCATCAGTGCGTCCATGGGCCCAGGCATCCATCGCTTTCGCGTGTTGTTGTTCACGCGCGGTCGCCGCGGATAACCGTTCACCAAGGCCAGTGAGAATTCCCTCCGCCTTTTTCTTCAACGCAGGCACCGCCATTAGCATGAAAAAGTAACCCTTGAGCACATCCGCCATGGGCATGCCCGGATCCGCGGCAAAGATGCCTTTCAGCCGCTCCCCCGTATCCACGGCCATGCCGAGATAGCCCGTAACGGCGTGATCAAACGCTGCTGCGGCCTCCGCGTTAGCGGCTGTCAAGGTCAGTCCCCGGATGTCATCAGGCATGGCGTACCCCCTTTTGCCGATCAGCGCAGTCTAGGCCGCCGCCGAGCCTCTTGCCAATGCCGTGGGGCTTGACTCAAATCAAGGTCGGCAACGGACGCGGCGACCATGCTGCGTCACCGATTCCCCCCGTCGTTTCCCAGGAGTGCCCCATGCCGCAGCCCGATCATATTGTCAAAATTGACCTCCCCGACCACCAGGACCTGGACGAGGATATCCAGAAGTATCTAGAAATCTGCATCGAGAAACTTGGCATGGTGCCGAACGTGCTCACCGCCTATACGGCCAAGCCGGAGAAGTTCCGGACCTTCGGCAAGTTCTACAATCAGCTCATGTTGGACGAGGAAACCACCAATCTTACGAAACTGGAACGCGAGATGATCGCCGTCGTCGTCTCCTCGGCGAACCGCTGCTATTACTGTCTGGTTGCCCACGGCCAAGCCGTGCGGGCGCTTTCCGGCGATCCGCAATTGGGTGAGTTGATGGTCATGAACTATCGGGTGGCCGAACTGCCGGCCCGCCAACGGGCGATGCTTGATTATGCCTGGAAGCTGACCAAATTCCCCCATGAAATTGGCGATCCGGACCGCGCCGCGCTGCGCCAGGCCGGTTTCACCGACGGCGACATCTTCGACATTTCGGATACCGCCGCCTTCTTTAACTACACAAACCGCATGGCCCACGGCCTGGACATGATGCCGAATGCCGCCTATCACGCGATGGATCGGGGAGGTAAGTTATAATACATTATTATTGTGTTGTAATTTTCATTTGACATGTTAGTTACGTATTATATAACGACTCCCCATCACCATGCGATCATGGCATTGGAGCCAACATGAACGCGATGCAAACGCCAGAATTGAAACGCGGGCCGGACGTTCGGCTTCGCATGGGCAAAGACCATTTCTCCGTCAAACCGGCGACGCTGAACGCGTGGCTGGATGAGGGATCGGTTTTTCTGGTCGACGTCCGTGAGCCGCATGAGTTTGAACGCGACCGCATCGCTGGTGCTTTTTTGGTTTCCATGTCGCGGTTCGATCCCGACACCTTCCCCCGAATAAGTGGTTTGAAAACGGTGCTTGTCAGCGAACAAGGCCCGCGATCATCGGCATTGACTGAACGGCTGGCGGATGCCGGCTTCGCCGATGTTTTTTCGCTTGATGGCGGCCTTGCCGCGTGGCGTGAAGCCGGCCTTGAGTTAGACGACTAGTTTCGGCGCCGAGGCAATGGAACCGGCCGTCAGTTCTGTCGAGGAAGTCGGATCTGCAACCACGCTGGCGTGGTTAAACGCCCGTGAAATCGTCTTGGTCGATGTGCGTGAAACCGTCGAATACGAAGCCGAACACATTCCCGGCGCCTTGCTTTGCCCCTTATCGACCTTTGAAGCCGACCTTTTCCCAAAGTTTCCAGGCAAGCGGATTGTCATCCATTGCGCCATCGGCAAACGCTCTGCCGCCGCCTGCAAACAATTAATTGCCACCGGCTATCCCAATAAGGTGATGAATTTGGAAGGCGGCATCGGTGCGTGGAAGGCCGCTGGTTGTCCGACCGAGGTGCAAACAGAGGATCGCAAGGAATTGCCCTTCGTCGGCGCCGGCGCCTCGAACTTGACCATGCCGCCGCCGCTGGCGGCTGGGGTGCATCCCGGACGAATTTTACACGACGAGTTCCTGAAACCGTTCGGCCTTACGCAGACGGCCTTGGCCGCTGCCATTCGTGTACCCCTGTCACGGATCAACGGCATCGTCCGAGGCAATCGGGGTATTTCCGCGGAGACGGCCATGCGATTGGCCCGCCATCTATGTACAACTGAAGAATTTTGGCTCCGGCTGCAGGCCGCCCACGATCTGGCAAAAGCGGAAGAAGCGCACCGCCAGCGCATCGATATCGAAGTCCTGCCGCGGCGGACCCGGCAGCGGGATTAATGCGGCGGACAGCTTGTTATTCCCGCTCCCAGCCCCCATTTGATCCATGCAAACTTGAAGGGGCTACTGCTCAATGACACAAATTGTTGAAACGGATGCGGCGGATGTTCAGTCGTGGCTGGAAAATGACGAAGCTATTTTGATCGACGTCCGCGAAGATGAAGAACTGCAACAGGCCCGGATTCCCACCAACGCCGTGCATATGCCGTTGTCCCGCTTCGATCCGGAACAGGTTCCCGACGCCGACGGCAAGAAACTTGTTTTCGTCTGCGCCCAGGGCATTCGGTCTTTCCAAGCCGGCCAATATCTCCTCGATCAGGGTCTTATCACAGAAGCTTATAACCTCACCAACGGCATTGCCGGTTGGCATCAAGCCGGCTTGCCGCTTGATATGGGCTAGCGATCCGTCTCCGCATCGTAAGCCCCGCATAGTAAGAATTCTCGGTTTCCTTCCGGTCCCGTGATCGGACTTTCGATGACGCCTAGCGCCCGCCATCCCACCAAGCCGTCCAGCCATCCAGCGATCCGATCACCGACCTCTTGATGCAGGTCGCGGTCACGTACAACCCCTCCCTTCCCGACCTGACCGCGGCCGACCTCGAATTGAGGTTTGATGAGTGTCATCAAATTGGCCGTCGGCGCAGCGAGGGACAAAGGCGCCGGCAATACGGTCTGCAGGCCAATAAAACTGGCGTCACATACGATCAGGCCGATGGGTTCAGGAATCTGCTCGCGTGTCAGGTATCGGGCGTTGGTTTTTTCAAGCACATCAACCCGATCATCTTGGCGCAATCTCCACGCTAACTGTCCACGGCCGACATCGACCGCGTAGACTTTCCGGGCGCCGCGCGACAGCAAGACGTCCGTGAAGCCACCCGTCGACGCGCCCACATCCAGACAAATACTGTCCGTCGGATCGACGCCGAAGTGGGTCAAGCCGAAATCAAGCTTCAGTCCACCGCGACTGACCCAGGGATGATCCTGCCCGCGGACTTCCAAAGGCGCGTCTTCGGCAATCTGCGAACCTGCTTTTTCAAGCCGCCGCTCACCGGAAAAAACTTTTCCGGCCATGATCATCGCCTGTGCCCGGCTGCGGCTTTCGGTCAAGCCGCGGGCGACCAAAAGCTGATCCAAACGAAATTTTGGAACCTTCGCCATGATCCCCAGCATAAACGCCAGGCCGGCCGATGCCGACCCCTTACGCGCCGGAAGCTGGTATGATCACTTCGCCATGTTGATCAATACCAAGCGCCGACAAAACTGTGGCCTCAATATCCGAAGCGGAAAGTCCAGCCAGGGCCAATTGAGTATCGGGTATTTGTTGTTCGATGAATTCGTCGGGCATCGTCATGACGCGAAGTCTCAGTCCGCCATCAAGCAAACCTTCGTTCGCCATGAATTGCATGACGTGCGCACCAAATCCGCCAGCGGCGCCTTCTTCTATCGTGACCAAGACATCGTGGGACTCGGCCAACTGGCGAATGAGGGTATGATCGAGCGGCTTGGCAAAACGGGCATCGGCGACGGTCACTGACAATCCTTTGCCGGCCAGGTCTTCAGCGGCTTTTTTCGCGTTCCTTAGCGGTGCGCCAAGGCTGAGGATGGCGGCGACTGATCCTTGTTGAACAATTCGCCCCTGCCCGACGTCAAGGGGTCGCCCCTGAACCGGTAGTTCGATCCCGATGCCTTCCCCTCGCGGATAGCGTATCGCACTGGGCCGGTCGTCAATTGCCGCCGCGGTGGCGACCATGTTAACCAGTTCCGCCTCATCGCTTGG
The DNA here is from genome assembly GCA_964595005.1 of uncultured Magnetovibrio sp. GTDB lineage: Bacteria > Pseudomonadota > Alphaproteobacteria > Rhodospirillales > Casp-alpha2 > UBA3470. The sequence continues at coordinate 10,020 of CAZQPC010000153.1, forward strand.
TGCCATGACAACGAAATTGGGAAGCGTGCATAGATAGGGAAGATCAAAGGCGCCGCAATGGGTCGAGCCATCAGCGCCCACGTATCCCGCCCGGTCGATGGCAAACCGGACCGGCAGGCTTTGGATGGCGACATCATGGACAACCTGATCGTAAGCGCGCTGCAAGAACGTCGAATAGATCGCTGCAAAGGGCTTAAAACCCTCCGTCGCCAAACCGGCGGCAAAGGTCACGCCATGTTGTTCCGCAATACCGACATCGAAACATCGCTCCGGGAAGGTCTCTCCGAACTGATCCAAACCGGTACCCGACGGCATGGCGGCAGTAATGGCGACGACTTTATCATCCCGAGACGCCTCATCGATCAAAGCCTTCGCAAACACGCCCGTATACGAAGGCGCATTGGCCTTTGGTTTGTGCTGCTTCCCGGTGACCAAATCGAATTTGGCGACGCCATGATATTTGTCTGACGATTGCTCCGCCGGATCATAGCCGTGACCTTTTTCCGTCACCACATGAAGCAGCACCGGACCCGGCTCGTCGTCATCGCGGAGATTCTTAAGGACCGGTATGAGGTGATCCAAATTGTGCCCATCGATGGGTCCGACGTAATAGAAACCAAGTTCTTCGAACAAAGTGCCACCGGTCACCATGCCACGGGCATATTCATCGACCTTCTGCGCTGCCTCTTCAATCGGGCGCGGAAATTTCTTCGCAATGTCTTTGGCGAAATGGCGAACGGACCGAAATGGTTTTGAGGAAATCAATCGCGAAAGATAGGCGCTGAGCGCGCCAACCGGCGGTGCGATGGACATGTCGTTGTCGTTCAAAATGACAATCAATTTGGCATCCATGGCACCGGCATTGTTCATGGCTTCATAGGCCATGCCCGCTGTCATGGCGCCGTCCCCAATGACCGAAATGACGCGCCGCGAACTTCCAGACAGATCGCTGGCGACAGCCATGCCGAGGCCTGCTGAAATCGAAGTGGAAGAATGGCCGGCGCCAAATGGATCAAAATCACTTTCCGAGCGTTTCGTGAAACCCGAAATTCCCTCGCCTTGACGCAAGGTATGCATACGATCCCGGCGACCGGTCAAAATTTTGTGCGGATAGCATTGGTGGCCGACATCCCAAATGAGCCGGTCGGTCGGCGTATCAAAAATGTGGTGAATGGCCAGGGTCAATTCGACAACACCAAGACTGGCGCCAAGATGGCCACCGGTGATCGACACGGATCGGATCGTGTCCATCCGCAACTCATGCGCCAATTGATGAAGTTGCTCAATTGTCAAATCCCGCAAGTCCGCGGGACGTTGGATGGAGTCCAACAAGGGGGTTTGAAAATTCGCGTTCACGTCTGTTCCTTTGCTCGACGAATATCGCGGCGAGGCGACGTTACGATCAATGTGGCGGAAATAAGGTGGGTTTAGGATCGGCGGGTTATGATGAATTCTGCCAAGGCTCGAAGTGGCACCTACTTTAAGCCAGGCCAAGCTTGGCTG
>CAZQPC010000154.1:0-11470 GCA_964595005.1 uncultured Magnetovibrio sp.
CGTCAAAATTCCAAACGCCAGCCATTACGCGCAGTTGCAGGAAGGCGCAACGGCGCAATTCGGCTGGAACGTTGAAGATTGCCGGGCACTTGACGGGTGACCGGACGACGCTCGGCATGGCGCCGGGATTTTTTGAGACCAAGGAGGCGGGACATAGTCGAGAACCGTCACCAACCCAACTAACCAACCACCAGGGAGAACGAAACTCATGAGAAAATCAATTACAGCATTCGCGGCCGCAGGCGTCCTTGCCTTTGCCGCGAACACACAGGCAGCGGACTCGCTGACCGTCGTGTCTTGGGGCGGGGCCTATACGGCCAGCCAAACCAAGGCCTATCACCTGCCCTACACCAAGATGACCGGCACCAAGATCGTCAACGACGATTCCGCGTCGGAAGGTCTCGCCAAATTGCGTGCTCAGATCGAAGCCAAGAACCTGACCTGGGATGTCGTTGACATGGTCGCGTCTGATTCGATCACCGCTTGTGACGAAGGCCTGATCATGGAAATCGATCCGGCCGAATGGTTGGCGAAGGCGCCTGACGGCACCTCGGCAGTGAAGGACTTCTTCCCGGGTACGTTGACACCCGGCGGGACCAATTGCTTCGTTCCGCTGATTGTTTATTCAACCACCTTTGGGTACCGCACCGACGCTTTCGGCGGCAAAAAGCCGACCAAAATCGCCGACGTTTTCGACCTGAAAAACTTCCCGGGCAAGCGGGCGCTGGAGAAAAAGCCCATTGGTAACCTTGAATGGGCGCTGATTGCCGATGGCGTGCCGGTCGGTGATGTCTACAAAGTCCTCGACACGAAAGCTGGCGTCGATCGGGCCTTCAAGAAGCTCGACGCGATCAAGAGCCAGACCGTCTGGTGGACCAAGGGCGCACAGCCGCCGCAGCTTCTCGCCGACGGCGAAGTGGCCATGGCATCGGCTTATAACGGCCGTCTGTTCAACGCCATTGCCGTTGAAAAACAGAAGATTGGCATGATGTGGGATTATCAGGTCTTCGATCTTGACGGCTGGGTCATTCCCAAGGGCGTCAAGAACCTGGCCGAGGTCAAGAAATTCATCAAGTTCTCGACCGATACCCAGCGTCTTGCGGACCAGGCGAAGTTCATCTCCTACGGTCCGGCGCGTAAATCGTCGGGTCCGTTGGTCGGCAAGCACGCCGAGCTTGGCATCGACATGAAGCCGCATATGCCGACGAATGCGGCCAACGCCAAGACCGTTCTCAATTTCGATTACGTGTGGTGGGCTGACCATCGCGCCGAAATGGACGAGCGCTTCAACGCTTGGTTGGCAAAATAAGCTGACAGGGGTCCCGGGCGGATGTCTCATCCGCCCGGGCGCTCCAACATTCGATATTTAGATTGCCTGCCGAATTTCGATACCGAGCCCAAGGGCCTGAAGGAAGATCATGGCGGATACAGCTAGTTCCAGTGAAGTACTGACGACGGTTGATGGAAAGCCGTTAAAGGTCAGCCTGCAAAAGGCGCTTCGGCGAAACCGTATGCGCGCCTTATTGCTGGCCGCACCCTTGTTGGTCTTCATCACCGTCGCCTTCATCGTGCCCATCATCGACATGTTGTATCGCAGTGTTGAGAACAGCGTCGTCGAAGAAGTCTTGCCGAATGCCGTCATTGCGCTGGAGGCGTGGGACGACCAGTCGGGGAAAATGCCGCCGGAAGCCGTCTTTGCGGCACTGCATAAAGACGTGGTCAAGGGGTTCAAGCTTAAGACCTTGGGCAAGTTGGCGCGCCGCCTGAATTACGACAAACCGGGCATGTCGAGCCTGTTCCGCAAAAGCGGCCGCCGCGCGAAACGCATGAAAGACGGAAATTTCCGTGAACAGTTCCTCAAAATCGATAAGAAATGGGGCGATGTCACGACGTGGTCCTTGATCAAGCGCGAAAGCGATATCGTCACGGCATCGTACTTCTTGGCGGCTGTCGATATGCGCTACTCCGAAAAGGGTGAAATGGTCGCCCAACCGGAGGAACGCCAGATTTACGCCAACTTGTTCCTCCGAACGATCTTAATGAGTGGCGGGATCACCTTGCTCTGTCTGATCTTGGGCTACCCTGTGGCCTATCTATTGTCGACTCTGCCCATGAAGACCAGCAGCCTCTTGATGATTTTGGTCCTGTTGCCGTTCTGGACGTCGCTTTTGGTCCGCACCACGTCTTGGATCGCGTTGCTGCAAACGCAAGGCGTCCTAAACGATCTCATGGTGTTCATGGGATTTTTGGCCGACGACGGACGAATACAACTTATTCACAACAAGATCGGCACGTTTGTCGCCATGACACACATCCTGCTGCCGTTCATGATTTTACCGCTGTATTCCGTGATGAAGACCATTCCGCCGTCCTATATGCGCGCCGCCCGGTCCATGGGTGCCAATCCGGCGTTGGCCTTCTTCAAGGTCTACATGCCGAACACCGTTCCGGGTATCGGCGCTGGCGGCATTCTGTGCTTTATCCTGGCCATTGGCTACTACATCACACCGGCCCTGGTCGGCGGCCAGTCAGGCACCTTCATATCGAATTTCATCGCCGATCATGTAAGTACCACGCTTAACTGGGGGTTGGCCGCCGCGCTGGGCGTGATCCTCCTGGGAATCGTGTTGGTGATGTATTTCCTCTACGACAAGATTGTCGGCATCAACAATATGAAGCTGGGTTGAGGAGTAGAATCAAATGTCCCTGCCCATTTACGCCAGCCCGCTTGAAAAGACGTGGTATTACACTTTCCGGGTAATCTGCGGCCTGATTTTCGTCTTTTTGATCGGCCCGATCTTCGTCATTTTGCCGTTGAGCTTTAACGCCCAACCTTATTTCACCTTCACGCCGGAGATGATGTCCTTCGACCCGGCAGGCTATAGCATGCGCTGGTACGCGGATTTCTGGAACGACGAAAGTTGGGGACAGGCTGTCCGGAACAGCTTCTTCATCGCCATATTCGCGACGCTGTTATCCACGAGCTTGGGCACCTTGGCGGCACTCGGGTTGAGCCGACCTGAAATGCCCTATCGCTCGCCGCTCATGGCCTTGTTGATCTCGCCGATGATCGTGCCGCTGATTATTTCGGCCGCCGGGATGTATTTTTTCTATTCCCGGGTCGGTTTGGCATCAACCCATCTGGGGGTGATCCTCGCCCACGCGGCCTTGGGTACGCCCTTCGTCGTTATTACCGTGACCGCCACGCTGGTGGGCTTCGATCAGACGCTGATCCGGGCGTCCAGCAGTCTCGGCGCATCGCCGCCGACGACATTCTTCAAGGTCATCGTGCCGTTGATCCTGCCCGGCGTTATTTCCGGCGCGCTGTTCGCCTTTATCACGTCCTTTGACGAAGTGGTGGTTGTTTTGTTTGTCGGCTCCGTTGATCAGCGGACCATTCCGTGGGCCATGTTCTCGGGCATCCGCGAACAGATCAGTCCGACCATCTTGGCCGTGGCAACCATTCTGATCATGATTTCCGTCGTGCTGTTGGCGACGATCGAGTTGTTGCGCCGCCGCACGGAACGCCTGCGGGGAATGTCGCCGGGTTGATCCTGAACCAGCCCTAAAGATCTTCGAGCAGTTTTTCGGCGCTGGTTTCTCCGAAACCGCCGTCCTCGAAATGCAGCGTTGTGACGATGCCGTCATCGACGATCATTGAAAAACGTTTGCACCGCGGGCCGTAGCATTTGGCGCTCAAGTCCACCTCCAACCCCGCCGCGCGGGTGAAGTTCAAGGCGCCATCGCCGATCATTTCAACCTTGTCCCCCACACCCTGGCTTTCCCCCCAGGCATGCATGACCCAGGGGTCGTTGACCGACAGGCAAATGATGGTGTCGATGCCTTTGCCTTTTAAGGCAAAGGCATTGTTGACGAAGCCCGGCAGGTGCTGGGACGAACAGGTCTTGGTGTAAGCGCCGGGCAGCCCGAACAGGGCCACTTTCTTGCCGTCGAAGAGGCCGGTGCTGGAAATGACGTCGGGGCCGTCATCTGTCATGATCCCAAGGGCTACTTCTGGAATTCGATCACCTGGCTGGATGGTCATGATGGGCGCCTCGCTGTCCGGTTGCGGATGGGATTGGTGAAAGTCGTAACGCACTCTTCGCGAATTGGCAAAATCGGTCGGATTTGGTCCGGGCAAGGAAGATCGTTGCATTCTCTCTCTCCGACATGGAATATTCCAAATACGAATTTTCTTGCGAGGGTACGATCGGTATGGATGCCATTGAAGAAACCAGTTATGTCGGCGAATGGGCCGATGACGATAACGCCCACCGGATCGGCTTTTATCTGATTCCTGGGTTTTCCATGATCGCCTTCGTGGCGGCCTTGGAGCCTCTGCGCCTGGCCAATCTGGTGTCGGGCAAGACATTGTACAGCTGGTACACCATGTCCCACGACGGCGGGATCGTTTTTGCGTCGAACAGCGTTTCCATCAACGTCGGCCAGACGATCGCCGAAGTGCCGGCCCTGAAGACCATTTTCGTTTGCGGCGGCATTGATGTGCAAAAACGCCAACGCCGTGAATTATTTGGGTTCCTTCGCAAACAGGCGGCCCACGGCACGGGCCTGGGCGCGCTGTGTACGGGAGCCCACGTATTGGCCCGTGCCGGCTTGCTGGACGGTCTCCGTTGCACGATCCATTGGGAAAACCTGCCGGCCTTCATTGAGGAATTCCCGGACCTGGAAGTGACGTCGGAGCTCTATGAGATTGATCGCAAGCGTTATACCTGTGCCGGTGGTACCGCGGCGGCGGATCTGATGCTCAACTTCATTTCCGAGCTGACTGGCCCCGAAATCGCCGCCCAGGTTGCCGACGAACTGATCATGCATCGCATCCGCGAAAAGAACGAAGGCCAGCGTATGGATCTGCGCGCCCGGCTGGGCGTCAGCCACCCGAAATTGCTGGCTGTCGTGTCACTGATGGAAGAAAATCTGGAAACCCCCCTCAGCGCGGCGGAACTGGCGGACAGTGTCGGACTGTCGACCCGCCAATTGGAACGCCTGTTCCGCACCTACTTAAAGTCACCGCCAACCCGGTATTATCTGCAGATGCGTCTGAAGCGGGCGCGTTATCTGTTGCGCCAGACCAGTTTGCCCGTGTTCGATGTGGCCTTGGCTGCCGGGTTTGTTTCCGCCTCGCACTTTTCCAAGTGTTACCGAGAGGAATTCGACCGCACCCCCAGTGCCGAGCGCCGCGGCCTCGACACCACCGCTATGACACTTCCATTCGCTGTAGCAGACCAGGGTAGCGAAGCCCCAGTGTAATGCCGCGCATGGCCATGAACAGCAGGAAACTGAACCACAGGCCGTGGTTGCCAAAGGCTGGGACGCTAAGCAATACACTGATCACGTAGATTATGACCGAGATCGCCATGCTGTCGCGCATTTCCTTCGTCCAGGTAGCGCCAATAAATATGCCGTCTAAGTGGAAGCACCAGACCGACACCAATGGCATGGCGATGACCCAACCGAGATACTGTGACGCTGTCGCCCGTACTTCCGGCACGTTGGTCATGATGTCGAGAATGTAAGGCCCGGCGAATACGTACACTGCGCTGAACAGGGCGGCGCAGATGACCGCCCAAAGAGTGGTCGCGAATACGGCTTCGCGGAAGCGGTGCCGGTTTCGTGCCCCGATGGCCTCGCCGGCCAATGCCTCGACCGCATTGGCGAACCCGTCCAATCCATAAACCATGAAAAAGCTCAGGTTGAGGAGAATGGCGTTGGCCGCCAGTTCCACATCGCCCATCCGGGCGCTGGTCGACTTGAACACGACCAACGCTATCTGGACGCCAATTGAGCGCAGGAAAATGTCACTGTTGACTTGAACCATGCGTTTGAGGCGGCCGGTATCGCGCAATTGCGAGGTATCCCATTGACCGCCAATGCGGGCCAATTCACGGCGCACAAGGAATATACCCAAGGCCATTGCGGCGAATTCCGCGATCACGGTCGCTGCGGCAACGCCGACGACGCCCCAATCCAGGCCCAGGACGAAAACCAGATCCAGGGCAATGTTTAATCCGTTCATGAAAATTTGCAGGATCAGGGCGGCACGTGTGTTTTGAATGCCGAAGAACCAACCCGTGAGGGCATACATACCGAGTGCTGCCGGCGCGCCCCAGACCCGGACAAGGAAATAGGCTGAGGCGAGGGCCGCGACATCTTCGCTTGGTTTGATGACATGGATGCTGGCCCAGAGCAGCGGTGTTTGAAGGGCGATAATAGCCAGACTGATACCGCCGCCAAGCATGGCGGCGCGCGCCAACCATGCCCGGACCTCCGTCGTGTCGCCCCTGCCCAGGGCTTGCGCCGTCAGGCCCGTCGTGCCCATGCGCAGGAAGTTCATGATGTGGTAGATGAGGCTGAAAATCAGTGCCCCGATGGCGACCGCGCCCACATAATGCGGTCCCGGCAGGTGACCGACGACGGCAATATCCACCGCACCTAACAAGGGTACGGACATATTGGACAGAATGACTGGCCCGGCCAGACGCCAAGTCTTACGGTTCCAATTTTCGGTCATGACGTGCGCTGGGCTCCGGCGTTGGCGCCACGTGTCAGCGCTCGGCCGACCATGCCACAGGGACCCGGCGCTGCCCAGTCGTCAAATATGCATGCGGCCTATGCGGAAATTTCAGCCCACACTGGCTAGTTTCATGGCGGCCGCCGAACCTTGCCGGCCTTCCATGATCTTGGTTGCCATTTCGACTGCCATGGCGGCATCGCGGCAGTACCCGTCGGCGCCGATCTCATTGGCGAAGGCCTCGTTCAAGGGCGCGCCGCCAACCAAGATCGCGTAATCATTACGGATGCCGCGCTGGGTGAAAGTGTCGATGACGACCTTCATGTAGCCCATGGTGGTGGTCAGCAGAGCCGACATGCCGATGATGTCGGCATTGTGCTTGAGGGCGGCTTCAATGTAATTCTCGACGTCGTTATTGACGCCGATATCAACAATGTCAAAGCCGGCACCTTCCATCATCATGCCAACTAGATTTTTGCCGATGTCATGAATGTCACCTTTGACGGTGCCGACGATCATGGTGCCGACCTTCGGCGCGCCAGTCTCCGCCAGTAGCGGCCTGAGGATCGTCATGCCGGCCTTCATGGCGTTCGCGGAAAGAAGAACCTCCGGGACAAACAGGATGCCGTCGCGGAAATCGATGCCGACGATCCGCATACCTTCGACCAGGGCTTTCTGCAGGACGTCGTAAGGCGTCCAGCCGCGATCCAACAGGATCCGTGTTCCTTCGGCAATTTCGTCTTTGAGACCGTCATACAGATCGTCATGCATCTGGGTGACGAGGTCTTCGTTGTTCAATTCCGCGAGGACGATGGGGGTATCTTGGTCGCTCATGATAATAACTCCGCGCCTATCCGGGGCAAATGCACGGTTGCATCAACTATCTGCTTTAATTTAGTTTTTGCAGGTTGCCTGTCGAAATTCGGACCTCGTATGTCCGAAAGACGACAGTTTGTATAAATCCTGCGTGAAAACGTAGCGAATGGACAATTCGGCCCTCAGGTCACTCGGGTTAAGCCGAGACAGCTGGATCGCGGCGGGGATTCGTGCTGGAATTCATTGTACCGGGACAATCTCAATACGTTGATGACAGGTGAGTATGCGCCGCACCGATATCTGCTTCTACGCCGGCTATCTTCTGGTCCAGTCAGTATCTGCGAATGCGGATGAAAATTTTGACCGATGTCTGAACCATGATGTCCAACCCCAGGAAGCTGTATATGCATGCAGTGATGCGATGGATGTCGCCAATCTTACAAAAACCAGACAAATCATAACGCTGTCGCGGCGTGCCGACATTTACAAACATCTCGGCAAGTTCGACAACGCCATTGCGGACTACAACGCCGCCCTCACCGTTAACCCGCGATACGTGCCGACGCTGGTCAATCGTGGGCTTTATTTTCGCCAGATCGGAAATCTGTCAAAAGCTCTGGATGATGTTGATGTGGCGCTGGTGATCGACGGGACATATTTTTATGCATTTTTCGTTCGTGGGCAGATCTATGTGGAAATGGGCAATATGAAACAAGCGGTTCAGGATTTTACCGAGGCGGTAAAATTGGAACCGCACCTTTACGAGGCCTTCTATTGGCGCGGCGAAGTATATCGGCGCGTGGCCAAATACGGAAAAGCGCGCCGTGATCTGGATCGTGCCCTTGATTTGGCGCCCGACTACGGCGCCGCCTATTTCAGTCGGTCTCAGGTGTTTCGGGCGCTTGGCGAGATCGTCCCCTCTGTCCGTGACCTGAAGGCCGCCTATAGGATCGATCCGGGAAATCCTCGGATCGCCGACGCGATGACGGCGTACGGTCTGATCAAATAGGCAAATCGGACGGCGAGGGGGCGTCGTCGGTCCGGTGAAAATGACCGCGCCCAATGTTTACCCAATGGCGGTTGCTATCCACCGGGTCAGGCCCGCAGTTTGGCGTTTTCGGGATCGTACGGGCTTTCCTCGATCACCGTCACCCGGTGGCGGGTGCCCAGGATGTCCATCTCCAATTCGCTGCCGATTTCCGCCAGGTCCGGCCGCACCATGCCCAGCGCCAGGGATTTCTGCAACCGGAACCCATAGCCGCCGCCGGTCGCCCGGCCGACGTTTTCGCCGTCCTTGAAGATTGCGTTGTTGCCCAGCGCGTCGGCATCGGTGACGTCGTGGACCTCCAAGGTGACGAAGGCGTTGTTGAAGCCCTTCTGCTGCCACGCCACCAGGGCATCGCGGCCGATGAAGTCACCCTTATTGGGATGCACGAAGCGCTGCAGACCGGATTCGAACGCCGCGTATTCTATGGACATCTCCTGGCCGACGTAGCGGTAGGACTTCTCCAGGCGCAGGCTGTCCATGGCGCGGATGCCGAAAGGCTTCAGGCCAAGATCTTCGCCGGCTGCCATGAGTTTGTCGAACACATGGTTCTGCATCTCCATGGGATGGTGAACCTCCCAGCCCAATTCGCCAACAAAGTTGACCCGCGCGACGATGCTGTCGGCCAAGCCCACATCAATGCGCTGCGAGGACAGCCAGGGGAACGCTGCGCTGGAGAAATCCGCATCCGAGACCCGCTCCATCAAGGTGCGCGCTTTCGGTCCGGCCACCACCAAAACACCAATTTGGTTGGTCACCCGGTCAAACCGCACGGCGCCATCGTCGGGCAGGTGTTTCTTCAGGTAATCGTGGTCAAAGCGCTCCAGGGCGCCGGCCGAAACCAGATAAAAGGAACTGTCGGGATTGCGCAGGATGGTGAATTCCGAACGCACGCCGCCGTGGATGTTCAAGGCGTGACAGAGCCCGACCCGGCCGACCTTCTTCGGCAGGCGGTTGGCAATCAGATAATCCAGCCATGCCTCGGCGCCGGGCCCCGAAATGCGGCACTTGGCGAAGGCCGTCATATCCAACAGGCCGACGTTTTCGGCAACGTTGCGGCATTCGTCGCCCACCGGTTCGAACCATTTGGAGCGGCGGAAGGACCAGTCATCCTTCTGTTCCATGCCGTCGGGTGCAAACCAGTTGGCGCGCTCCCAACCGAACTTCTGGCCAAACACGGCGCCCCGGTCCTTCAGTCGGTCATAGCACGGCGACGTGCGCAGGGGCCGGGCGTCCTCGCGTTCCTCATCCGGGTAGTGGATGGTGAAGACGTTGCGGTAGGCTTCCTCGTTCTTGGCCTTCAGATAGGCCTTCGAGCAATAATCGCCGAACCGCCTGGGATCGACGCCCAGCATATCGACGCTGGGCGCCCCTTCGACCATCCATTCCGCCAATTGCCAGCCCGCACCGCCGGCCGCCGTGATGCCGAAGCTATGGCCTTCGTTGAGCCACAGGTTTTTGCGATCCCAGGCCGGCCCGACGATGGGACTGCCGTCGGGCGTGTAGCAGATGGCGCCGTTGTAGACCTCCTTGACGCCAACCTCGCCGAAGGCCGGCACACGATTGATGGCGGCCTCAATATGCGGTTCCAGGCGTTCCAGGTCTTCCTGGAAAAGCTCGTATTCGCTGTCGTCGCTGGGGCCGTCCATGTAGCAGCACGGCGCGCCGGCTTCGTAGATGCCCAGGATCAGGCCGCGGGCCTCTTCGCGCAAATACCACGACCCTTCCGATTCCCGCAGCACGCCCATTTCCGCCAAGCCCTGTTCGTGGCGCTTCTGGATGTCCGGATGCGGCTCCGAGACGATGTACTGGTGTTCCACTGGGATCACCGGAATATCCAGGCCGACCATGGCACCGGTGCGCCGGGCGAAGTTGCCCGACGCGAAGACCACGTGTTCGCAGGTGATGTCGCCCTTGTCGGTCCGCACCACCCATTCGTCGTTGGCTTGCTGTTCAACCCCGGTGACCGCCGTGTTGCGGTAAATCTCGGCACCGTTGTTGCGGGCGCCGCGGGCCATCGCCTGGGTCACGTCGGCGGGCTGGATGTAGCCGTCGCGGGGATGCACGATGCCGCCGAGCAGACCGTCGGTGTTGCACAGCGGCCACATGTCCTTGATCTCGCCCGGTGTCAGGAAGTTGACCTCGACACCCAAGGTGGCGGCGACACCGGCGTACTGGTGATATTCATCCATGCGCTCAGGGGTCATGGCGAGGCGGATATTGCCGACCTGGCGCAGGCCGGCATCCAGGCCCGTCTCCGCTTCCAGGCTCTCATAAAGCTCAACGGAATAGCGGTGCAGTTGGCCGACGGAGTAGCTCATGTTGAACAAGGGCAGCAATCCGGCGGCGTGCCAGGTCGACCCCGACGTCAGTTCCTTGCGTTCCACCAGAACGCAATCGGACCAGCCTTTCTTGGCCAGGTGATAGAGCGTCGAAACACCGACGACACCGCCGCCGATAACCACCGCACGCGCTTGGTTCTTCATATCTTTCACTCCCTCGTACTTCCCAGGGACTTCCCGGGGACTTCCCAGGGATTTCCGTGGCATTGGCCTGATGCTTCCGGGCCGGTATTGCCATTGCACACCGCTTCGTAGGCCTCTGACAAGGGGACTGCTGCACCCTTGACGACGCTGGTTATTCCATTTCCGCCGCATTTCCCGCATAGGGGCGGCGGTTTCCGGCTAATAGATGGCGCGATCAGCGTAGTGCGCAAAGGCTGTTGGCGGTAACCGTAATCGTACATATTTAAGGAACTGGCCGAACCCTTGTGACGCCGGGGAGGATTATTCATCATGAACGAACTTGAAACGCCGGCGCCGGCCGGCCGTGAAGGACGACGCGGCGGCCGCGCCGCGCGCAAGGTGGCCCGGGCCGAAGCCGCCGTCCAGGCCCAGGCCTCGGCACCGCCCTACATCACCCGGCAAATTCCCCTGACCGAGCTCTGCGGTGAAGAAGGCCTCGACATCATCGAAGCCAACGCCGAGACGGTGCTGGAAGAGATCGGCATCGACTTCAAGGACGATCCGGACGTCCTGGCCATATGGAAAGACGCCGGCGCCGACGTCGACGGTGAGCGG
>CAZQPC010000155.1:0-11402 GCA_964595005.1 uncultured Magnetovibrio sp.
TTACTGCCAGGGCAGCGAAAACGTCTTCACGTTGGTGAAGCTTTTCATCGCTTCGATGACGCCTTCCTTGTAGCCCAACCCCGAATCCTTGATGCCGCCGAAGGGCGACATTTCGATGCGGTAGCCCGGCACCTCCCAAATGTTCACCGTGCCGTGGTTCAACTCGGCGATGAAGCGCGTGATGTAGTCCAGCCGGTTGGTGCAGACCCCCGACGACAGGCCGAAGGCCGTGCCGTTGGCGACCTCGATGGCTTCGTCGATGTCCTTGATGCGGACGATGGGGATGGCCGGGCCGAAGGTTTCCTCCATCACCAGTTCCGAATCCCAGGGCACGTGGTCGACCACTGTCGGCGGGAACACGGCGCCTTCGCGGTTATTGCCGTGCAGCAGGGTGGCGCCGGCCTCGACGGCATCGACGACGCGCTGCTGGAACATCTTCGCGGCGTTTTCATGGATCACCGTGCCGATATCCGTTTCCGGGTCCATGGGATCGCCGGCCTTCAGCTTCTTGGCTTTCTCCGTGACCAGGGCAGCGAACTGATCGGCGACGGCATCGACCACCAAGATGCGTTTCACCGCCGTGCAGCGCTGCCCGGAGTTCTTCGTCGCCCCGGCGACGGCCAGGGTCGCGGCCCGGTCCAGGTCCGCGTCCTCCATGACGATCAGCGGCGCGTTGCCGCCCAGTTCCAGGACGGTGCGCCGGTAGCCGGCTTTTTCAGCGATCATCTTGCCGACGGGGACGCCGCCGGTGAAAGTGATCAGGTCGATGTGTTCGTTGGTGATCATCTCATCGCCGACGTCTTCGGGCAGGCCGGTGATGATCTGGAACATTTCCGGCGGCAGACCGGCTTCATACAGCACGTCAGCCAGCAACAGACAGGTCAGCGGCGTCAGTTCCGTCGGCTTGCAGACCATGCGGTTGTTGGTGGCAATGGACGGTGCAATTTTGTGGGCAACCATGTTGAGCGGATGGTTGAAAGGCGTAATGGCGCTGATCACACCCATCAGGGGATCGCGCTGGGTGAAGATTTTCCGCTTCTGGCCGTGCGGCGTCAGGTCACAGGAGAAGACCTCGCCGTCGTCGAGGATACAGAGCTGTCCGGTCAGGGTGAAAACATCGAAGGAGCGGCCCACTTCGTAGAGTGAATCCTTCTTCGACAAGCCGCATTCGGCGGTGATCAGATCGGAAATCTCATCGCGCCGTGAGACCAGCAACTCCGCCGTCTTGGCCAAAATCTGCTGGCGTTCGTAGCGGGTCAGGGTGGGGGTGTAATCCTGCGCAATCTGGAAGGCTTCACGGACCTGGTCGCGGCTGGCCCTGGGCACCGTGCCGACAACCTCATTGGTGTAGGGGTTCATGACATCGATGCGGGGCCCGGGCCCGTCCACCTTTTTGCCGCCGATGCGCATGGTTTCGTTGATAATTTTGGCTGAGACATCCATGGGTCTGGTTCCTTATCGGGCCTAATCCGTGTGGTTCAGGGTCAGGTCGAAGACATCGAAATTGCGCAGCCGGCGGTCATCGGCGACACCCGAGACCGGCCGGCTGATCAGAATGGGGACGCGTTGATCGCAGGCACCGCCGTGCGATCGCAGGGGTTCCTTCAATTGCGTCAGGTCGTGACGGTCCGGACTGGTGCCGACGACCTTGTGGGTGGTGGTGACGACGATGATGTCGCCCATGCGGTCGTTGGGCAGCTCAAACCGCTCACACCCGGCGGCATTGGTATAGGCGGCTTCGACACCGTCCATGGCCTCAAGCTTGCCGGCCACGTCGCCGGCATCCATGCCGTCCGGCAGATAGGCCGTGGCAAACGAGCCCAGCGCCCCGTGATGGACCACATAGGGGTCGGTGATTGGCAAGATCACCCGCGCCGCGCCGTCGCCGAGCATGTCATCAAGGACGTTCTGCAAATAGATGACGTCCGGCTCACCGGCGTCATTGAACTTGGCGTTCATGCCGTGGTCGGCGGTCATGCCCAGTGTCGCGCCCTGGGCATCCAGCCTGGCCCAATAGGAATCCATCATCGCGTAGAACTGGTTCGCCACCGGTGTGCCGGGCGCGTGCTTGTGCTGGATGTAGTCGGTGGTCGAGAGATACATGATGTCCGGGCGCATGGTTTCCATGAGCTTCACGCCGGCATCGAAAATGAACTCCGACAATTCGGCCGAATAAACGTCCGGGATATCGCGCCCGACCATCGCCTGGGCGTTGTCGATGCCGTGTTCGGCGACGGTCGATTCGTTGGCCTTCTCCGATGAAAAACAGACGGCCCGGCCCGATGTGAAGTCCAAACCGTGCCCCAAAAGCCGGCGCAGCTTGTCTTTCGCCGTGACAATGGCGATTTTTGCCCCGGCGTCATGAAAGGCCTTGAAAATGGTGCCGGCGCGCAGGAACTTCGGGTCGTTCATCATCACTTCCTCGCCGGAATCCGGGTCCAGGAAGAAGTTGCCGGAAATGCCGTGCACTTTCGGCGGCACGCCGGTGACGATGGATAGATTGTTGGGGTTGGTGAAACTGGGGACGACGCAATCGCCGCGCAGGTCGGCGCCGCGGCCCAGCATACTTTCAGTGAACGGCATGTGGCCGCCGGCGATGGCTTCTTCGATGTAGGCGGGTTGTGATCCGTCGATACAGACGACGACCACGGGCTGCTTGGGCCAGGCATACGTGCGCCCATTGATGGTCAGGTTCGGTTGATCGGTCATGGCTGTCTCCCGGTTAGGCGGCGACGGCGGGGGCGCCGTTGGTGACCCCCATGTCATTCAGTATACCCTTCATGGCGGCCAAGGCGGCCCGCATGTCGTCGGCGTTCAAGTGCCCGATGCATCCGACGCGGAAACTGGGCGCCACCGTCAGCTTACCCGGATACAGAACGTAACCCTGGTCTTTGACCCGGTCATAGAAGGCCTGGAAGTCGAAGACCGGGTCGGCGGGCATCTTGAAGGTGACGATAATCGGTGCCTGCAGATTGTCCGACAACAGGGTTTCGAAACCAAGCTCACGCATGCCGTCGATCAGGATGCGGCAGTTTTCCGAATAGCGCGCATACCGGCCGGCGACACCGCCTTCGTCTTCAAATTGTTCGATGGCTTTGTCAAAGGCGGCAATGACATGGGTCGGCGGCGTGAAGCGCCACTGGGCGTTGGCTTCCATGGCCCGCCATTGATCATACAAGTCCAGGCTCAGGGAATGGGCGTTGCCGTCGCAGGTTTCCAGGACGTCACGGCGGATCAGGGCGAAGCCCATGCCGGGCACGCCTTCCAGGCATTTGTTCGACGACGCCATGACGGCGTCGAAATAGACGTTTTCCGCGTTCAGGGCGATGGCGCCGAAGGCGCTCATGGCGTCAATGATCAGCGAGCGCCCCTGGCCTTTGACGATGCGGGCGATTTCCTCAATGGGGTTGAGGATGCCCGACGTGGTTTCGCAATGCACGGCGAGGACATGCGTGATCGCCGCATCATCGGACACGGCCGCCTCCAGGGCGCCCATGTCCGGTGGCTGGTCTTCCGGGGTTTCCTGAATGACGTAAGGCCGCTCAGCATATTCGAGGATTTTCGCCATGCGTTTGCCGTAAGCCCCGTTGATCAAGATCAGCGCCTTGCCGACCTTCGGGACCAACGTGCAGAGCGCCGCCTCGACGACGAAGGTGCCGCTGCCCTGCAAGGGGACGCAGACATGGGTATCCGTGGCGTTGGCGATGGCCAGCAGGCGTTCGCGCACGCGGGTGTTGGTATCGATGAAATTCTGGTCGCGCGACCCCCAGTCGTGAAGCATGGCTTCCTTGGTCTCGACGGAAGTGGTCAACGGGCCTGGGGTCAATAATCTGGGGTCATTGGGCGTCAGGGTCACGGGCTTCTCCTAGGATACGGGCACCGATAAAATGCCGGTAATTGAGTGCTGCGGCGTAATATCAGTCATAAACAGTCAAAAATCCACAATAAAAGTCATTAAGTCAGAATTTCTTCGCCAATGGGGCCGTGCGCACCTACCGAAATGACATCGACCGCCGAAACCGCCGTCCGTCTCGGCGTCGGATTTGAGACGGGTCGCGGTGCTCCCCGCGGATTTCGGCAGGCCACGCCGTCATGCCGTCGCTCGCTCTTCGACCGCGATGGCGTCTTCGATGATATCCAAAGCCGCATCCATCTGTTCCATGGTCAAGATCAGCGGCGGCGTCAGGGTTAAGACGTTGCCCATGGTGGTCTTGAAACTCAACCCCTTTTCCAGGCAGCGGTACATGATGCGGTCGGCGCTCTCCAAGGCGGGTTCCTTGGAGTCGCGATCGCTGACCAATTCGATCCCCATGATCAAACCGATGCCCGTGACATGGCCGATCATCGGGTGGTCCAGGCGCATGTCGTGAAGGCGCTCAAGCCCATGGGCGCCGACCTTGGCGGCGTTTGCCACCAGGCCCTCGTCTTCGATAATCTCCAGTGTCGTCAAGGCGGCCCGGGTGGTCACCGGGTTTTTCTCGTGCGTGTAGTGGCCAAGGGCAAGATCGGACATGGCGTCCAATTCGGGCCGCGTGATCATGGCGGCGATGGGCAGCATACCGCCGCCAAGGGCCTTGCCCAGGACCATGATGTCGGGGACCGTGTCGAAATGTTCGCTGACGAACATGCGTCCGGATTTGCCGAGGCCGCTGGGAATCTCATCGAAGATAAGCAACGCCCCCATCTCGTCGCAGGCCTGGCGGACGGCCGGCCAGAAGCCGGGCGGCGGAATGTAGGGCACGGCACGCACCGGTTCGGCGATCACGGCGGCCACGTCCTTCTCCTTTTCCAAGACATAGCGGACCATATCGGCACAGGTCATCTTGCAGGCGTCCAGGTCGGGAACGCCGTCTGGTGCGTCGTGGCCGTAGGGACAACGGTAGCACGCGAAGGGCGCCACATGTTCGGCGCCCGCCAAAAGCGGCCCGATATTGTTGCGGAACAGGGATTCACCGCCGACACTCATGCCGCCGAAACCGGCCCCGTGGAAGGAATCCCAGAACGACACGGTTTTGTGACGCCCGGTGACGTTGCGCGCCAACTTTATGGCCATATCGACGGCGTCGCTGCCGCCAGTGGCGAACAGCACCTTGCTTAAATCACCCGGTGCCAGATCGGCCAGCTTTTCCGCCAGGGCGACGGCCGGTTCGTTGGTGAAACGGCGCGGCGCGAAGGGAAGTTCGTCGATCTGGCGCTTTACCGCATCGGCCAGCCGCGGGTGCGCATACCCGATGTGATGGACGTTGTTGCCGTGAAAATCCATATATCGGTTGCCCGCCGTGTCCTCGATCCAGATGCCGTCAACTTTTTGCACCGCGCTCAGGCACGGTGTTGAAAGGGACTGGTGGATGAAGTGTTGGGAATCGCGGGTCAGCAGATCGGCGCCCGACGCATCGGACCCTTGCCGATCCCGCCAGGACTGACGGTGGGGACTGAGATTGCTGTCACCCTCACCGAAGTGAGAGCTTTCCGTCTGTGTTTCGTTATCCGTTTTCAGCATAATAGGCGGTGGCCTCCTGCTTCGTCCCTTGGCGCGATGATGGTTGTTTGAGTAATTCTAACCCCCATATGGAACAAATACCACAAAAAACCACAAAATAACATAAAAAACCACATTTCATTTGAGGTCGTGAATTTAGATTGAGGCGGCAAAGGGTACATCTTACGTGTCGTTGTCGCGGACCAGTGCGCCCTGTCCCTTGACGGAAAACCGTCCCTGGGCAATGGTGCGGCGCGCTCATTGACGACGAATCAGATGGAGACGACGATCCCATGTTGGCCGAGGAACGCAGAAATCGGATACTTGAGGTCCTCCGGGACAAGCGGTTCATCTCCGTCAATGACCTGCACGATGAATTGCGGGTCTCGCGCGAAACCATCCGCCGCGATATCAACCGTCTGGCCGATGAAAGCCGGCTGATCAAGACCCACGGCGGCGCCCAGTCCATGAGCCGCGCCGAACCCGCCTTCGCGTCGCGCATGTCGGCCAACTTGACCGCCAAGAAGGCCATCGGCATGCGCGCCGCCGATCTGGTTCCGGACGGTGCGACGGTGATTATCGATTCGGGCACGACCTGCCTGTGTACGGCCGAGGCCTTGATGGAACGCCAGCATCTGACCGTCTTCACCAATGATATTCATGTCGCCGGCAAGCTGGCCGACCGCAATGGCAACCGGGTGTTTCTGCTGGGTGGCGAACTGGTCCCCGGCGAAGGCGCGACCATGGGCCGCGACACCACGGCCATGCTGGCGAGATACGATGTCGACGTGGCCTTCATCGGGATCAGTTCCATGTCCGACGAAGGCGTTCTTTGCGACTATACCCGCGAAGCCGCGGCGCTTCGTGAAACCATGATCGCCCAGGCGCAAACGCCGGTTCTGGTCGGCGATCATGACAAGTTCGGCTGGTCCGCGGGGGTCCGCGTCGCGGGCATGGACCGGATCAGCCATTTGGTGACGGACCGCAAGCTGGCGCCAGCCGTGGCCTCGGCATTCAAGAACCGGGGAACAGAAGTCGTTATCGCCAGCGCATGATGTCTGGGCCGGAAAAGCTGGGACGAGGAAAGCTCGGGCGGGTCAGTTGAAAACCGTTTGATCGAAGACGTTCTGCAGGAAATACAGGCCGACGAAGCAGATCCCACAGGCGATGATGGGGGTGACCACCCAGCCGAGGCTGATGCTGCCCAGTACCCGCCATTGAATCCCGCGCCCGCCCTTGACCAGGGCGATGCCGAGGACGGCGCCGACCACGGCTTGCGAGCTGGACACGGGCACCAGGGGAATGGTCGGCAATCCATTCGACGACAGAATTGTCTCCAGCCCTTGGGAGGCGAACAGGAATAACACGATGGAATGGGAAAGCACGGCAACCCAGGCGGCAATGGGCGACAGGGGCAACAAATCATTGCCGACGGTCAGCATGACGCGTTTCGAATAAGTGAAGACGCCGACGCCGATGGCGATGGCCCCCAGCAGGAACAGCTGCTGGCCGCCCGTGAAAGTCAAGACGTGAGAAATGTTGAAATCCGTAAATGGGTTGGCGGGCACGAAAACACCCATCACATTGGCGATGTTGTTGGCGCCCAGGCTGTAAGACCCAAAGGCGCCGGCCAGGATCAAGCCAATACGCGTATAGGTATCCGTGCGCAGCAAATGCAGCTTTGCATGGCGGATCAGCCAAACCATGAACTTATAGATCAGCGCTGAAAACACGGCGGCCAGAATTGGACACATGACCCAGGTCGCAAGAATTTTCGTCAACGCCGCCGAATCCGTTGGCATGCCGCTGAACAAATTCCAGCCGATGATGGCGCCGACGATGGCCTGACTGGTGGAGACAGGCAAGCCGACCCGGTTCATCATATGGACGGCGCTTGCTGCCGCTAAGGCGGCCATGAAGGATCCGGGCAGGGCGTTGATGGCGCCCAACTTGCCCAGCGTTTCGGTCGCCCCGGCACCACTGGCCACGGCGCCCAGGAGGACGAAGACACTGCAGATGATGGCGGCCGTGGAAAACCGCACCATGCGGGTGCCGACGGCCGTGCCGAAGACGTTGGCGGCATCATTGGCACCCAAAGCCCAGCCGAGGAACAAGCCGCTGGTCAGAAACAGGAGGACGGTAATTTCCATGCGTCAGAGGCCGTCAGACGGTCCGCTTGATGACGTAAATGGCGAGGCGGTCGGCGACGTCTTCGGACCAATCGGCGATATCGTCGATGTTTTCGACGAAGCCGCGCAGGTGCATCTTATGGCCGAGACCGAGCTCCGATTCGAAGATATCGCGCTTCAAGCGCGTGCTCACCTTGTCGGCTTCGGTCTCAAAGAAGATAACCTTGTGATTATGATCGCCGACGGCCTCGATGTTGCGGAAGAAGGCCCTGGAGGCCAGGACCACCGCTTCAACCGCTTCGCAGCTCATGGCAACAAGATTCCGATAGCCGTCCTTGCAGTTGTCCGGAATCTGGGGCTTTTCGATTTCGAAGGACCACAGAACGCCCTCGATGAGATTGATAATATTATCCAGATTTTCCAATAGACCCAGCACATCGCCGCGCGATTCCGGGATCAGGGTCTGGGTATAGAGCTGAATTTCGATATCGCGGCGCAGGTCATCGGCGGCGCTTTCCAAGCGGTCCACATGTTGATGTTTTTCCGTAAATTCATCGGTGCAGCCATCGGTCAGATAAACACCCACCGCATGCTTGAAAACCAGGGCCGATTCGGAAAGGGCGTCGAGAAACTTGTCGATCTGGATTTCCAGATCCTTGGTCCGATGGAATAGTCGCACGTCTTTGCTCAGCTTCATCGAAAAGTCCTCCCGCGCACCTTGTCGAAATGTGTTTTACGGATGAAAACAACAAAATACCACAAAATAACACATAAACAGGCAAATATCTCAGAATTTCACCATTTTAGGTCCGCGACGGCTGAAAACGAAAGGGAATGTTGAAGACGGTATGTGAAACTTCGCCATCGAAATGGCGCGCGGCGTTTCAGGAGGCAGTCAAAATCTGGCCGTTCATCTGACATGCGGCTTCCGCCAGATCGACAAACAGATCGGTTTTCTGATCGGGTGATTTCAACATGTCCGGGTCTTCGCCGGGCATGGCCTGGGCGCGCATGGCCGTGCGGGTGCCGCCCGGATTGATCAGGTTGGCGCGGACCGAGGTTTTCGCCACCTCCGCCGCGTAGGTGCGCGTCAACATCTCCAAGGCCGCCTTGGAGACGGCGTAGGCGCCCCAATAGGCCCGCGCCTCGGCGCCGACAGTGGAGGTGACGAAAATCGCCCGGCCGGCGTCCGAATGACGCAACAAAGGGTCCATGGAGCGCAACAGGCGCCAGTTGGCGGTCAAATTGACGGCCATGACCTGATCCCACACCTTGACGTCCATATGGCCCACGGGGCCGAGCGTGCCAAGCACGCCGGCGTTGCCGACCAGGATATCGAGGCGTCCGAAGCGTTCGTGAAGGGCGGCGCCCATGTGGTCGATCTGGTCGTAATCGGTGAGGTCCATGGGCACCAGGGTGGCCGGTTCACCGGTGATGGATTGAATATCGTCGTCCAGTTCCTCCAGGGCGCCGGCGGTGCGGGCAACGGCGACCACCTGCGCGCCTTCGCCCGCATATCGGCGGGCCACGGCGGCGCCGATGCCCCGTGACGCTCCGGTGACGAGTGCAATCCGGCCTTGCAGGCGACCATTCCCGGGGGCCATGGGTTCAGACCTGTTCGTCGAGCAGGGCCAGCAGGCTGGGATGCTGTTCCGTATCCCGGTCCGTCAGCGATATGGGGTAGGTGCCGGTGAAACAGGCATCGCAGAACTGCGGCTCATCAAGGTTGCGTTTTGCCTGGCAGACCGCCTGATAGAGGCCGTCGTTTGAGATGAAGGCCAGGCTGTCGACGCCGATATATTCGGCCATGCCCGGCACATCGAAACGCGCCGCCAGCAATTCCTCGCGCTCCGGCGTATCGATGCCGTAAAAGCATGAGTGCGTGATTGGTGGGCTGGAGACCCGCATGTGGACCTCCGCCGCGCCGGCGTTGCGGACCATCTCGACGATTTTCACGGACGTCGTGCCGCGAACGATGGAATCGTCCACCAGAACGACCTTCTTGCCTTTCAGGTGTGCCGCGTTGGCGTTGTGTTTGAGGCGCACGCCGAGATGCCGGATCTGGTCCGTCGGCTCAATGAAGGTGCGCCCGACATAGTGATTTCGGATGATGCCCAGATCAAACGGAGCGCCGGCTTGTTCCGCGTAGCCGATGGCGGCAGGCACGCCTGAATCGGGAACCGGGACGACAATATCCGCCTCCACATGGCTCTCACGGGCCAGTTCGGCGCCGATTTCCTTACGGATTTCATAGACGCTGCGCGATTCGAGAATGCTGTCAGGGCGCGCGAAATAGATATATTCGAAGATGCAGAATTTCTGTGGGCGCTTGTTGAACGGTTTGATGCTGTGCAGGCCCTTGTCGTCGACGATGACGATTTCACCGGGCTCCACGTCGCGGATGAACTCGGCGCCGATAATATCCAAGGCACAGGTTTCCGACGTCAGGATGGTGGCATCGCCCAAGCGGCCCAGAACCAGCGGCCGCACGCCCGAGGGATCGCGCACCCCGATCAGTTTTTTCTGGGTGATGGCGACCAGGGAATAGGCGCCTTCGATATGGTGCAAGGCGTCCGTCAAGCGGTCAACAACGCGGCCGTATTCGCTTTTTGCGATCAGATGGATGATGGTTTCCGTGTCACTGGTCGACTGGAACAAACAACCGCGCTGCACCAGATCGCGGCGCACGGAATAGGCATTCGTCAGATTGCCGTTATGGCAGACCGCCAGGCCGCCGAACTTGAACTCGGCGAACAGCGGCTGCACGTTGCGCAGCGCCGTATCGCCGCTGGTCGAATAGCGGACATGGCCGATGGCAACGCTGCCCTGCAGGCGGTTCATCACCGATTGCGAATTGAAATGGTCGCCGACCAGGCCCAGTGCCCGGTGCGAATGGAATTGCTCGCCGTCATAGACCACGACGCCGGCTGATTCCTGACCGCGATGCTGCAAAGCGTGCAACCCCAACGCCGTATGGGGGGCTGCATCGGAACTGTTGAATATTCCAAACAGACCGCATTCTTCCCTGGGGTGATCGTCGACCCGGTCGTCATCGGTGGAAGGCATCAGGCCCGGAAGGGCGGTGAAGCTGGAACCCATCGGATGAGGTGGAAACCGCATTTCATTGTCCATGCTGCGACAGCTCACTCTACTGCTGTTGGGTGTTGCCGATCAATCGTTCCATGTCTTTGCGTTCCTTCTGGCCGTAGCCGTCGGGCTTCTTCGCGTCGCCGGCCTTCGGCGCCGGTGATATAAGGTCGCGGACGGCTTTTCGCGAATCGATCAGTTCATCGGCCTTGTCCTTAAGCGACTTGGCATCGGCTTTGCCCTTCTTGCGTTTGATGGCGTAGTCCTCGGGCAAATGCGCGATCAGCAGTTCCGCGCCCGGCTCAATCAGCTGCATGGAGCGCGCCGTTCGGACCCAGTCGGGATGGTCTTTCTTGGGCACCAGCAATTCGAAACCGATGTAGGCGATGACGACAATCAAGGCACCGCGCAGCAGACCGAACAGGAACCCGAGCGCCCGGTCGAGGGCATTCAGGGCGCTGTCCTTGACGCGGCTGGAGATCGAGCGCGTCAACACGGAAAGGAAAACCAGCGCGAACAGAAATATCAATGTCCCCGAAGTCAGGTCAGCCAGGATTTCGGTGCCGATGAACTGCCGCGCGTAAGGCTGGGCGAAGGGAAAGCCGTAGAACGTCGCGGCCGCCGCACCGATCCATCCGGCAATGGAAAAGACCTCATGGACGAAGCCGCGGGCATAGGCGAAAACAGCCGATCCCAGCAAAATGACA
>CAZQPC010000156.1:0-11335 GCA_964595005.1 uncultured Magnetovibrio sp.
TCTCGGCCCGCCAGTTCGTCAAGCACGGCCACGTCAAGGTTAACGGCAAGAAGGTCAACATTCCTTCGTACCGGGTCAAGGAAGGCGACGTGGTCGAAGTGCGCGAAAAATCGCGCCAGCTGCCGTTGGTGCTGCTGGCCATCGAAAGCACCGAACGCGACGTGCCCGAATACATGGAAGTCAACCACAACAAGCTTCAGGGCCAGTTCATCCGGGTGCCGAAGTTTGAAGATGTGCCCTATCCGATCCAGATGGAGCCGAACCTGGTGATCGAATTTTATTCGCGCTGATTTTCACATATCGCGCAAACATCAAGCCCCGCTGTTCAGCGGGGCTTTTTGTTTAGGGCAACGCGGCTCGGTCCGGATCAGGCGTTGACGTCGACAATGCCGCCGCTGGCGGCATCCTGGGGCCTGAGCGGGCCGTCGCGCGACTCATTGATGCGGTCGAGGGATATGCGTAAATCCAATTGTTGCCGGATTTCTTCATCCCGTTCGGCGAACCGGCGTTCGGTAATCCGGGCCTGGCGGTCGTTCAGGGATTGGCGAATGTCTTCGGCGCGTTGTGCGCGTGAGTCCAATTCCAGGGCATCGTTGCGGGCGGCCTCAATATCGCGCAACAGGCGGGCTTCCGTAGCTTCGCGGCTATCGCGCGACGCGTTGAGCTCAAGCAGGATTTCATCCTGGCCGCGCTGGAACAAGGTGTCGTTGTCGATGGTGTCGAGAACCCGCTGCTGTTCGTCCAACTGCCGGGCCTGATCGTTCTCGAATTCCACATCGTTGCGCTTGTCGCGGATGCGCTGTTCGGAGAGCTGAACCTGCTGTTCTATGATCTGGGCGCGGCGTTGGGCTTCCGAAAAAGCGTCCAGGCGGCCCTGCACCACGTCGGCGCGTTGCTGGTCGTTCACGCGCTGCGCGTCCAACACAAGCCTGGCCCGTTGGGCGGCGGATACGGAAGCTATTTCCGACATGGTTCAATCTGAACTTTCTTTGCCCGTTCAACCATCTTGAGCCCGAAAACTATAGCCTTTCCAACGCCTTCCTTCAACCGGACGCCGCCGGCCGAACGGAAAAGAGCCGCCCGCGCCGGTTTCGGCGTGACAGCGGCCCTTCCCTCAAGACTCCCTGGAAAACATCGGAGTCTTTATGGCCCGATCAGCGGTTTACCGCCGTTGCGGCCATTCTTGCGCCCAATTACGTGTGGGCATTTTGGTTTGCGCCCAATTAAGCGTGGGCGACGCCTTTATCGTCAAACATCTGTTCCAGTTCACCGGATTCCGCCATTTCGCGGACGATGTCACAACCGCCGACAAACTCGCCCTTCACATAGAGCTGCGGGATCGTCGGCCAGTTGGAGAACTGTTTGATGCCTTCGCGGATTTCCATGTCTTCCAACACGTCGACACCCTTGAACTTGACCTGCAGGGTGGTCAATACGTGGGTCACGGCGGCGGAGAAACCGCATTGCGGAAACATCGGGTTGCCCTTCATGAACAGAACGACTTCGTTCTCGTCGATCTCGCCCTGAATGCGGTTGTGGGTGGGGTTGTCAGTCATCTTTCATCCTCTCATGCATTGTCGGCGTCTTCGGGGGCGCTGGTCTGCAGCGCGAGCGCGTGCAATTCGCCACCCATGCGTCCCTGAAGGGCCTGATAGACCATCTGGTGTTGCTGAACGCGGCTTTTCCCAGTGAAGGCCGGTGAGGTGACATAGGCGGCGTAGTGATCCCCGTCGCCGCGCAAATCCTCAATGGTGACTTGCGCATCAGGGACACCGTCCTTGATCAGACGTTCAATTTCAGAAGCAGCCATCGCCATGTCATGGGCCTTCAATGGGTATCAAAGTTCGGTTTTCCGGCGAGCTGCCGCCGGGGTATGCACCGTAGCGCACCCTGACCAAGGATATGGCGGTATCCACCGCCATCGTCAACCCCTGGCGGCGAAGGGTTATGCGGCCTTTATCGATTGCCGGGCCTAAAATTGGTCGCCGAAGTAACGCGACACCAGGGCGAACCGGTCGCGGCGCATGCTGTCTGGAAAACTGCGCATGATATCCTTCAATATTCCCTGGTCGAAAAACAGATCGGGGCGCTGACAGATGGCGGACAACAACGGCAGGTCGATATCCTTGCCTTGCTGGTAATCGGCGAAAACCTTGGCCAGGTTGCCACCCTGTTCGACAATTTGGCGGACCGCCTTGATCTGTTTGCCCATGGCGCCCGGGGTGCGGGCGAAGAAATTCATCAGCAGTTTGTTGTCGGCGTCGGTGGGCGGCTGAAAGGCGTCCGACGCGGCGGTCATCTCCGACCACAACCGGGCCGCCAGGGTGTTGGCCTGCTTGGTCATGGCGACGGCGTCCTCCCATTCATCCATGGTCAGGGCCTTGCCCATATACGAAGGCCGGGCCTCCTGTTTCTTGAATTTGCCGAGCAGCCCTTTCTTCTTTTCCTCCTTCGGCTTTTTCGGCGGCTCGCGCTGTTGGGTCAGGTCGTTCCAGACGTCTTGCCACGACGCCCACAGCACTTGGCGGCTTTCGCGGCTTTCCATGGCGGTGACGATGTAGTCGACCTGCTTTTCGCGCGGTTGGTTTTCGGATTTTCGGATGAAGGTGCGGCACGACGTCTGCATTTCCCCGGCCATGTGATCGCGGACCAGGCTCAGCATGCGCTGCGAGAAGGCCTGCGAGACCGGGAACGGCAGCGGACGGTCCAGCAAGGGTTCCTGATTGACGCCCTTGGAAAGTGCCTCCATGCGGTGCGCCAGCATTTCCGTCAGGGCGAAGACAAAAGCGTCTTCGGGATATTCCGGGGCGTCGCGGTCCGGGGTTGCCGACTGATCCGCGCCGGTGTCGGCCGCCGGCTCGTCGGTGCGCCGTTTCGACGGGTCGGCCTTGGATTTTGCGTCTTCTTTCATGCGGGCAATATGGAAGGATGCATTGAGGACGCGGTTCTGCTTGACCTCGCGCAACAGCTCGATGATCAGGATCTTGCGGGGCTCCAGGGCGAAGGCGTGGTTCGGGTCATTGGCATTGACCATGATCTCATTGACCTCGCGTTCGAACCGGACCCGGTTCTCGGCGTCGCTGTCGCGGCTGAACAGGGCGTGGATGATGACCTTGCAAACCTTCATGACGCCGTCAGCGGAATTGAATTCCTCGACCAAGGCAATCAGACCATCGTCGGGGCGCTCGAATACCAGCTCCCAATCGATCGTGCCGTGTTCCGTGCGTGGCCAGGCACTTTTCTTTGGCGTTTCTATTTGATCGTTCATGCGTCGTCGTCCAATGGCTCTCAGCGGCGTCATGCTAGAGCAATTATCGGCGCATGAATAGACGGCTTGCTTGTCGTCTGAGGCGGCCTCGGTTAATCATGCCGGTTCGATGAAAAGGCAACTTCCGGGGAGACACCGTGGCGGCGTTCGCACTGGGTATCGATATTGGCGGCACGTTTACCGATGTGGTCGCCTTCGAACACGCGTCGGGCCGTCAGGTCAGCCGCAAGGTGCTGACGTCGCATGACGATCCGGCCCGCGCCGTCATGGAAGGCATCGACGCGGTGCTGGCGGACAAGACGCTGGCCGCCGCCGACTGCGCGCGCCTGGTGCATGCGACGACATTGTTCACCAATGCCCTGATCGAACGCAAGGGCGCCCCGACCGGATTGATCACCACGGTCGGCTTCCGCGACGTGCTGGAAATCGGCCGCGAGCGCAAATACGCGCTTTACGATCTGGCCATCGCCAAGCCGGCCCCGCTGGTGGCGCGCCAATGGCGTCGTGAGGTGGTTGAGCGTGTCGATGCGGCGGGTTCGGTGCTGACGCCGCTGGACGTCGACGGCCTGCGCCGCGACGCCGCCGAGCTGGCCCGGGCGGGGGTGCAGTCCCTGGCCGTGGTGTTCCTGCACGCCTATGCCAATCCGGCCCACGAACGCCAGGCCTTGGCGGCCCTGGCCGATGCCGTGCCCGGCCTGTCGCTCTCCATCTCCAGCGATGTGGCGCCGGAAATCCGCGAGTTTGAGCGCGCTTCAACGACGGTGACCAACGCCTACATCAAGCCGCTGGCGGAAAAATATCTGGCCACCCTATCGCGCCAGGCCGACGACCGGGGGATCACCGCGCCCTTGCATCTGATGCTGTCGGCGGGCGGCCTGACGCATCTCGATGAAGCCAAGCGGGTGCCCGTGGAAATGCTCGAATCGGGACCGGCGGCCGGCGCCCTGGCGGCGGCGTTTTTCGGCCGCGAACTGATTACCGAAGACGATCCCGGCGACCTGCTGGCCTTCGACATGGGCGGCACCACGGCGAAACTGTCGCTGGTCGAGAACGGCGCGCCGCGAACCGCCTACGCCTTCGAGGCGGCCCGCCAGAAGCGCTTTGCCGAGGGCAGCGGCCTGCCGATCCGCATCTCCACGGTGGAACTGATCGAGATCGGCGCCGGCGGCGGTTCCGTCGCGCACCTGGATGGGCTGGGCCTGTTGAAGGTCGGGCCGGAAAGCGCTGGGTCCGACCCCGGCCCGGCCAGTTACGGCCTGGGCGGCACGCAGGCGACGGTCACCGACGCGGACTTCGCGCTCGGCTTTCTGGACGCGGCCGGCTTCGCCGACGGCAACGTCGCCATCGATGGCGCGGCCGGCCGGGCGGCCTTGGCGGCCTTGGCCGAATCCGCCGATCTGACGCCGACCGCCCTGGCCTGGGGCATCCACGACATCGTCAACGAAAGCATGGCCAGCGCGGCCCGCGTCCACATCGCCGAACAGGGCCGTGATCCGCGTGGATTTGCGTTGTTGTGTACCGGCGGTGCCGGGCCCGTGCATGCCTATGGCGTGGCCCGCAAGCTGGGCCTGAAACGCATAGTCTGTCCGCCGTCGGCGGGGGTTGCCTCGGCGCTGGGGTTGTTGGTGGCACCGGCCCGGGTCGACCGGGTGGCGACCATCGGCTTTGCCATCGATGGCGGCGATTTGGCCGCCTTGGAAGCCGCATTCGAGGACCTGGAAGACCAGGCCCGGGCCGTGCTGGCCGGCACCGGCCTGCCGGCCGATGACATCGTCTGCCATCGTCTGGCCGACGGCCGGTTCGCCGGCCAGGGGTTCGATCTGGTGGTCAACCTGCCCGCCGGCCCCTACGTCTCGGAAGATGTCCGCGAAAAATTGAAGACGGCCTTTGAGGATGCCTACCGCAAGCGTTTCAACCGCACGCCCCCGGCTGTGCCCATTGAGTTTATCAACGCGCGGCTGTCGGCCAGGGTCGCCGTGCCGGGCGGCGGCGCCGTACAGCACGCGCCGGCGGCGGCGGGCGGCGCTGGCCCGACCGGTACACGGCCCGCCTATTTTCCGGACGCCGGGGATTTTGTTGAGACCGCCGTCTATGCCCGGCGCCGGTTGGGCGCCGGCACCTCGTTTGCCGGCCCGGCCATTGTCGAGGACGCCGGATCGACGTTGATCATCGGCCCCGGCGCCAGGGCTGAGGTGCGCGGGTCGGGCAACATCGTCGTGCACCTGCCAGAGCGCGAAGGAGACGCCTGAGATGACCCCAGGCCAAACCGAGCCGAAGTTCGACGCGGTGCTCCTGGAGGTCCTATGGACCCGCCTGATCTCCATCGTCGACGAAGCCGCCAAGGCGATCGTGCGCACGGCGTTTTCGACGCTGTCCAACGAAGCCAATGATTTCGCCTGCGTGCTGACCGACGCCCGCGGCCGCTCCCTGGCCCAGAACTCCGGCTCGATCCCGTCCTTCATCGCCACCCTGCCGGCGACGGTCCGTCATTTCATTGATGCCATCGGCCCTGAGAACATGCGTCCCGGCGATATCCTGATCACCAACGATCCGTGGAAGGGCACGGGACATCTGCCCGATGTCTGCATCGTGCAACCCGTATTCCACGGCGGCCGGCTGGTCGCCTTCGCCGCGACGACCTCGCACGTGCCCGATATCGGCGGCCGCATCCGCGCCCTGGAGGCCCGTGAGATCTATGAGGAAGGCCTGCAAATCCCACTGACCAAGCTGGCCGATGGCGGCACGGTGAACGACTTTCTGGTCCGCATGATCCGCCTCAACGTGCGCACCCCGGACCAGACCATGGGCGATATCTGGGCCCAGGCCGGGGCCGGCGGCCTGATGGCGGAACGCTTGCTGGGGTTGATGAGCGACTACGGGCTTAGCGACCTGGACGCCCTGGCCGATGAGCTGTTCATGCGCTGCGAGGCGGCCATGCGCCGGGCCATCTCAGACGTGCCTGACGGCGTCTACCGCTACGCCATGGAAAGCGACGGCATGGACATCGCGTTCCATTACCAAATCGCCCTGCATGTGGACGGCGACACCATCACCGCCGACTATGCCGGCACCACGCCGGCCCAGCCGCGCGCCGTCAACTGCCCCATGACCTACACCTACGCCATGACCGCCTATGCGGTGAAGTGCGCCCTGTTGCCGGATCTGGCCAACAACGACGGCATGTTCCGGCCGATCAAGGTGACGGCGCCCGACGACTGCCTGGTCAACCCGC
Source organism: uncultured Magnetovibrio sp. (assembly GCA_964595005.1). Lineage (GTDB taxonomy): Bacteria > Pseudomonadota > Alphaproteobacteria > Rhodospirillales > Casp-alpha2 > UBA3470. The sequence continues at coordinate 6,501 of CAZQPC010000156.1, forward strand.
GGTTCCCCTCGGCCGTCTCGGCGCGCGCCAGTGTCGGCCACTATCTGCCCGTGGTGGTGTTCGGGGCGCTCGGCCAGGCGGTGCCGGACCGCATTATCGCCGGCGCCGGGTCGCCCTTGTGGGCGGTTACCCAGACCGGCCATCGCGATGACGGCAGCGCCTACGCCAACGTCCTGTTCTTCAACGGCGGCATGGGGGCGCTGGCGGACAAGGACGGCGAAAGCTGTCTGAGCTGGCCGTCAAACATTTCATCGACGCCCATCGAGGTGGTGGAACGCAACGCACCCTTGCTGTTCGTTGAGAAGAAACTGCGGCCGAACTCCGGCGGCGCCGGCCGCCAGCGCGGCGGCCTCGGCCAGGACGTCTTGATGGAAAGCCGCACCGACAACCCCATTTCCATGATGTTCATGGCCGAACGCACCCGGGTCGCCGCCCCGGGTTTTAACGGCGGCGATGACGGCGGCTTGGGGGATCTCCGGATCAACGGCGAGGCCGTCAATCACCGCACCCAGCATATCCTGAAGAAGGGCGACCGGGTTTTGGTGCGCACACCGGGCGGCGGCGGGTACGGGCCGGCGGATGAACGGACCTCGGCACTTGTCGATATGGACATGGTGCAGGGCTATGTGGAGGAGTGAGGGGGCTGCCGTTTCCCCCAATCCTTAGCGGTGCCAATCTCAGGCTTGACCGAATACCCGCGTAAAAACCGTGTCGACGTTTTTCGTGTGATAGGCGACCGGATCGACGTTGAACAAGGCGTCCAGATCGCCGCCGCTCAAGACATCGGTCAGGTCTTCGTCCTTCGAGAGGAAGAACATCAGACGGTTGCCGTGGGTCGCGGCTTCCCGGTCTTCATCGGTGAGCTCGATCTCGGCATCCGGGTCGTCCGGGTCGATACCGAAGCTGCGCCAGACCTTCATGGCGGCGCGCTGGACGATCTTGTAGCCGTCTTCGCGGCTGACGCCATGCTGGGTGAGGGTCAACAGGACCCGTTGCGAATCATGGATACCGCCGAACTTGTTCAGGTGTTCCAGCATGTTGTTGGGATAGACGACCAGTTTCTCGATCACCCCGGCCATGCGGTTCAGGGCGAAATCCAGCGTGATCGTCGCGTCCGGGCCGATCATGCGTTCCACCGACGAATGGGAAATGTCGCGTTCATGCCAGAGCGCCACGTTCTCCAGGGCCGGCACAATGGCCATGCGGACAATGCGCGCCAGGCCGGTCAGGTTTTCGGTCAGGATCGGATTGCGCTTGTGCGGCATGGCCGATGAACCCTTTTGGCCCGGCGCGAAATATTCCTGGGCCTCGCGGACTTCCGTGCGCTGCAGATGCCGGACCTCCGTGGCCAGCCGTTCCAGGGCCGAAGCGGCAATGGCCAGGGCGGCAAAGAACTGGGCGTGGCGGTCGCGGGGGATCACCTGGGTGGAGATCGGCTCCGGCGTCAGGCCCAGTTTGTCGGCGACATGGGCTTCGACGGCCGGGTCGATGTTGGCAAAGGTGCCGACGGCGCCGGAGATGGCACAGGTGGCGATCTCGGCCCGGGCCGCCTGAAGGCGGTCGCGGCAGCGCGCGAATTCGGCGTAATGACCGGCCAGCTTGACCCCGAACGTGGTCGGTTCGGCATGGATGCCGTGGCTGCGGCCGATACACGGCGTCAGTTTGAATTCCCGGGCCCGCGTCTCCAGGGCGCCCAGCAACTTTTCCATGTCGGCCAACAGGATGTCGGCGGCCTGTTTCATCTGCACCGCCAGGCAGGTATCCAGGACGTCCGAAGACGTCATGCCCTGATGGACGAAGCGCGCCTCATCGCCGACCAGTTCCGCCAGTTCCGTCAAAAAGGCGATGACGTCGTGGCGGGTCTCGCGTTCGATCTCGTCGATGCGCTGAATGCGGCTGTCCGTATAGGGTGCGTCACCGCGCTGCCAGACGGCGTCGGCGGCGGCTTTCGGGATCACGCCCAGGGCCGCCTGGGCATCGCAGGCGTGGGCCTCGATCTCGAACCAGATACGGAATTTGTTGGCCGGCTCCCAGATGGCTGCCATCTCGGGGCGGGAATAACGCGGGATCATGTTCGGCTCCCAAATTCGGGTCTTGTCGCGTCGCGGGGTGCCGCGATGGTGTGATCGATGTTGCGTTACGTGGTATATTCCGGGCCGCCGGTGAAGTAAACCGCCGGACCGACAGGAGATCCACTTGGACCTGAGGCTTGAAACGCCCATGGCCGGCCTGCCCGAAATCCCGCATGTGGAGATCGGCGCCGATGGCCCCGTGGCGCTGGCCGAAGCGGAACCGGCGCGGTTCGCGGCAATCATCAGTGCCGGTCAGGCCCACTATGGCCGCCGTGCCCTGGCGATCGGCGATGCGGTGTCGCGGCGCTGGTTGGCGGCGGCGGAAAACCCGTATTTGCCGGAGATTGATGCGATTGCGGCGTGCGCCGAGACACCCGGTGCCTATTTGCTGAACCTGTCCTACGAATGGACCTGCACTTCCAGCGCCGCCGCCGATCCCTCAGGCTTCGGCAACCGCCTGTTGCGGACCCTGGATTGGCCGCTCACGGGGCTTGGCCGCCATGTCGTGGTGGCCCGCATGTCGGGCCCGGCGGGGGCCTACGAAAACGTCACCTGGCCGGGTTTTTCCGGTGTCGCCACGGCGATGGCGCCGGGGCGCTTCGCCGCCGCCATCAATCAGCCGCCCATGCGCCGCTGGAGTTTTTCGTGCTGGTTCGATTGGGGCGTCAACCGGTTCAGGATTTGGCGCCGCCGGGTCCTGCCGCCGGTGCATCTGTTGCGCCAGGTGTTCGATACCTGCGCGACCTACACCGACGCCAAACGTGTGTTGACGGAGACACCCCTGGCCATGCCGGCGTTCTTCACCCTGTCCGGCCTGGACCCGGACGAGGGCTGCGTCATTGAGCGCCACGAAGAGGACGCCCAAGTGCGCGACGCGCCGGCCAGTGTCGCCAACCATTGGATCGCCGGCGCCCCGCCGGGCCGCGCCCGGGGCATCGACAGCCCCGGCCGCTATGCCCTGATGGAGGCCTTGCGCGACGATGCCGGCGATGATTTCGACTGGGTCCAGCCGCCGATCCTGAACGCGACGACGCGCCTCGCCGTTGTCGCCAACGCGGCCCGCGGCAAATTGATCGTGCAGGGCTGGGAAGCGGACGGTCCGGCCACGCAAGTATTTCACTGCGGGAAATAGACGCTGAAAAACGGCATTTCCCCCAGGGTTCCGTTTGAGTCCTGGCCGCCGTTCATGTTGAATGCGAAGGCGTTGGGTTCGAAACCGGAGGGGGGAATCGACAAGGCATGCCTGAAAACAAAATGAGCCGCGAAGAATTGGCGGAACGAATGACCGTGGCGCCATATCACAAATGGCTGGGTGTCGAATTGACCGGCTATGATGAGGACGGCATCGAAGTGACGGTGCCTTGGCGCGAAGAGTTCGTGGTCAACGTGACGGTCGGATATACGCACGGCGGCATTCTTGCGGCACTCATCGACATGGCCGCCGATTATGCCATTGCGGCGAAATTGGGCCGCGCCATACCGACCATCGATATGCGGGTCGACTATCATCGGCCGGCCATGCAGGGCAAGCTGATCGTCAAGGCGCAAGCCCTCAAGATGGGCAGTGTTTTTTCGACCGGTGAGGCGCAGGTTTACGACGAGAAGGGTAAGCTTTTGGCCAGCGGCCGCGGCGTCTACCTGACGGCGCCACCGAAATAATTGGAAGTTTGAGGAGAGACAACAATGAGAGCCGTCGTACTTTACGAACATGGGGGCATGGACCAGTTCGTCTATGAGGAGAACTACCGCGACCCCGAATGCGGCGCCGATGACGTGATCGTCGCGGTCAAGGCCTGTTCGCTGAATTACCACGACCTGTTCACCCGCAACGGCATGCCGGGGATCACCCTGGATCTGCCGCGCATCTGCGGACTGGATGCGGCGGGGGAAATTGCCGAGGTTGGCGTCAACGTCAAGGACTGGTCCGTCGGTGATCGCATCTTGGTTGACCCGCGCGACCGGGTCGGCATCGGCCTGTTCGGCGAAACCGTCGACGGCGGCCTGGCGGAATATGCCCGGGTGCCGGCCCATCAATTGATCAAGATGCCGGACAACGTCAGTTTCGCCGATGCGGCCAGCCTGCCCGTGGCCTACGGCACGGCGCACCGCATGATGGTGACCCGCGGCCGGGTGGGCGCCGACGACAAGGTGTTGATCCTGGGCGCCAGCGGCGGCGTCGGCACGGGCGCCGTGCTGTTGGCCAAGATCATGGGCGCCGAGGTGGTTGCCTGCGGCAGCTCGCAAGCCAAGCTGGATGCGCTGACCGGCATGGGTGCCGACCACGTGATCGATTATTCAGAGGTCGATTTCGTCAAGGAAATCTGGAAACTTTACGACAAGCCGCACCGGCGCAAGGACGCCGGCGGCGTCACCGTGGCGGTCAATTTCACCGGTGGTGACACCTGGGTGAAATCCATGAAATGCCTGCGCCGCGGCGGCCGGTTGCTGACTTGCGGGGCGACGGCCGGCTACGACCCGGCCACGGACTTGCGCTATGTGTGGAGCTTTGAGTTCGACATCCTGGGCTCAAATAGCTGGGAGCCCGAAGACCTGACGGCGCTCCTGAACATGATCAGCGAAGGCAAGCTGAAGGTGCCGATCCACCATGCCTATCCGCTGGCTGAAGCCAAGGAGGCGCTGCGGGTGATCGAAGACCGCGAGGTGATCGGCAAGGTGATCGTCGCGCCCTGACCCATGGGCTGGAAGGTGGGCTGGAAGGGATGAGCGCGGGTGGCCCGTAAAAAACGTCGCAAGCGGACGAAA
>CAZQPC010000157.1:0-11254 GCA_964595005.1 uncultured Magnetovibrio sp.
GCAAACCGGACTGACCGTCTCAGTGCGTACGAAATAGCGCACGATGCTCTAGGCGCCTCGGCTTGATTTTTCGAGAAGGCGACGGGCCTCTGAGATGACACCTTCCGTGGTCGTGAAGCAGGGTGCATATCCCCACGCGCCGGCTTTTTTAAATTCTGACGCGTAATGGCTTTTTGCTCCCGTCGCCGTCAGGGTATCAGCGGTTTTTTCGATTTGGTATTCGAACGGAAAGATGTCTCTTATTTGGTCGATGAGTTCGAATTTTCCGGCTGGCTTCTTGGAGTAAAAATCCAGGCCACAATTGACCGGTACACCTGAGCTTTTCTTCCAGGCGGCAACGCAGCAATCAATCATCAATGCCAGATCCGCAGGCACAATGAAGTCGCGAACGAAATCCAGATCATTGGTGACGAATACTTTTTCGGCAATCAGGCAGCGAACCAGATCCGCCATAAAAAACCGGCCGGAAAGATCAATAAACTGGCTGAAATACGAAAATACCCTCAGGTCAACGATATTCAGATCACCATGGGCACGGTGTTTCGCTTCGGCATATAATTTCGCCAGGCCATAGTGCTGAGACGTCGGAAGGTCGTTTACGGCCACGTTAAAACGGGTTTCGGCAGTCGGCGGTGACGAAAAGCCGGCACCATAAACGGCACCGCTGGAAAAATTCAAATACAGGACGTCGGGATACCGCTCAAGATGCTCCAATATGAGATTATCGAAATCCTCAGTTAGCCGGAATATTCCATGCCCTAGAGCCGCGAGTCGGGCCGGATCACCGGCTCCGATTGCATTGATGACAATATCGTTGGATGAGTTCCCGAAGTCAGACAGTTCAAGAATGTCGTAATTTTGCGCCCCCGCGCCGACAATTTCCATGTGGGACGCCATGGCCGCGTGATCGCGAACAAACAGTCCGAGGTGATAGTCCGTATTGCCGGCCAATTCTCGGACCAGGCCCTTGCCGATATGACCGGTGGCGCCAAGAATTGCCATACGCAAGACCACGCGCCTAGGCCTTGCCCCTAGACGAACAGAACGTCTTGATCGTATCCAACATCCAGCCCAGCTCGGATTCACCCAATCCCGGATACACACCAATCCAAAATGTTCGGTCGACGACGATGTTGCTGTTCTTCAAATCGCCGATCACCCGATGATCGCGGCCGATCATGTAGGGTTGGCGCAGCAAATTACTGCCGAACAGAAGCCGGGTGCCGATCCGCCGTTCGTTGAGATGGCGCACCAATTCGTCGCGTGTGAATGGGGCGTCGGCGCGGATCGTCAGCGGAAATCCGAACCAGGACGGATCGGCATTCGGCGTCGCTTCCGGCAGGATGAACACGTCTTCAAGCTCTGACAGACCGGTTTTCAGAATGTCGAAATTGCGTTTCCGCGTTTCAATAAAACCGGACAGGCGATCAAGCTGTGAAAGCCCGACCGCCGCCTGCATATCGGTGATTTTCAAATTAAACCCAAGATGCGAATAAACGTATTTGTGATCGTAGCCCGTCGGCAGGTCTCCCAAGGTCCACTCAAACCGTTTGCCGCAGGTGTTGTCCATGCCGGGCGCGCAGTAACAATCGCGGCCCCAGTCGCGGATCGATTCCATGGCCCGGCGGACTTTGCCGCTTTCCGTGAACACCGCGCCGCCTTCGCCCATGGTGATGTGATGCGCGGGATAAAAGCTGAGCGTGCCGGCATCGCCAAACGTGCCCACATGCTGGCCGCGCCATGTCGCGCCAAGGGCATCACAGCAATCTTCGATCACCCAAAGATCGTGTTTTTCGGCAAATGCCATCACCGCGTCCAAATCGAACGGATTGCCCAGGGTGTGGGCGATCATGATGGCGCGGGTGCGGTCGCTGAGTGACGCTTCAAGTGCTTCGGTGTCAATGTTGTAGGTCGGGATATCAACATCCACGAACACCGGGGTCAGGCCATAGAGAATGCCGGGATTAACCGTTGTCGGGAACCCGGTGGCACAGGTGATGAATTCGTCGCCAGGCATCAGCGCCCGGTCGCCGTGCAGATGGCTGGTCAAACCGGCCAATGCGACCAGGTTCGCGGACGACCCGGAATTGACCGTCAGGACATGACGCCGGCCGATAAATTCACCCAGGCGCTTTTCGAATTGCTCATTGAACCGGCCCGTCGTCAGCCAGAAATCGAGACTGGAATCGACCAGGTTCTGCATATCTTCGGCACCGTAAACCCTGCCTGATACGGGCGCCGGCGACCGATCCCGATCAAAACTCCGGTCCGGATGGGCGGCCGCATAATACTCTCCGACAAGATCAAGGATCTGGCGGCGCAGTTCATCGGGGTCGGGGGTGTTCGATCTATCGGTCAACGGGCGGCCTCATTTTCAATGCCGAGAAAGCTGTCGATTTGCGCAAGCGTCATCGCCCGCATATCGCCGCCCCGCGCCCATTCCAGATACCATTTGACGGTCAATTCCAAGGCCTGTTCAAGGTCCATCAACGTTTTCCAGCCAAGGTTCGCATGGGCCTTTGATACGTCCAGTTTAAGATAATGAGCTTCGTGTGGCGACGCATCGTTGTCGATGGTCCAACCGGCGCCGTTGCCCCAAATCGCTGCGGCGATTTCAACCAGTTCCCGCACCGGTCTTTCGTTAACGCGGCTGGGGCCGAAATTCCATGGTCCCGCATAGTCACGGCCGGGGTGGCAAAGACGCTCCGCCAAAATTAAATAGCCGGCCACGGGATCCAGCACGTGTTGCCAAGGACGGACCGCGTTCGGGCGGCGGATCAAGGCGCTTTCCCCGGCGCGGAAGGCATTCATCAGGTCGGGAACCAGCCGGTCGGTTCCCCAATCGCCGCCGCCGATGACATTGCCGGCGCGCGCCGTGGCGACGTTAACCTGGTTGTCGCCGGTGGCGAAGAAACTGTTGCGGTATGCGGATGCGACCAATTCGGCGCAGCCTTTCGAACTGGAATAAGGGTCGTGACCGCCCATGGGGTCGTTTTCCCGATACCCCCAGGGCCATTCCTTGTTGTCATAGCATTTGTCGCTGGTGACGACGACAACGGCCTGCAGATTGTCGAGCCTGCGGATACCCTCAAGGACGTTGACGGTACCCATGACATTTGTCGCGAAGGTCTCGGCCGGATCGTCATAAGAGGCACGAACAAGCGCCTGGGCCGCCATGTGGATGACAATTTCCGGATCGTGAGAACGGATCGCCGCCGACAACGCTGCAAGGTCACGGACGTCGCCATGATGGTGTTCAAGGTTGGCGCCGATGCCGGCCAGTTCATACATGCTGGGGTCGCTTGGCGGGTCCAAGGCGTACCCCGCGACGGCCGCCCCCATGCGCTCCAGCATCAAACACAGCCAGCTGCCTTTGAAACCCGTATGGCCGGTGACAAAAACCCGCCGCCCGGCCCAGAACGCCGGATCAATCTGTGACGATGTCTGTGACTGTTCTGGCATATCAATTCAGGCTTGAAAGCATCGATGGATCGAAGTCATCCAACGGCTTGTTCGCAGACAGGCGCGCCACGAAGTCCGGATTGGCCAGAATATGACGGCCCCAGGTGACAAGATCGACCAATCCTTCCGACAATTCCTGTTCGGCCTGATCGCGGTCCAACGAAGCGCCGCCCATGAGCAGACCTTGCCATTGCGGGCGGACCATTCTGATGATCCGTCCGGACGTTTCATAGTAGTCGGCGCGCGCGCAACTGACATCCAACATCTTCAGTCCAAGTGCTTGAAATCCCGGGATCAGGTAATTCAGCATGTCGTCCAAATCGGGCCAATCGTAAAGTCCACCCATATCGCGCGACGGTGATATCCGGACCATCAGTTTTTCCGGATCGATTTCTCCCAGTACGGATTCCAAGGCCTCCAAGGCAAAGCGGCAACGGTTGGCCACCGATCCGCCGTAGGCGTCGGTGCGATCATTAACCCGGGCATCGAAAAACTGGTCGACCAGATATCCATGCCCCATATGAAGTTGTACGCCATCGAACCCGGCGTCCAAGGCGTTTTTGGCGGCCTTACCAAACATTGCATACACCGTTGGCATTTCCGCCGTTTCCAATGCCCGCGGCGTGCCGAAGGGTTTGTCATTCTGGCGATTATGGCCCTCGGCCGCGCGGCCGGTGGAACTGACGGGCGCCAGGCCACCTGTATAGTCTGAATGCGATATGCGGCCACAATGCCAAAGCTGGCTGAATATCTTGGCGCCGGAGGCATGGACCCGGTCGACCACTTGGCGCCAACTTTCCGTCTGCTGGTGAGTGGCGATATGCGGGACATCGTTATAGCCGTCGGCACTGGCGTCGATAATTGTCCCCTCGGTCAAGATCAGACCGACGCCGCTATCGGCGCGGCGGCCATAGTATTCGGCGATTTCCGGCGTCGCCGCATGTCCGGGACCGGCAAAGCCACGGGTCATCGCCGACATGACAACGCGGCTTTTGAGATCGCCCAGAAAAGGCAGGCTGCATGGATCGAGAAGCATTAGGGGCACTCCAAAGTCAGGTCGCGTTTCATTTGCTGGAAATATGGCCGTTGAAGATATTCTTTCAGGGCGGCGCGCCAGTTTCGCTGGCGATCCAACCCTTCCCCAATGAGACGCCGGTTCTCCATGATTCCGAAGGCCGGACGCAAGGCTTTTTCGTTTGCCGTTACCTGGGCCTCGGTCGCCGGAATAATTGAAATCAGATCGCCAAGGTCAAGTTCATCGACGCAAGCCGCTGCCAGTTCATAAAAACTCGCCTGGCCGTGACAGGACATGTTGTAAATTCCGTGTTTTTCCGAAGTCAAAAGAAGCAGGCAATTCCGTGCCAGATCCAATGTGTAAGTGGGTTGCCAGACGCGGTCTCCGACTTCATAGGAGCCGGTCCCATCTTTAATGAGTTCGAACAGATGGCGCACGAATTTTCCGACAAAGTTCTTGTCTTTCTCATCGCCACCAAAAAACCCGGCCATGCGAACCACGACGGCGCCAGGCAGGTCAGCCCGCAACACTTGTTCGGCTTCGTACTTGCATCTTCCATAAACGGACAAAGGTGCCGGCTGCGTGGTTTCCAAAATGGGAATTTCGCGCCCGTCGAAAATGAGAAATGACTGCGGATACAAAACCTGTGCGCCGGTGGCGATGGCAAGGTCCGTGATGTTGCGTGTGCCGCTGACCTGAACCCGCTGACACTGGTCGGGGTTGGCTTCGCAGCGCTCGGCGTTGACGTCGGCCGCACAATGAATGATGAAGTCGGGCGCCAGTTCAGCGTGATCAAGAACGCGTTGGCGATCGGTGACGTCCAATTCCGCATGATCGCGTTGTTCTACGCGGACATGGTCAACGGCGCTCAGGGCCTCACAAAATGCCCGGCCGAGCATGCCGCCCGATCCGGTGACCATTATTGTCTTCCCTGAAAGTCCGGCAATCTCTCTGACTAACATGGCATCGTCCGGACCAAATCGCGGCGCTGTTGGTTTCGCTTGCGATGTAGAATTCGCGCCCTCCGCAGGTATCGAAACGGTGAAATATATGTTTGCAATACGTATTGATCTCTTAACTCGGCGCCGAGACTGGCATAGGGATGTTTGCCCCGCAAGGCGTTGCTGTCGGCCATCGGGCATTGCAGCGCCGGAGGATGATCCAGCGACCAATTCTACCGGATAACCGTGCCATCTCGACGTTAGGGTGTGAACATCGGGTGAATGACCGTATCGCCGGCGCGGATCGCCAATTTTCTAGCCGTACCTGCCGGCAGTTCGAGGACGGCGCGCACCGGGCCGGCGGAGGGAATAAAATCGGTTGAATGGGGCTTGGTGTTACGGGCGATATTGATGATTTGGCCGGCCTTTGTAATGAACAACATATCGAGGGGAATGTAGGTATTTTTCATCCACATGATCACCTGGTCGGTCATCTTGAAGTCGAACAGCATGCCCGTGCCCGCCGGCAGATGCTTTCGCCACATCAGCCCCTGGGTGCGTTGGCGCGGCGATTCGGCGATTTCGACACGAAACGGGTGATGCTGTCCTTGTGAAAGAATACTCAACTGATCGACCCGAAATACGGCGCCATCCTGAGCCATTGCTGCGACCGGCCGCAATAGGCAGCATCCGATGACCAGCCAAAACGTCAGGCAACACCAGGGGCGGCAGCGTAAATACGGCGCCTGATGTGAATGAACCGCCGGAAAATGCGCGCCGCGCACGCTGCGGAACCCAACAGTCGAAAGGCCGGACATGAATTTTTTTCTAGCCACCAAGTTTCAACGATTTATTCTTACATCATAATGGACACGATCCGCCGGCCAAATGAAAACGGCATAAGGTGGGCAACGTCAGGAAGGCATTTGGAGGGGAGTTCGAACGGGTGATTCATACGTTGGCCCTGGCGGCAGGCTTGATCCTGCTTTGGTTGTTTTCCTCGGGTTATTTCATCACCTTGATCCTGGGCCTGGGCGCGGCATCCATTGTTGTCGTCGTCTGGCTGGCCCATCGCATGGACGTGATTGATCGCGAAAGCCATCCCATTCACATGGCGCCGAAGGGCATGTTGTATTTCCCCTGGCTGATGTGGGAAATCGTCAAGGCCAACATCGACGTCGCCCTGGCGATTCTCAAGGGAAGTGGGGCCGTCGCGCCGAAGACCATGAGGGTCAAGGCGTCGCAGCGTTCCGATATCGGCCGGGTCACCTATGCCAATTCCATCACCTTGACGCCCGGCACCGTGACCTTGTTTGTCGACGGTGACACCTTTGTTGTACATGCCCTGACGAAGGGCTCGGCGTCGGGCCTGGAGACCGGTGACATGGACCGGCGCGTCACCGCGCTTGAAGGCCATGTGGAACGCGGCACGGAGGGCGTCGGATGAGCATGTTTGCCGCCGCCGCTGTCGCTGTTTTGGTTTCCATGTTGCTGGCGCTGGTGCGCGCCTTGAAGGGACCGACGGTCTACGATCGGATTCTCGGCGTTAATACCTTCGGCACCTTGACGGTGATGTTGATTGCTGTACATGGGTTTTTGGCGGGCCGGCCCGAGTTCCTGGACCTGGCCTTGGTTTACGCCCTGATCAACTTCATCGGCACCATCGCAGTGACCAAGTACGTGGGTTTGAAAGAATTGGACCCGGCCGTCGACCAGCACTCGGGTGATATCTAATGGAAGTCTTCCTCGATATCCTCAGTTGGGCGGCGATTATCACCGGCGGCGTTTTTTGCGTCATCGGCGCGGTCGGCCTGATCCGCCTTCCCGATGTTTATTGCCGGATGCATGCCGCCGGCATCATCGACACGGTCGGCGTTGGCCTGATCCTGCTGGGCCTGGCATTCCAGGCAGGATTTACACTGGCCCTGGCGAAGCTGGCGATGATCTGCATGTTCATTCTGCTGACCAGCCCGACCAGCTGCCACGCGCTCTGCCGGGCCGCATCCTATGGCGGCGTTCATCCGCTTCACGGTGAGCAAAAGCCCGACGAGGAGTCCGGCGCCCGTTCGCCCGATGATCACGGGGAGGGCCAGCCATCGAAAACGTGATCATCATTTCGCTGATGGTGTTCATGGCCGTCACCGCCATCGCCATTGCCCGCATACATGATCTGTTCGCCATGGTCATGCTGACCAGCATTTTCAGCCTTCTTGGCGCCGCCGCCTATGTGGTCATGGACGCCGTCGATGTGGCCTTCACGGAGGCCGCCGTCGGCGCCGGTATCTCCACTGTACTTATGCTGGGGACGCTGGCCCTGACCACCAGCGAGGAGAAGCCGTCGCCGCCGAAGAACGTCATCGGCGGTCTGGTGATGGTTGCCATCACCGGGGCGGTGCTTATTTACGGCACCTTGGACATGCCCTACTACGGCGATCCCACGGCGCCCATCCATCATCACGTCGCCGACTATTACTTGGGCAAATCGACAGGCGAGATCGGATTGCCAAATGTCGTTACCTCGGTGTTGGCCAGCTATCGCGGCTACGACACGCTGGGTGAGACGTTCGTCATTTTCACCGCCGCCGCCGGGGTTCTGGCGATCCTTGGCCGGGGGCGTATCGCGCGGCGCCGCCCCGAAGATGATGATGTCGCCGCGGTAACGACGACCGAGGCCGCGGACAAGCCCGGAGGTTCGCCCCCATGAGGCAAAAAATCATTCTCCGGGTGATCTCCAAGATCCTCATCCCCTACATCCTCTTGTTCGCGCTGTATGTTCAGTGGCATGGCGACTTCGGCCCGGGCGGCGGGTTCCAAGCCGGCGTCATCTTCGCCGCTGGGTTCATCCTGTATGCGATCATCTTCGGTGTCGCGACGGTCCGCGACGTCGTGCCCGCCACCGCGACGCGGTATTTGCTGGTAATTGGAGTGCTGCTGTATTCGGGCGTTGGTGTCGCGGGGCTTATATTGGGCGGCAATTATCTGGACTATAACGTGCTCGCCCATGAGGCGACGCACGGTCAGCATCTGGGCATCTTGCTGGTCGAGGCGGGCGTCGGGATCACTGTCGCTTCGGCGATGATCACCATATTCTGCACCTTCGCCGGCCGCCGGCCCGAAGAACACGAAAAAGCCGAAGAGGGCTGAGGGGATGGAGTTTCCGGGCCTTCTCAACTATTGGCTGGTGATCGTCCTGATGATGATGGGGTTCTACATCGTCATTGCGCACGGAAACCTGATCAAGAAAATCATCGGGCTTAACGTCTTCCAGGTCTCGGTGTTTCTGCTCTACATCACCATGGGCAAAGTCGACGGCGGCACGGCGCCCATCCTGGCGGAAGGCATCAAGCTCTATTCCAATCCCCTGCCCCACGTGCTGATCCTGACGGCCATTGTCGTCGGTGTCGCCACGACGGCCCTGGGCTTGGCGTTGGTGGTTCGTATCCGCGACGCCTACGGCACCATTGAAGATGACGAGATTGATACCGTGGAGGATCAATCTTGATCGCCCAACACCTGCCGATCATCCAGATTATTCTGCCGCTGATGGCGGCGCCTGTGTGCATGGTCATCCGCCACCCCCAGGTGGTTTGGATTTGGGCGACGCTGATTGCCTGGCTGTGCCTGCCCATTTCCGTGTTGCTGCTGATGCAGGTTCTGGAAAGCGGCGTCATCGTCTATGAACTGGGCGGCTGGGCGGCGCCTTGGGGTATCGAATACCGGATCGACACCCTGAATGCCTTTATTCTGGTCATCGTTTCGTCGATCGGCGCCGTCGTCATGCCCTATGCCCGGCGCAGCGTGAACGCGGAAATTCCGGTCAGCCGGGTTTATCTTTTCTACACCATGATGCTGCTCTGTGAGACCGGCCTCATGGGCATCGCCATCACCGGCGACGCCTTCAATCTGTTCGTGTTCCTGGAAATCTCGTCCCTGTCATCGTACGTGCTGATCAGTTTCGGCACCGACCGCCGCGCCCTGACGGCGGCCTACCGCTACCTGATCATGGGCACCATCGGCGCCACCTTCTACATCATCGGCGTCGGGCTCATGTACAACGCGACGGGCAGCCTGAACATTCACGATCTGTCGAAGTTGATCCCGGAATTGGCAGGCAGCCGCACGGTGCAGGCGGCGCTGGCGTTCCTGACCGTTGGGCTGGGATTGAAGCTGGCCCTGTTCCCGCTGCATATGTGGCTGCCCAATGCCTACACCTACGCGCCGTCCGCGGTGACGGTCTTTCTGGCCTCAACGGCCACCAAGGTCGCCGTCTATGCCTTGATCCGGGTGACCTACACGATCTTCGGCAGCGTCGATATTCTGAACATCGTGCCGATCCGCGACATGCTGATGGTGACGGCCTTGATCGGCATGTTCGTCGGCTCCCTGGTCGCCGTCTATCAGGTCAACGTCAAACGCATGCTGGCCTATTCCTCGGTGGCGCAAATCGGCTACATGGTCCTGGGGCTTAGCTTCGACACGGTGACCGGGGTTGCCGCCGGCATCATCCATCTGTTCAACCACGCCCTGATGAAGGGCGGCCTGTTCATGGTTCTGGGCGCGGTGATGTTCCGCATCGGCTCGGTGCGGTTGAAAGACATGGCCGGTCTCGGCCGGAAAATGCCGCTGACCATGGCGGCCTTTGTCGGCGGTGGTCTCAGCCTGATCGGCGTGCCGCTGACGGTCGGCTTCGTTTCGAAATGGTATCTGATCCAGGCGGCTTTGGAGAAAGGCTGGTGGCCGGTCGCCGTGCTGATCGTTTTGAGTTCGCTGCTGGCGGTGATTTACGTATGGCGGGTCGTCGAGGTGATCTATTTCAAACCCGCCAGTGAAGCCGCGGAGACGGCCACCGAAGCCCCCTTGTCCATGCTGGTGCCGGCATGGGTTCTGATCGGCGCGGCGGTCTATTTCGGCATTGACGCGACAACAACGCTTGATGTCGCCATCGCCGCCGCTCAATCGCTGTTAGGGGGCGGCTCATGACCGCCGAAACAACGATTTTAGCCGCCATCTTGGTGCCGTTGATCGGCGCCGTATTGATCGTCATCACCGGCAAGCAGGCGAACCTGCGCGAAGGCGTCACACTGATCACCGCCGCTATTACCTTCTATCTGGTGGCGTCACTGTTCGATGATCTGGCCGCCGGCGCCCGGCCATCGGTGACTGTCTTCGAGATGCTGCCCGGTCTCGGTATCACGTTTACGGTCGAACCGCTGGGCATGATTTTTGCCGGCATCGCCAGTTTCCTGTGGATCGTCACCTCGATCTACGCCATCGGTTACATGCGCGGCCACCACGAGATCAATCAGACCCGGTTCTACACGTGTTTTGCGATTGCCATCTCCAGCGCCGTCGGCATCGCCTTTGCGGGCAATATGCTGACGCTGTTTGTGTTTTACGAAGTGCTGACCCTGTCGACTTTCCCGTTGGTCACCCATGCCGGGACCGAGGATGCAAAACGCGCCGGGCGGGTGTATCTGGGCATTCTCATTGGTACCTCCATCGGGCTGCAACTGGTCGCCGTGATCTGGACCTGGCAGGTCGCCGGAACGCTGGATTTCACCAATGGCGGAATTCTGCAAGGCAAGGTATCAGCCGGCGTTACGGCGGTTCTGTTGGCCATGTACGTGTATGGCATCGGCAAGGCGGCGCTGATGCCGTTCCATCGCTGGCTGCCCGCCGCGATGGTCGCGCCGACCCCGGTCAGTGCGCTGTTGCACGCCGTGGCCGTTGTCAAAGCCGGCGTATTTACCGTGCTCAAGGTGACGATTTATATTTTCGGTATCGACAATCTCGCCAACCTGGGCAGTTCCGTTTGGCTGCAATACATGGCGGCGGC
>CAZQPC010000158.1:0-11221 GCA_964595005.1 uncultured Magnetovibrio sp.
AGCCTTTAATCCATAGGCGCCGAAATTGAGCGTCGATCCGCCCTTCGCCTTGCCGTGGATACGGCCTTTATGGGCCTTCCGGTATTTTGTCCGCTTCGGTTGCAGCATGGTTCAGTTTCCTTGTTCGGCGCGGCAATCAGCGTTGCGGCTGCTGCTCTTGGGCAAGCTTATCAAGGGCCATGGGGTCATGGGCCCAGATATCACCTTTGTAGATCCAGACTTTGACACCACAGACGCCATAAGTGGTGACGGCCGGCATCTCGCCGTAATCGATGTTGGCACGCAGCGTATGCAACGGAACGCGGCCTTCCCGGTACCATTGGGTCCGCGCGATCTCAGCACCGCCCAAACGTCCGGCACAGTTGATGCGAATGCCGCCGGCGCCCATCCGCATGGCCGACTGCACGGCGCGCTTCATGGCGCGGCGAATGGAGACCCGGCGCTCAAGCTGCTGGGCGACGTTTTCAGCGACCAATTGGGCGTCAATTTCCGGTTTGCGGATCTCTACAATGTTCAGGTGAACATCGGAGGCGGTCATTTTCGCCAACTCACCGCGCAGCTTTTCGATATCGGCGCCCTTTTTGCCGATGACAACACCGGGGCGGGCCGTGTGAATGGTCACCCTGGCCTTTTTCGCCGGCCGTTCGATCAGCACTTTCGACACGCCGGCCTGGGCCAGTTTGTCCCTCAGGAAATCCCGGATTTTCAAATCTTCATGAAGAAGATCGCTGTAGCCGCTGTCGGCAAACCAGCGGGAATCCCAGGTGCGGTTGATACCGACACGCAGCCCGATTGGATTGACTTTTTGACCCATTATTCAGACTCCTCGCGTTCGCGCACCACCAACCGTAAGTTCGAAAACGGTTTGAGTATCCGACCGACGCGGCCGCGGGCACGGGCACGCCAACGTTTCATGACCAGACTTTTGCCAACCGTCGCTTCGGACACATAGAGACGGTCGACGTCAAGTTGATGATTGTTCTCAGCATTCGCAATCGCGCTTTGCAGCACTTTTTTCACATCGATGGCGATCCGCCGTTTCGAGAAAGTGAGTTCGGCCAAGGCCTTTTCGCAATCCTTGCCGCGAATTGTTTCGGCCACCAGGTTCAGCTTCTGCGGGCTGGTCCTGAGGTGCTTGGCGTAAGCCATGGCTTCATTGTCGGAAAGCGTCCGTTCGGCAGCGCTCTTACCCATGGATCAGACCCTCTTCGCTTTCTTATCGGCGCCGTGGCCAAGATAGGTCCGGGTCGGCGAAAACTCACCGAACTTGTGACCGATCATGTCCTCATTCACCAACACGGGAATGAATTTATGGCCGTTGTAGACACCGAAAGTCAGACCAACGAATTGTGGCAAAATAGTTGAGCGGCGTGACCAAATCTTGATCACGGACTTACGCCCCGCCGAACGCGCGTCCTCTGCCTTCTTCAGCAGATATCCATCAACAAACGGGCCTTTCCATACGGATCGTGGCACGACCGGTCTCCTTTACTTCTTGGCGTGACGGCGGCGCATGATCAGCCTGTCCGTCTTCTTGTTTGAACGGGTCCGTTTACCCTTCGTCGGCTTGCCCCAAGGGGTCACCGGATGACGGCCACCCGAGGTCCGCCCCTCACCACCGCCATGGGGGTGATCGATGGGGTTCATGGCAACGCCGCGAACCGCCGGACGTTTGCCGATCCAACGCTTGCGGCCAGCCTTGCCGAGCTTGATATTCTGCTGGTCCGGGTTCGAGACGGCGCCGATGGTCGCCATGCATTCGGCCCGGATCATGCGCAGTTCACCGGAAATCAGGCGCAACTGAGCGTACCCTTGGTCTTTACCGATGATTTGCGCGTAGGTGCCGGCAGAGCGCGCAATCTGGCCGCCCTTGCCCGGCTTCATCTCAACATTGTGGACGATCGTGCCGACGGGAATGTTCTGCATGGGCATGGCATTGCCCGGCTTAATATCGGCGGCGTTGGCGGCGACAACTTGGTCACCCTCGCGCAGACGTTGAGGCGCCAGAATATACGCCAGCTCACCATCTTCGTATTTGATCAGTGCGATGAATGCCGTGCGGTTCGGATCGTACTCAAGACGCTCAACGGTCGCCACCATATCCAACTTTTGACGTTTGAAGTCGATGACCCGGTAACGGCGCTTGTGGCCGCCGCCACGGCGCCGTGCGGTGATCCGGCCCTTGTTGTTGCGGCCGCCCTTGCCGCGCAGACCTTCGGTTAGGGACTTCTCCGGCTTACCTTTCCAGATACCGGTCCTGTCGACGAGGACAAGTCCGCGCTGGCCAGGCGTCGTCGGTTTGTAGGTTTTCAGTGCCATGCTTGCGGGCCCTTCCCTAAATCCCTGTGGTCACGTCGATGGACTGGCCTTCGGCCAACGTCACGACGGCTTTCTTTTGGTCGGAACGGCGGCCCACTTGGCCTCGGAACCGTTTGGTCTTGCCCTTCTGGAGAAGCGTGTTGACGTTTGTCACCTTGACGTCGAACAACCCTTCCACAGCGTGCTTGATTTCGAACTTGTTGGCGCTGGTCGGCACCCAGAAGCTGACCTGATTGAATTCACTTAACAGTGTGGCCTTTTCTGTGATGATCGGCGCGCGCACCAATTCGTACATGCGTTCGCGGCTCGGCTTCTTATCGCGTAGGGCGTTGTACTTGCTCATTTCAGTCGCTCCGTGAGCTGGTCAACGGCATCCTTGGTCAATACCAGGGTGTCGCGATGGAGAATGTCGTAGACGTTGGCGCCGACGCTCGGCAGGACATCCAATCCGACGATATTGCGGGCTGCCTTGGCTAAATTGTCATTAACCTGGGCACCGTCGATGATCAGCGCCCGGCCCCAGGCCAACGCATCCAGCAGTTTGGCGAAATCCTTTGTTTTCGGGTTTTTTACGGCGACCGAGTCGATGATCACCAGCTTGCCGTCGGCCTGTTTCGCCGACAGGGCCGTCTTCAGCGCCAGACGGCGGACTTTCTTCGGAAGATCAGTGGCGTGGCTTCGAACCTGCGGGCCGAAGGCAACACCGCCGCCGCGCATCTGCGGCGCCCGTGACGTACCTTGACGGGCGCGGCCGGTACCTTTCTGGCGGAAAGGTTTGGCTTTTGTGGCGCTCACTTCGCCGCGCTGTTTGGTCTTGTGGGTGCCGGCCTGACGGCGCGACAATTGCCACTTGACGGCACGCGCCAACAAGTCTTTGCGAATTTCCAGCCCGAAGACGGCTTCATCGAGATCGATGGAGCCCTTCTTCTTGTTGGCCAAATCAATGACGTCGCATTTCATGGCCGCTATTCCTTCTTCTCATCAGCGTCGGCGCCGTCATCGGCTGTTTCCGCTTCCGTGGTCTCTTCGGCTGGCGCTTCGTCAGCGGCGGTTTCGACGACGGCGTCGTCAGCTGACATTTCCTCAACCGTTTCATCCGCGGGCGCTTCATCTGACTCGTCGGCCGGCGCGTCACCGGATTTCACACCGGCGGGGTAAGGAGCGTCGTCGGGCCGGGTTTTCTTGATCGCATCGGTGACGCGGACGAAACCGCCTTTCGATCCCGGCACACCGCCACGAATGAGGATTAGACCGCGGTCCTCGTCGACATCGACGATTTGCAGATTCTGCGTGGTGACCCGGACGGCACCCATGTGGCCGGCCATTTTCTTGCCCTTGAACACCTTGCCCGGGTCCTGACATTGGCCCGTCGAGCCCAGCGAACGGTGATTGATCGAAACACCATGAGAGGCCCGCAAGCCGGAAAAGCCATAGCGTTTCATGCCGCCGGCGAACCCCTTACCGATGGAAGTGCCGCAGACGTCGACGAACTGGCCGGCAACGAAATGGGTCGCCGACATTTCAGCGCCCACGTTCACCAGGGCATCATCGGCAACACGGAATTCGACCAGCTTGCGCTTGGGTTCCACCTTGGCTTTGGCAAAGTGGCCACGCATGCCTTTTGTGACATTTTTGACCTTGGCATTGCCCCAGCCCATCTGGACTGCCGTGTATCCGTCCGTTTCCTGTGTCCGTTGGGCGACAATCTGTACGTTGTCGAGCTTCAGAACAGTGACGGGCACATGCAAGCCGTTTTCATCGAAACGGCGGGTCATGCCAAGCTTTTGGGCGATTAATCCGGTACGCATTGGAACGGTCCCTTAGAGCTTGATCTCAACGTCGACACCGGCCGCCAGATCGAGCTTCATCAGCGCATCGACGGTTTGCGGTGTCGGGTCGACGATATCCAGCACCCGTTTGTGGGTACGAATTTCAAATTGCTCGCGCGATTTCTTGTCGATATGCGGCGAGCGCAAGACGGTAAACTTTTCGATTCGCGTTGGAAGCGGAATGGGCCCGCGGACCGTTGCGCCGGTACGCTGTGCCGTGCTGACAATCTCACCGGCAGATTGATCAAGGACGCGATGATCAAAAGCTTTCAGGCGGATGCGAATATTCTGTTGGTCCATGACCCTAGCCCTATAAAAGTTACCGACCCCCAAAATTGGGGGCCGGAAATTGCTTCCTTATTCGATAATCTCAGCGACGACGCCGGCACCGACGGTGCGGCCACCTTCGCGGATGGCGAACCGCAGTCCGTCATCCATGGCGATCGGCGCAATCAGGTTGACAACCATCGAGATGTTGTCGCCCGGCATCACCATCTCCGTGCCTTCCGGCAATTCAACCGTGCCCGTCACATCCGTCGTGCGGAAGTAAAACTGCGGACGGTAATTGGAGAAGAACGGCGTGTGACGCCCACCTTCATCCTTGGTCAGGATATAGGCCTCGCACTTGAACTTGGTGTGCGGCGTGATCGAACCCGGCTTCGCCAGAACCTGACCGCGCTCAACCTCTTCGCGCTTGGTGCCCCGCAGCAGAACACCGACATTGTCGCCCGCTTCACCCTGGTCGAGCAATTTGCGGAACATCTCAACACCCGTGCACACGGTCTTCGTCGTGTCCTTGATGCCGACAATCTCAATTTCCTCGCCGACATTGACGACGCCGCGCTCAATGCGCCCCGTCACCACCGTGCCGCGACCGGAGATCGAGAACACGTCTTCGATGGGCATCAAGAACGGCTGATCCTTGGGCCGGTCCGGCTGCGGAATGTAATCGTCAACCGCCGCCATCAGCTTGATCACCGAATCCTTGCCGGTCGCCGCATCGCCGTCTTCCAAGGCACCCAACGCCGTGCCCATGATGATCGGGATGTCATCGCCCGGGAAATCATAGGAACTGAGAAGTTCGCGAATCTCCATCTCAACCAGTTCCAACAACTCGTCGTCGTCGACCTGGTCGACCTTGTTCATGTAAATGACCAGGGCCGGCACACCGACCTGACGGGCCAAAAGAATATGTTCGCGGGTCTGCGGCATCGGGCCGTCGGCCGCCGAAACCACAAGGATCGCACCGTCCATCTGAGCCGCACCCGTGATCATGTTCTTCACATAATCAGCGTGCCCAGGGCAATCGACGTGCGCGTAATGGCGGTTATCCGTCTCGTACTCAACGTGCGCCGTCGAAATGGTGATCCCGCGCGCCTTCTCTTCCGGCGCCTTGTCAATGGAATCGTACGCCTGAAACTCAGCACCGCCCGTCTCGGCCAAAACCTTCGTGATCGCCGCCGTCAACGTCGTCTTGCCATGGTCAACGTGACCAATCGTGCCAATGTTGCAATGCGGCTTCGTACGTTCAAACTTCTCTTTCGCCATCGGTTCGTACTCCGTAACCCCGTAAGTTTCCTAAAACTCTCGTTAACCGGCGAGGCGCGCCTGGATCTCTTCCGAGACCTGATTAGGCACGACATCGTAGTGATCGAAATGCATCGTGAATTGCGCACGTCCCTGAGAGAGCGACCGCAGGGTGTTCACGTACCCAAACATATTGGCCAGCGGCACTTCAGCGTTGATAACCCGCGCGTTGCCGCGCTGATCCATGCCATTGACTTGCCCGCGCCGGCTGTTGAGATCGCCGATGATATCACCCATGTATTCCTCGGGCGTCACCGCTTCAACCCGCATGATCGGTTCCAGCAATTTTGCTTTCGCTTCGGCGCAGCCCTCGCGGAATGCTGCCCGGGCCGCGATTTCGAACGCCATGACGCTGGAATCGACGTCGTGTGAGTCACCATCATACAAGGTGGCCTTAACGCCAGTCATCGGAAAGCCCATCAAAATACCGGCGGACATGGCGGAATTAAGCCCCTTTTGAACGCCGGGGATGTATTCCCTTGGAACGTTACCGCCAACAATCTTGCTCTCGAATTCAAAACCTTCTGGGATCGGCTCAAAAAGAATCTTCAGGCGGGCATACTGCCCAGAACCACCGGTTTGTTTCTTATGGGTATAGTCGATATCGGCAGTCCGTGAGATCGTCTCACGATAGGCCACCTGAGGTTGGCCGATATTGGCGTCGACCTTGAACTCACGCAGCATACGATCGACGATGATTTCGAGGTGAAGTTCGCCCATGCCTTTAATGATCGTCTGTCCACTTTCCGGATCACTGGCAACGCGGAAGGACGGGTCTTCGGCGGCCAAGCGGCCCAGCGCCACAGACATCTTTTCCTGGTCGCTTTTGGTTTTCGGCTCAACCGCGATTTCAATCACGGGATCGGGGAATTCCATGCGCTCCAAAATGACCTGATCATCGGCGTCGGAAAGCGTATCGCCGGTTGTTGTCGATTTCAGCCCAACCAAAGCGACAATGTCGCCAGCGCGCGCTTCCTTGACGTCCTCGCGGCTATTGGCGTGCATCAGCAACATACGGCCGACGCGCTCGCGCTTGCCTTTAACCGTGTTCATGACACTTTTGCCGCTCTCCAAAACGCCGGAATAAATGCGGATGAATGTCAGGGAACCGACAAACGGGTCGTTCATAATCTTAAAGGCCAAGGCTGAGAATGATACGTCATCGGAATTGCTACGTTCGATCTCTTCGTCGCTGTCGACCTTGACACCCTTGATGGCGGCGACATCCTTCGGACTGGGCATAAAGTCGACAACGCCGTCCAACAGAGGTTGCACACCCTTGTTCTTAAACGCACTACCGCAGAATATCGGAACAAACATGCCGTCGCAGGTGCCCTTGCGGATGCATTTCTTCAAGCTGGCCACATCAGGCTCGTCGCCTTCGAGATAAGCCTCCATCACGTCATCATCGGCTTCGACGGCAATTTCGATCAACTTTTCACGGTATTCCGCGGCCTGATCGGCAAGGTCGTCCGGGATCTCCTCTTCGTGGAATTCGGCGCCAAGGCTCTCATCGTTCCAGATGATCGCCTTCATTTTCAGAAGATCGACAACGCCCTTCAGTTCGGATTCGGAACCGACAGGAAGCTGCAGCACCAGCGGATTCGCACCAAGCCGGTCAACAATCATATCGACGCACCGGTAGAAATCAGCGCCTATGCGATCCATCTTGTTGATGAAACACATGCGCGGCACGCCGTATTTGTCAGCTTGACGCCAAACCGTTTCCGACTGCGGCTCAACGCCGGCGACACTGTCGAACACGGCGACGGCGCCGTCGAGAACGCGCAAGGAGCGTTCGACCTCAATGGTGAAGTCGACGTGGCCCGGCGTATCGATAATGTTAATGCGGTGATCGTTCCAAAAAGCCGTGGTCGCGGCCGACGTGATGGTAATGCCGCGCTCTTGTTCTTGTTCCATCCAGTCCATGGTGGCGTTGCCGTCGTGAACCTCGCCGATTTTGTAGGACTTGCCGGTGTAATAAAGGATGCGTTCAGTGGTCGTCGTCTTACCGGCATCAATGTGAGCCATGATGCCGATGTTGCGATAGCGATCCAGGGGGGTGGTTCTGGCCATTCTTCTTGCTCTTCCCTAGCGGCCTTACCAGCGGTAATGGGAGAAGGCTTTGTTGGCCTCCGCCATCTTGTGGGTGTCTTCGCGCTTTTTCACAGAAGCGCCGCGGTTGTTGGACGCATCCATAAGTTCGCCCGACAGGCGCTCAATCATGGTATTTTCCGAACGCTTGCGCGCGTTATCAACAAGCCAGCGAATGGCCAGCGCTTGGCGGCGTTCCGGGCGCACTTCGACGGGCACCTGATAGGTGGCGCCACCGACGCGGCGCGAACGCACCTCAAGGGTCGGCTTCACATTGTCGATAGCTTCGTGAAACACCGTAACCGGATCACTCCCGCCTTTGCCTTGAATGATCTCAAGCGCACCGTAAACGATGCGCTCGGCGGCTGATTTCTTACCGTCTTTCATCAGGCTGTTCATAAACTTGGTAATCACCAAATCCTTGAACTTTGGATCGGGGAGGACTTCCCGTTTTTCGGCGGCGTGGCGTCGCGACATGATCTAATTTCCTACCTATATCCGACGAGCGGCTATTTGGGCCGTTTGGCGCCGTATTTGGAGCGCCGTTGACGGCGGTCGGATACGCCTTGCGTATCCAATGTGCCGCGAATGATGTGATAGCGGACACCGGGAAGATCCTTCACCCGGCCGCCGCGGATCATGACGACTGAGTGTTCCTGAAGGTTGTGACCTTCGCCCGGAATGTAACTGGTGACTTCGAAGCCGTTGGTCAAACGAACGCGGGCGACCTTGCGAAGCGCCGAGTTCGGCTTTTTCGGGGTCGTCGTATAAACGCGCGTACACACGCCGCGTTTTTGCGGGCAGGCTTCAAGCGCCGGAACTTTGTTCCGTTCAACGGGCCGCTTACGCGGTTTCCGGATCAACTGGTTAATTGTCGGCATTCCTGGCGTCCAATCCTCGTGTCAAAACACATTGGGCTATCTCAATCGCGTGCAAGTCGCCTTTACCGCCGGTGTTTTCCGAAGAACAAACAACTTGTCCCCGGGCAAACCCCACCGGGGCATTGACAACAACGCGCCTTGGGCTTGCCCAGTTCGCCCAGCGGCGCGCTTCCAAATTTTTTCGTCCTAGATGCGTCAAGGCTACGTCTAGACCGCGTGGTCTACCACCAGCCCTCGCACTGTGGGCCGGAATATAGTGACGGGCCTATTTGCCGTCAAGCAGATTTAACGCTTATTTTCTAAGGAGTTGCGGCGGCTTAACCGTCGTTAAGCCGCCGCACCCAAAAGTATCGTTAACCGATTCACTCAGCGCCTTCGACGACAGCCTCATCAACCGGTGCATCAAGGCCCAATTCGGCCGCCAATTCAGCCTCTTTTTCGGCCTCTAGGGCCTCCATTTCGGTGTCGCGGTTATGGGCAATGTCACGATAGCGGTTCATCACGGCGCCGGTACCCGCCGGGATCGGCCGCCCGACGATAACGTTCTCCTTGAGGCCGACCAGATGGTCAACCTTGCCCGATACCGCGGCTTCCGTAAGAACCCGTGTGGTTTCCTGGAAAGATGCCGCGGATATGAACGAGTGGGTCTGCAGGCTGGCTTTCGTGATTCCCTGCAGAACCGGCAGGGACTTGGCCTGCTTGCCGCCGTCCGATTTGGTGTCGACATTGATTTTATCGAACTCTTGACGATCGGCTTGTTCGCCAAGCAGAAAGGTCGTGTCACCGGCCTCGGCGATTTCAACCTTCTGAAGCATCTGACGCACGATGACCTCAATGTGCTTGTCATTGATGCCAACGCCCTGGAGACGGTAGACGTCCTGGATCTCATTGATCAGGTATTGGGCCAGGGCTTCGACGCCCAGCACCCGCAGAATATCATGCGGCACCGGGTTACCATCCATCAAGGCATCGCCGATTCGCACATAATCGCCTTCCTGGACGGAAATGTGCTTACCCTTGGGTATCAGATATTCCTTCGGCTCGTCATCCCCTTCGCTGGGGACCACGACAATGCGGCGCTTGTTCTTGTAGTCCTTTCCGAATTCAACGCGGCCTTCGTTTTCTGTGATGATCGCGTGATCCTTCGGCTTACGGGCCTCGAACAGTTCCGCAACCCGCGGCAGACCACCGGTAATGTCACGGGTTTTGGCCGATTCGCGGGGAATTCGCGCCAACACGTCGCCCGCGTGAACGGATTGGCCCGGTTCCACCGACAGGATCGCATCCACCGACAGGAAATATCGGGCCTCAAGACCATTTTCCAAGGTGATGACTTCGCCTTTTTTGTCGCGAATGGTGATTCGGGGCTTCAATTCGGCTCCCCGAGGTTGTTGTTTCCAGTCGACAACAACCTTAGAGGCGATCCCCGTTGCATCATCCAGCTTCTCGGTGAGCGAGACGCCTTCGATGAGGTCCATATAGTTGGCGTCACCCTCTTTTTCAGAGATGATCGGCAGCGTATAGGGATCCCATTCGGCAAGCTTGTCGCCACGGTCGACTTTCGCCTTGTCCTTGACCGTCAATTTTGCGCCGTAGGGCACGCGGTGGCGGGCGCGTTCGCGTTTCTGGTCATCAATGAGCACCAATTCGGCGTTGCGGCTCATGACGATCTGCACACCGTCGGAGTTTTTGACCGTATTGCAGTTGGCATACTGAACCTTGCCGGTGACCGCCGCTTCCACATTGGACTGTTCGGTGCCGCGTTGCACGGCGCCGCCAATATGGAATGTCCGCATGGTCAGCTGGGTACCGGGCTCACCAATGGATTGAGCCGCAATGACCCCAACCGCTTCGCCGATATTGACACGCGTCCCGCGGGCCAAATCCCGGCCATAACAGCTGGCACAGACACCATCGATGGATTCGCAGGTCAAGACAGACCGAATCTGTGCGACTTCAAGCTCCGCCTCTTCCAGCAGAACACAATCTTCCTCGGTGATGATTGCATTGCGCTTGACCATGATATTCCCGGATTCGGGATGGCGCAGGTCTTCTGCCGCGGTGCGGCCCAACACACGTTCCGTCAACGGAGACACGACATCGCCGCCTTCTACGATCGCGGCAACCGTGATCCCCTCCTTGGTTTTGCAGTCTTCCTCGATAATGATGCAATCCTGGGCAACATCCACCAATCGCCGCGTCAGATAGCCCGAGTTGGCGGTCTTCAATGCGGTATCAGCCAAACCCTTACGGGCACCATGGGTGGAGTTGAAGTACTCCAGCACGGTCAGGCCTTCCTTAAAGTTGGAGATAATCGGCGTTTCGATGATCTCACCGGATGGTTTCGCCATAAGGCCGCGCATGCCGGCCAGCTGTTTCATCTGGGCGGCAGAACCACGCGCACCGGAGTGCGCCATCATGAAGACCGAATTCACAGGTTGGCCTTTGTCCGGCGATTCAATTTTCTTCATCATCTCATCCGCGACCCGGTCCGTGCAGTGCGACCAGGCA
>CAZQPC010000159.1:0-11114 GCA_964595005.1 uncultured Magnetovibrio sp.
CGTGTCGGCGACATAGATATCCGTCGCCGCGGCAATCTGATCACCGCCGCCGCGCCGCGCGACGCGCAGGCCGGCGGCGCGGAGTTCCCTGGCGATGGCCGTGCCGCGGTCCGGATGGCGGGGCACGATGATGGTCAACAGATCCGGGTGCGCCCCGGCCAGCGCGCGATGCACCCGCCCGGCGATCTCCTCCTCGCCATTGTGGGTGCTGGCGGCCAGCCAGCAGGGCCGGGCGCCGATCCGGCCGCGCAGGCCTTCCAGTTCGGCGGCGTCGGCGGGCAGTGCCGGGGCCGCGTATTTGAGATTGCCGGGAGTGCGCACCGGTGCCGCGCCAAGCGCCGTCAGACGGTCCGCGTCGGCGCCGGCCTGCGCCAGGCAGAGCGTGAAGCCGCCAAGCATGTTGGCGATCAGCCCCCGGTAGCGCTGCCAGCCGGCAAAGGATTTCGGCGAGATCCGGCCGTTGACCAAAATCAGCGGAATTTGCCGCTCGGCGGGCAGGGTCACCAGATTGGGCCAAAATTCGGACTCGGCCCACAGCACCAGATCGGGCCGCCAGTGATCCAGGAACCGGCGCACGTAGGGCAACCGGTCGACCGGCACATACTGATGGACGGCGCCTTCCGGCAGGCGCTGTTCAAGCAGCGCGGCCGACGTCACGGTGCCGGACGTGAACAGAATGTTGAGGCCGTCGAATTCCGCCAACAGGCGCGCCACCAGGGGCAGCATGGTCAGCGATTCACCGACGCTGGCGCCATGCACCCAGATCAGCGGTCCGGCGGGGCGCGCGGTGCGGGCTTCGCCCCGGCGTTCATGAAACCGCCCGGCGTCTTCCTTGCCCCGTGCCAAGCGGCGGTTCAGGTACCACGCGATTGCCGGCGCGCCGAAGGCCGTGACGGTCCGGTAGAGGGGCAGCAGGACGCTCATGCGGCGGCGCCTTCGCCGGGTGCCGGCGCCGGTGGCACGGGGTCGCGGCCGACCAGATGATCGGCTTCTTCGGTGATCGCGTTCAATTGCGCCTCGACCCGCTGGCGGGCGGCCTCCGCCGCGTCCGCGTCGGCATCGCGCGAAACCTCGACGGGGTCACCCCAGACGATGACGCCCCGGCTGAAGGGCGCGGCGACCAAGAAGCGGTCCCAGGTACCCAGATTGCGGCCGCGGCGGACGGAGTAGGTGACCGGCACGATCGGCACCCCGGCCAGGCGCGCCACGGAAATGACGCCGTCGCCGGCCCGCATGCGCGGCCCGCGGGGCCCGTCCGGTGTCATGCCCACATACTCACCGGCCTTCAATACCTTGACCATTTCCCGAAGCGCCTTGGAGCCGGTGATCGAGCGAAACCCGAAGGGCAGCACGGTACGCGCTATGAGCTGGCCGTCACGGTGATGGGAAACCAGATTGTGGATCGGTATTCCGTGCCGCCAGCAGTAGGGCATCATCAACAGCCGGCCGTGCCAGAAGCTCAGGATGAACGGCTGGCCCGTGTCCCAGAACCGTTGCGGAATGTCGCCGCGCACCGTTTGCCAGCGGCCGGTGGCATGGACGAAGCGAATGTAATGGGCGCCGATCCAACAGCCGATGCGCCTGACCCCGTCCGACTTTAGCAAGGCTTTCAAAGACATGACGCCGGTGGACCTCCGATGCGTCAGGCTTCGGCCGCGGCGGCGACCGTGGTGTCCGCGCCGGTCCCATTGTCGGCGCCATCTTCGGGCCCATCGCCGGTTCCCGCTTCGCTGGCATCATCGCTTTGGTCGGCGAACTGCAAATCGTAGAGATGTTTGTAGGTGCCGCCCCGGGTTAACAGTTCAGCGTGATTGCCCTGTTCGGCGATCCGTCCGGCGTCGATGACGAAGATGGTATCCGCCTCAATGATGGTCGACAGGCGATGCGCAATCACCACGGTGGTGCGGCCGCGCATCAGCTTGTCCAGCGCCGCCTGAACCTGGCGTTCCGATTCCGTATCCAGGGCCGAGGTCGCCTCGTCCAGCAACAGCACCGGCGCGTCCTTGATCATGGCCCGGGCGATGGCCAGGCGCTGGCGCTGGCCGCCCGACAGCTTGATCCCCTGTTCGCCGACAATGGTGTCGTAGCCGTCCGGCAGTTTGACGATGAAATCGTGGGCCGCGGCGTTCCCGGCGGCCTCCTCGATTTCGTCCTGGCTGGCGCCGGCACGGCCGTAGCCGATATTGGCGGCGACCGTGTCATCGAACAGCGTCGTTTCTTGGCTGACCAGGGCGATGTTTTGAAACAGTGTCTCCATGGTGACGTCGCGGATGTCGTGACCGTCGATGGTGATGGCGCCGTCGGTGACGTCATAAAACCTTGGGATCAGGTTGAGGATCGTCGACTTGCCCGCCCCGGACGGCCCGACCAGGGCAACCGTCTGGCCAGCGGGAATATGCAGGTCCAACCCGGCCAGCGCCGGATGGTCGGTGATGTAACTGAAATCAACCTTGTCGAAACGCAGTTCACCGTCGACCCGGCCCAAGGCCAGGGCGTCGGCGCGGTCCTTGATGCCGGCCTCTTGGTCCAACAGCCAGTACAAACGGTCGGCGCCGGCCAACCCGGCCTGGATGGAGGTGTTCAGGTTGGCGAGGCGCTTCATCGGTTCGTAGGCCATGATCAGGGCGCCGATGAAGGAAATGAAGGTACCCGTCGTGGTCACCCCGTCCATGACTTGCGATCCGCCGTAGATGATGACGGCAAACACACCAATGCCGCCGAGCGTCTCCATGATCGGCCGCGCCAGTTCCTGGGTTCGGGCCGCCTTCATGTTCAGGCGCCGCAGCGTTTCGACCGATTCGCCGACCCGATCGACCTCATATTTTTCCATGCCGTAGGCCTTGATCATGCGGACGCCCTGGAAGGCCTGATTGAGCATGGTCAGAAAGGCGCCGATCTCTTGCTGGGTATTCGCCGTCACTTTGCGCATGCGTTTGCCCAGGCGGACAATGGGAAACAGGGCGGCGGGGAAAACAAAGGAAGCGACCAGCGCCAATTCGAAGTTCTGGTAGAACATCACGCCGACTAGGCCGATCAAGGACATGGTGTCGCGCCCCAAACCGGTCAGGCCATTGGAAACGGCAACCTTCATTTGAATAATGTCGGTGGTGAACCGCGAAATCAGCCCGCCGGTGGTATTTCTGTGAAAGAAGGCCAGATCCATGCGGGCCAGGTGGGCGAACAAGCGGTTTCGCAGCTCGGCGATAATTTTCAAGCCGACGAAATTCATGATCATGGCCTGGGTGTAATTGGCCGCGCCCTTGATGAAAAATGTGCCGACGACCATGGTGCCGACGACCCACAAGGCGGCCCGGTCCTTGCCGATGAAAACGTCGTCAAAAATCGGCTTGAGAAGATACGCACTGGCCGCTGTCGCCGCCGCCATGATGACCATGAAGACAATGGCCAGGGCCATCCAGCCCATATAATGACGGATCCCATCGTGCCACAGCCGGTTCATTAGGTAGCGCGTTGATCGGGACGGCCCGGAATCGTGATTCATCTGTTGTCTCAAGCCCTTATCGGCTGTCGCGATGTCGCTCACCCTAGCACGTGGGCCGGCCCGGCGCTACTTGCCGGCGACGGTCATGCCGTCAACGCGCAGCGTCGGCGCGTTGGTGCCGTAGCGGAACACCAGATCGTCGGCGGCGGTCGTGTTCATGAACATGTCGTTGAGGTTGCCGGCGATCGTCAGTTCGCTGACCGGGAAGGCGATCTGGCCGTCCTCGATCCAGAAGCCTTCGGCGCCGCGGCTGTAATCGCCGGTGATCATATTGGCGCCGCGTCCCATCATGCCGGTGACATAAAGCCCCGACGTGATGTCGGCGATCAACTCCGCCGGGCTTAGTTTGCCGGCTTCCATGTAGAGATTTGTCGTCGACGGCGACGGCGGAGAAGACGTCCCCCGGGCGGCGTTGCCGGTTGTCTTCAGGCCCAACTGGCGGGCCGATCGTAAATCCAGGACCCAGGTCTTGAGCACGCCGTTTTCAATCAGGTTCATGGCCGTCGCGGCGATGCCCTCGCCGTCGAAGGTCTTGGAACGCAGGCCGCGCCGGCGCAGCGGATCGTCGACGATATTGATCGCCTCATGAAACACCGGCGTCTCCATGCGGTCCTTGAGAAACGTCGTGCCGCGCGCCACCGAAGCGCCGTTGACGGCGCCGGCGAGGTGCGACAACAGGGAAGACGAGACCCGGGGGTCGTAGACCACGGGCACCTGGGCGGTGGAGACCTTCTGAGGGTTCAGGCGTTTCACGGTGTTTTCGCCGGCGGTGCGGCCAATGTCTTCCGGGTCGCGCAGGTCCTCGGCGTGGACAGCCGTCGCCCAGTCATAATCGCGCTCCATGTTGGTGCCTTCACCGGCCAACACGGCGGTCGAGATGGAATGGCTGGAGCGCACCCGAACGCGGCCGAAGCCGTTTGAGGCGGCAACGGCAATGCGCGAGCGGCTCCACCCGGCCTCGGCGCCTTCCGAATTGGTCACCCCATCGACGGCCAGGGCGGCGCCTTCGGCGGCGCGGGCGCGGGCTTCCAGCACATCGGCAACCGGCTCCGACGGGTCGCATTCGTCCAGGTCGGGCACGTCGCCGGCGAGAAGTTCCTCAGGCGCCAGTCCGCAGAATTCGTCTTCCGGCACAACCCGCGCCATATCCACGGCGCGGGCCACCAGTTCCGCCAGCGCCGCGTCGGAACAATCGGACGTCGAGACGATGGCCTGACGCTGGCCGATCAGAACCCTGAGGCCCAGGTCGTTGCCCTCGGCCCGGTCCAGGGTTTCCGGTTCGCCCAGCCGGAAGGCCAGCGACAGCGACGTGCCTTCGGCGTAGACCACATCCGCCGCCTCGGCGCCGGCTTTTTTTGCCTGGCCGATCAGATCGCCCAGGCGGCTTAAAAGGTCTGTATCCGTTTCAGCGAATTCGGCCATGCAGGGTTCCTGAATATGTGTCGATGACGAAGGCTTACGGGGTATGTAGCCTGCCGCGTGTCGAGTGCCAAGTCTACACGCCGCGATCATCGGCGTTTGGATGAATATCGATGATCTGCTGAAATTACAAAGAATTGGTAATTTTAGGTCCGTTCGCGGTTTCAATACTGTAAAAAGGCGGTATATTCGATGCTGAGCGATTCGAATACTTGATCGTTCACGCCCCGGAACAACGACGAATCGTTTTACACAGATAAATGTCCATATCCAGCACTCTGAAAAAAGAGGTGCCGACAGACGCTCCCCGCGAGGAGCTTGAGTCGGCCGTTGTCCGTTTCGCCGGTGATTCCGGTGACGGCATGCAACTCACCGGCGGACAGTTCACCCTGGCGACCGCGCTCGCCGGGAATGATCTGGCCACCTTCCCTGATTTCCCGGCCGAGATCCGGGCGCCGACGGGCACCACCTTTGGGGTTTCGTCGTTCCAGATCAATTTCGGCTCGCGCGGCATCAAGACCTCGGGCGATGCCTTCGACGTCCTGATCGCCATGAACCCGGCCGCCCTGATTGTTGAGCTGAAAGGCCTGAAGCAAAGCGGCATTATCCTGGCCGACACGGGCGCCTTCACGGACCGCAACCTGCGCAAGGCCGGTTATGAAGACAACCCCTTGGAGGATGGCTCGCTTGATGCTTACCGGGTGATCGCCCTGGATATTTCCCAACTGACCCTGGACGCGGGCAAGGAACAGGGCCTGTCCAACAAGGATGCCCTGCGCTGCAAGAACCTTTGGACGCTGGGCTTCATCTATTGGATGTTCGGGCGCAAGCGCCAGGCGACCACGGAATGGCTGGAAAGCAAGTTCGCGAAACGCCCCGAACTGGCGGCGGCCAACGTTGCCGCCTTGAACGCCGGACACGCCGTGGCGGAAACCTCCGAAGTGTTGGACGGGTTCCAGGGTTTCGCCATTCCGCAGGCGACCATCAATCCCGGCCAATACCGGGCCGTCACCGGCGCCGAAGCCATGGCCTGGGGTTTGACCGCCGGTTGTCAGTTGGCGGACCTGCAGATGGTTTTCTGCTCCTATCCGATTACGCCGGCATCCAGTGTTCTGCATACCCTGTCGGCCATGGCGCCCTTCGGCGTCACCACCTTCCAGGCGGAAGATGAGATCGCCGCGGCCTGTGCCGCCATTGGCGCGTCCTACGCGGGCGGCATGGGCATTACGTCGAGCTCCGGCCCCGGTGTTGCCCTGAAGGGCGAAGCCATCGGCCTGGCGATCAGCGTTGAACTGCCGCTGGTGATCATCAATTCGCAGCGCGCCGGTCCGTCCACGGGGATGCCGACCAAGACCGAACAATCGGACCTGTTCCAGTCCGTGTACGGGCGCAACGCCGACAGCCCGCTGTGCGTGCTGGCGGCCCGTTCGCCGGGCGATTGCTTCGACGTCGGCATCGAAGCGGTGCGCATCGCGACCAAATTCATGACCCCGGTGATCGTCTTGACGGACGGCTACATCGGCAATGCCGCGGAGCCGTGGCTGATCCCCGACGTTGCCGGCCTGAAGGAATTCCCGGTCAATTTCGAGAACCGTGCGGAAGGCTTCCATCCGTTCCTGCGCGATCCGGACACCGGCGCCCGGCCCTGGGCAATCCCCGGCGTCGCGGGCTTGGAGCACCGCATCGGCGGCATCGAAAAGGATTACGATTCCGGCCATATCTCTTACGATTCGGCCAACCATCAGCGCATGACCGACGCGCGCTACGACAAGATCAACGGCATCGCCGAGGACAGCCCGCCGCAGATCGTCGATAACGGACCGGAACGCGGCCGCATGGCCATCGTCGGTTGGGGCTCGACCTTCGGGCCGATCAGCCGGGCCGTCGATAACATGCTGGCCGACGGCTTGGAGGTCAGTCACATTCACCTGCGCAACATCTGGCCGCTGCCGAAGAACCTGGGCGATCTGCTGGCCGGTTTCGATCAGGTGGTGGTGCCGGAAATGAACACCGGCCAGTTGGTGGCTTTGCTGCGCAGCGAATATCTGGTCAACGCCGAGGGCATCAACAAGGTCACCGGCCAACCCTTCACCATCGCCGAACTGGAAGATGCGGTTCGGGGACGGATGGGAGAGTGACATGAACGTCGTATCAAATCCGGAACCCTTGAAAGCTAAGGATTATGCCTCCGACCAGGAAGTTCGCTGGTGCCCCGGTTGTGGCGACTATGCGATCCTCAGGGCCGTGCAGAAAACCTTGGCCGACATCGGCGCCGAGAAAGAAAAGACCGTGTTCGTCTCTGGCATCGGCTGTGCGGCGCGGTTTCCCTATTATCTCTCGACCTATGGCTTCCATACGATCCATGGCCGCGCGCCGTCTATCGCCACCGGCATCAAGATCACCAATCCCGAATTGGATGTCTGGGTGGTGTCCGGCGACGGCGATTCGCTTTCCATCGGCGGCAACCACCTTTTGCACCTGATCCGGCGCAATGTCGATGTGCAGTTCTTGCTGTTCAACAATGAAATTTACGGCCTCACCAAGGGCCAGTATTCGCCGACGTCGCGGGCCGGCACGCGCTCGCCGTCGACGCCCTTGGGATCCGTCGACAAACCGATCTCACCGGTGGCCTTTGCCTTGGGTGCCGGCGCGCGTTTCATCGCGCGCGGTATCGACACCAAGCAAAAGCAATTGCCCGATATCTTCAAGCGGGCCCACGAACACCGCGGCATGTCCTTTGTTGAGATCTACCAGAACTGCATCGTCTATAACGACGCGGTGTTTTCCAACTTCACGGAAAAGGCCGTTGCCGCCGACCGGCAAATTCACCTGGAGCACGGCAAACCGATGATCTTCGGCGCCGACAGCCAACTTGGGTTGCGCATTGCGTCGGGCAAGCTGGCCCTTGAAGTTGTCACCATCGGTGAGGATGGCGTGTCGGAAGCCGATATCGCCGTGCACGATGAAACGGACCGCATCATGGCCCACATGCTGGCGGAGATGCAGGGCGCGGATAGGCCAGTGGCCATCGGCGTGCTCTATTGCGACCCCATGCCGAGCTACGAAGAAGGCATGCAGGGATTGGCCGCGAAGGCCGAAGAACAGGCCACAACCCATGACTTGAATGAGTTGTTGCGGCGCGGCCATACCTGGACCGTGGAGGACGCGTAACTAAACTGCGCGGCGAATAATCATGGCTATCAGTGTTGCCATCATCGGCTCCGGCCCGGCCGGATTCTACACGGCGGATGCGTTGCTCAAGTGCGGCGAAGACTGTCAGATCGACATCATCGAACGGCTGCCGACGCCCTATGGCCTGATCCGCGGCGGCGTCGCCCCGGACCATCAGACGACCAAGCGCGTGGCCCGCAAATACGAACGCACCGCCCTGGTCGATGAGGTCAACTATTACGGCAACGTGGAAATCAACAAGGACGTCAGCCTGGCCGAACTGCGCGACATGTACGACGCCGTGGTGCTGGCCGTCGGCGCGCCCGGCGACCGCAAGCTGACCATCCCCGGCGCCGACAAGTACGGCGTGTTCGGCTCGGCGGCCTTTGTCGGCTGGTACAATGGGCATCCAGACTTTCGCGATTTGGACCCGGACCTGAATATCTCCACCGCCGTGGTCATCGGCAA
Organism: uncultured Magnetovibrio sp.; assembly: GCA_964595005.1. Lineage (GTDB taxonomy): Bacteria > Pseudomonadota > Alphaproteobacteria > Rhodospirillales > Casp-alpha2 > UBA3470. The sequence goes on from CAZQPC010000159.1 coordinate 8,561, forward strand.
CGGCAACGTCGCCGTCGATTGCGCCCGGGTTTTGCTGCGCACGCCGTCGGGGATGTCGAAGTCGGATCTGCCCGATCATGTCGGCGATGTCATTTACGCAGCCCCCATCACCGATGTCCACATGGTCGGCCGGCGCGGCCCCGTGGATGCCAAGTTCACCAATGTGGAACTGCGCGAAATGGGGGAGTTGAGCGAAACCGTGCCGCAGATGGACACGGCCCAACTGCCGGATGACATCGAGGCTGCCGTCGCCGGCCTGGAGGGCCGCGAGCGGCGCTTGAAGGAGCGCAACCTGAAAACCCTGGCGACATTTACGGAACGCGCCGCCGACGAGAAGCCGAAGCGCGTGCACTTCGATTTTTTCGCCCAGCCGGTCGAGATTCTGGGGGGCGAGCGCGTCGAAGGCATCCGCTTTGAGCGTACCGAGGTGATCGACGGCCGCGCCACCGGCACCGGCGAGACCTTCGATATCGATTGCGGCCTGGTGATCCCGGCCATCGGCTACCGGGCCGACCCGGTCGACGGCGCGCCCTATGACGAAAAACAGGCGATCATCCCCAACAACGAAGGCCGCGTCGATGATGGCCTCTATGCGGTCGGCTGGATCAAGCGCGGGCCAACGGGGGTGATTTCATCGAACCGCCCGGACGGCGAGATTGTCGCCCAGCATATTGAGGGCGATTTCGCCGGTGGCGCCAGTGCGAAGCCCGGCCGCGCCGGGTTCGAGGCGGCGCTGCGTGAACGCAATGTGCGCTGGATCAGCTTCGACGATTGGCAGCGCATTGACGAAATGGAAAAGGCCGCCGCCGACGGCGAGGCGCCTCGGCGCAAGTTCGTCACCGTCGAAGAGATGCTGGATGCCCTCAACAACGGCAACGCGGAGGCCGCCAATGGCTGAGGCCCCGAAATCCGAAGACGGCGCCTATGCCGGCGACGTGACGCCCCATGAAGCCTGGGAACTTCTGAAATCAGAGCCCGAAACCGTGTTGATCGACGTGCGCACGGACGCTGAATTCAATTACGTCGGCCGGCCCGATATTTCCGCCATCGGCAAGGACGTGGGGCTGGTCATGTGGGTGAGTTTCCCGGCCGGCGAGCGCAATCCCAATTTCGTCGATGAGGTGAAAGCCACCGGCGTGACACCGGACCAGAAGATCCTGTTCCTGTGCCGCTCAGGGGTGCGCTCGCGGTTCACCGCCGAGGTTATGACCCAGGCCGGTTATCCGCAGTGCTACAACGTCTTGGAAGGTTTTGAGGGCGACAAGGACCCGGACGGCCACCGCGGCACCACCGGCGGCTGGAAAGTCGCGGGCCTGCCCTGGGTCCAGGGATAGGGCATCCGCGCCGGCTCTCGTGCGCGATCAGCCGTAAACCGGTCACCCGCCCAGTTCTTTCCGCAACAACGCGGCGCCGGCGCCGAGCGCCTGCAACTTGCCTTCCGCCACCTGGCGCGGCAGCGGCGCCATGCCGCAATTCGTACACGCGATGATGCGCTCGGGGTCGACGAATTCCATGGCGGCACGGAGTGTCGCGGCGACTTTTTCCGGAGTTTCGATGTTCAGGCTGGCAACATCGATGGCGCCGACCAGAACTTCCTTATCCTTCAACAGGCCAAGCACGGACAGCGGCACCTTCGAATCGGCGCATTCCAGGGAAACCTGATCGATGCGGCTGTCGTTCAGGGCCGGGAAGAAATCTTCGTACTGGCGCCATTCATCACCCAGGGTTTCTTTCCAGTCGATGTTTTCCTGGATGCCGTAGCCGTAACAAATATGGACGGCCGTCTTGCACCGCAGCCCGTCAATGGCCCGGTGCAGGGCATCGACGCCCCAGATCGGTACCTGGTCCATGAAGGCGTTGAAGGCCGGCTCATCGAACTGGATGACGTCGACGCCCAGGGCCGCCAATTCCCGCGCCTCTTCATTGAGCAACGCGGCGAAGGCCATGGCCATGTCGGGGCGGCTGCCGTAATGGGCGTCGGCGATGGTGTCGCAGATGGTCATGGGGCCCGGCAGGGTGAATTTCAGTTGGCCGTTGACCCGCGCCGCGCAAAATTTGGCGCCATCGCCGTGCACGGACTTCTTGCGCCGCACAGCCGCTGTCACCGTCGGCACCTGGGCGTCATAGCGGTCGTCACGAATGCCCATGGTGGTCATGCGCTGCCAGTCGATGCCCTCGATCTCTTCCAAAAAGCCATGCACGAAGTGCTTGCGGAACTGTTCACCGTCACTGACGATGTCGATGCCCGCATCTTCCTGAATTTTGATCCAGGCCATGGCCGCGTCGCGCTGGCCTTCAATTAAGGCATCACCTTCCAGGCGCCAGGGCGCCCAGAGCTTTTCCGGCTCCGCCAGCCAAGCCGGTTTCGGCAGACTGCCTGCTACGGTTGTCGTGATCATCGAGACCTCCCGCGGCCGATATGTTCCAGCCTGAATGTTGGTTGATGGTGATAGTATCGAAACGCCGGTGGACTTGGAAGTGCCGCGGATTCTTAGTTTAGCCCCTCAGGCGCCGGGCGCTCACTCCGTTCGCTTGGCTTTCGCGCCTCCCGGCG
>CAZQPC010000160.1:0-11102 GCA_964595005.1 uncultured Magnetovibrio sp.
GCCGTCGAAGCTATCCAGAACGCCGCCCATACGGGGCGCATAGGCGACGGTAAGATATTCATCGTTCCCATTGAAGACGCGATCCGCGTCCGCACCGGGGAACGCGGCCGCGAGGCCATCTAAGAACGTCCCGGAGAAAACGCTGACCACATACCCAAAGCGTTGCAACATTATTACTTACTGATGAAGGGAACCCAAAAATGGCTCTAGATTGCAAAAACCCCGCCGATGTCCTTAAGGCGCTGAAAGACGAGGACATTCCCTTCGTCGACCTGCGCTTCACCGACCCGCGCGGCAAATGGCAGCACCTGACCATGTGCACCGATTTCATCGACGATGACAGCTTCGTCGACGGCATCATGTTCGACGGCTCATCCATCGCCGGCTGGAAGGCGATCAACGAATCCGATATGTCGCTGATCCCCGATGCCTCGACGGCGGTCATGGACCCCTTCGCGGCCCAGCCCTCAATGATCATGTGCTGCGACATCATGGAGCCGACCACCGGCCAGTCCTACAACCGCGACCCGCGTTCCGTGGCGAAGAAGGCGGAGGCTTATCTGGGCTCGACGGGTGTCGGCGACACCGCCTATTTCGGTTCGGAAGCCGAGTTCTTCGTCTTCGACGACGTGCGCTTCGACGTGCAGATGAACTCCACCTTCTTCGAGTTCGATTCCGACGAAGGCCCGTACGTATCGGGCAAGATTTTCGACGAAGGCAACATCGGCCACCGGCCGGGCATCAAGGGCGGTTATTTCCCCGTGCCGCCGGTCGATGCGTCGCACGATTTGCGCGCCGAAATGGTCACGGTGATGCAGGAAATGGGCCTGACCATGGACAAGCACCACCACGAGGTGGCGCCCAGCCAGCACGAACTGGGGATGACCTTCGCGACCCTGGTCAGGGCCGCCGACAACCTGCAGATCTACAAGTACTGCACCCAGATGACGGCCCACACCTACGGCAAGACGGCGACCTTCATGCCGAAGCCGGTGGCCGGCGACAACGGCTCTGGGATGCACTGCCACCAGTCGATCTGGAAGGACGGCAAGCCGACCTTCGCGGGCTCAAGCTATGCGGATCTTTCCGACACGGCGCTGCATTACATCGGCGGCATCTGCAGACACGCCAAGGCCCTGAACGCCTTCACCAACCCGACCACGAACAGCTACAAGCGGCTGATCCCGGGCTTCGAGGCGCCGGTGCTGTTGGCCTATTCGGCCCGCAACCGCTCGGCCAGCTGCCGCATTCCGTTCTCCAACTCGCCCAACGGCAAGCGCGTCGAAGTGCGCTTCCCGGACGCCCTAGCGAACCCGTATTTGGCCTTCTCGGCGATGATGCTGGCCGGCTTGGACGGCATTCAGAACAAGATCAATCCGGGCGACGCCATGGACAAGGATCTGTACGACCTGCCGCCGGAAGAACTGGCCGACGTGCCGACCGTCAGCGGCTCCTTGCGCGAAGCCCTGGACAGCCTGGACGCGGACCGCGATTTCCTGAAGAAGGGTGACGTGTTCTCCGACGATCAGCTCGACGCCTACATGGAGCTGAAGTGGGAAGAGATCTACAACTTCGAACACACGCCCCATCCGGTGGAGTTCCAGATGTATTATTCGTCGTAAGAGGAACGCGACCAGTGGTAAAAAGGCCGTCCCGGCAAAGGGGCGGCCTTTTTTTTACGCCTCAAGCGCCGGAGGCTTACGCCGTTCGCTTGATATTTTAGCCCCTCAGTCGCCGGGCGCTCACTCCGTTCGCTTGGCTTTCGCGCTAACGCGCGGCGCTCAGTCGCGCTAGGCGCCACGCTTCGCGTGTCGAACGGAGGTTGAGATTCGATGGACAGCCCGCCAATGGTGGGACTTCCAGCCAACGGACCTTTGGTCCGTCGGATGTTTCCACGCTAATGAGGGCAGGTATGATTCAAGCACGGGCATCGGCATGGGACGTCAATCGGGCCGCTAGGCCCGAAGGCCTCGGTCTCAGATCTCGCGACATTTGCTTCGAAGCCGGCGACAATGTTCGACGCGCTTGCGCGTCGCCTAGCGCGACTGAGCGCCGGGCCGCGAGGCCCGAAAGCCAAGCGAACGGAGTGAGCGCCCGGCGCTTGAGGGGCTAGATAAAAAAACCAGGCGCCTAGCGCCTGGGTGGCAGCTTCACCGGGAACGTCGTTTTGCCGTCCCCGTGCACCTTGTCGTGCGCCCGTACCCGGACCTCGGTGATGCCGATGGGGATTTGCACGCGGCCCAGGGACCGGGTGAAGGGCTGTTCGTTTTCGTGCGGGTGATAGAGGACGCGGGTGCCCAGCACCTTGCCGTTCATATCCAGCACCTCGAACTTGTCGGCATAGTGCTTCCAGCCCGTGTCGGCGTGGCTGACGGTGACGGTGAAGGAGTACGTGCCGTCGCCGTTGGCCGACGCCTTGGCGCCCTTGACGACGGCGTCATTGGCCAGGGCGGCGCCGGTGGCCACGAACAGCAGCGATGCGGCGCTCATCAGAGCGATCAGAAAACGGGCATTTCTCGGCATGGCAGTTCCCTTTCATCGGCCGTCGTCTTTCCGGGCGGCACTGTAATATCCCGCCGCAATGGACGGAAATTCCACGACAATTCAAGGTGCGGAAATCGCGCTACGGATTCAAGCCTTTGCCGGATCACATTAAAGTTGTTGCAATTTTATTCCATATATGTTCTCTTTATATTCCAGAACGAGATCATTGAGAACATAATGAAAAACACGAAGAAAAACACGAAGAAAAACACTGTGAAACAAACCACCCTGGGAGGGCCCCCTTAATGCAGACCTTTGAATTCTATCGCGACCTGGCCGCCATTCTGACGCTGACCGTTGCCGGATACGGGTTCTTGCTTGTCACCTGATGGGCCGGCATTGGGCCATCACTGGGCAGGTGTCATGGCACGGGCGTGTCATGGTGCGGGAATGTCATGGCGCGGGAATGTCACGGCGCGGGAACCGGCCGCTTGTCGCCGTTGTCGTCCAGGGCGACGAAGGTAAAGACGCCCTCCGTCACCTTGACCCGGGTGTTGGCGATGCGGCCCCTGAGCGCCCAGGCCTGGACCAGGATGGTCACCGAGGTGGTGCCCGTGCCGACCACATGGGTGTAGCAACAGACCACGTCGCCCACATGCACGGGCTTATGGAAGGTGAAGCCGTCGACGGCCACCGTGGCGACCCGGCCTTCGGCGCGCTGGCTCGCGGAAATGCCGCCGGCAATGTCCATCTGGCCCATCAGCCAGCCGCCGAAAATATCGCCTGATGGGTTGGTGTCCGCCGGCATGGCCAAGGTGCGCAGGGTCAAATCGCCAAGCGGTTCATCTGCGACGGTGTCGGTGTCTGGCATCGGTCGGGTCCTTCTCGTCGGCGGTCCGGGCAGGTCCCCGGGGGGGTCCAAGGACGTTCCAGGGGCGTTCCAGGAGCATCATGTCGATTTTAGGGATTTTCCACAATATATTGTACATTTCGTTTACACTTAACACATTATCATGCTTGCGGGCCGAGGGCCCCGTTGATTAGGATGCAGCCACCGAGACGCTGAAGACAGCCAGGAAGATCATGCAGACCGAGCTATTCCAAGACAGCCAACAGCCCGCCATGAAGAAAACCAAAGCCACCCGCAAGACCAAGGCGACGCCGGCAACGAAGCCTGGGCAAAAGGCCGATGGTCCCGCCACGCAAGCCGCCAAGCCGGCAAAGGGTCCAGGTGGCGGCAAGGCGAAAAGCAAGGCCAAGGCGCCGCCGCGCAAGACCAAATCGCCCGACACGGACGGCTATTCGGCCAAGGATATCGAGGTCCTGGAAGGCCTGGAGCCGGTGCGCCGGCGGCCCGGCATGTACATCGGCGGCACCGATGAGCGCGCCCTGCATCATCTGGCCGCGGAAATTCTCGATAATTCCATGGACGAAGCCGTGGCCGGCCACGCCAGCCATATCGATATCGAACTGCACGCCGACAATTCAGTGACCATTTCCGACAACGGCCGCGGCATCCCCATCGATCCGCACCCCAAATTCAAGGACCGCTCGGCCCTGGAAGTGATCATGACGACCCTGCATTCGGGCGGCAAGTTCTCCGGCGAGGTTTACGAAACATCGGGCGGGCTGCACGGCGTCGGCCTGTCCGTGGTCAACGCGCTTTCCGATCTGTTGACGGTGGAGGTCGCCCGCAATCAGAACCTGTGGCGTCAGACCTACCGGCGCGGCGTCCCCGACGGCGCGTTGGAGGACGTCGGCGCCGTGCACAACCGGCGCGGCACGGTGATCAATTTCCATCCCGACACCAAGATATTCGGCGTCCGCCAGGTGTTCCGGCCGGCGACCCTTTACCGCATGGCGCGGTCCAAGGCCTATCTGTTCCGCGGCGTCGAAATCCGCTGGAGCTGTGACGACAAGCTTTTGGCCATGGACACGGAAACCCCGGCCAAGGCGACCCTGCATTTTCCCGGCGGCCTGTCCGACTATCTGGTCACCGCCTTGGGCGAACGCAAGGCGATGACGCCGGCGCCCTTCGCCGGGTCCTCGAAATTGAACGGCGGATCGGGCAAGGTCGAATGGGCCGCCGCCTGGCCGGTCGATGAAGAGCCGTTCCTCAATTCCTATTGCAACACCGTGCCGACGCCGCAGGGCGGCACCCATGAGCTGGGCCTGCGCGGCGCCCTGACCAAGGGGCTGCGGGCTTACGGCGAATTGGTCGGCAACAGGCAGGCCGCCAAGCTGACCGCCGATGACGTGGTCGGCGGCGCGTGCTGCATGTTGTCCGTGTTTATCTCCGACCCGCAATTCCAGGGCCAGACCAAGGACAAGCTGTCGACCGTGGAGGCCCAGCGGTTGGTCGAAAACTCGGTCCGCGACCATTTCGACCACTGGCTGTCGGCCGCCCCCGATGCCGCCAAGACGCTTCTGGAGCACGTCAACGAACGCGCCGAGATGCGCCTCAAGAAGCGCGCCCAGAAACAGACCAAGCGGCAATCGGCGACCCGCAAACTGCGGCTTCCCGGCAAGCTGTCCGATTGCACCCGGAACACCTCGGACGGCACCGAATTGTTCATCGTCGAAGGCGATTCCGCCGGCGGCTCGGCGAAACAGGCGCGGCGCCGCGACACCCAGGCGATCCTGCCGCTGCGCGGCAAGATCCTCAACGTCGCCAGCGCCACGGCCGAGAAGATGCGCGCCAACCAGGAACTGTCCGATTTGATCGAAGCGCTCGGCTGCGGCCTGGGCGACGCCTTCATGGAAGATGATCTGCGTTATGAAAAAATCATCATCATGACCGACGCGGACGTCGACGGCGCCCACATCTCATCGTTGCTGATGACCTTCTTTTTCCAGGAATTGACCGGCCTTGTCGACAGCGGGCACCTGTATCTGGCCATGCCGCCCTTGTACCGCATCACCCAGGGCGGCAAGTCCTTGTATGCCCGCGATGACGCCCACAAGGATGAACTGATGGCCAAGGAGTTTACCGGCCGCGGCAAGATCGACATCAGCCGCTTCAAGGGGCTTGGCGAAATGCCGCCGGCGCAACTCAAGGAAACCACCATGGACCCGGCCAACCGGACCTTGATCCGGGTCACCATCCCGTCGGGCCACAACGACGAAGAGATTCTGGAAGCCAAGTCGACGGCCCGCCTGGTCGACCAGTTGATGGGCAAGAACCCGGAAAAGCGCTTCCTCTACATCCAGGAAAACGCCCAGTTGGTGGAAGATATCGACGTCTGATGCCGGCGGGGCTGCCGGGTTGGCGCGGTTTCGGAACAGCGAAGACCGTCAAAGCACTCATTCCGGCAGCTTAATCGGCCCGCCCGTCGTGGCGTCGAAACTCGGACTGGATATTTTCCCTCCTGCGGGCATCAACATGGGCGTTTCTCATTACGGCGTCTTCGTTCCGCGCCGGGTTGAGTTTTAACACCAACTTAGCTAAACTAAGACTAAGATATGGAGACGATGATCGACGATGCCCACCATCAACATGCACCAGGCAAAATCACAGTTGTCGAAATTGGTCCGCATGGCCGAGGACGGCGAGGAGATCATCATCGCGCGGAACGGCCGGCCGGCCGTCAAGCTTGTCCCGGCATCGCCAGGTCCGCGCCGATTGGGATTGTGGGCCAAGGATCGGGTAAACCAACCGCCCGGGTGGGATGAGAAGATTCCCCTGGAAGAAATTTTCCCTGATTTGTTCGATTGATGCGGCTGTTAGCCGACACCCACACCGTATTGTGGTCCCTTTTCGATGACCAGCGGCTGCCCGCCTCCGTTCGCGATAATCTCAACGACCCGGCGAACGAGGTGTTGGTCAGCGTGGTCAGCGCCTGGGAGTTCGCCATCAAACGAAGCCTCGGAAAACTCAACCCGCCCGGCGAGTTTGAAGAGGGCGTTCGCGACTCCGGCTTCCAATTTTTGCCGCTGACGCCGCCGCATTGCCGGGAATATGAAAAACTGCCGTATATTACGGGCCACCGCGACCCCTTCGACCGCATGCTGGTCGTCCAGGCACAATGGGAAGGCTGTCACCTCGTCAGCATCGACGAAACACTCGACGGTTATGGTGTCCGCCGACTTTGGTAAGCCATCAGTCTCATCGCAGCGCTTATGACGAACCGGGACAGCTGGCATTCACGGTCTCGTGCAACTGTCCGGCCGGCACCCCGCCGTCAATCAACAATTGGCGAAGTGCGGCGGCATCGCGTTCGGTCTTGGCGAAGTCCGTGCGATAGATGCCGGCCAGGGCCCTCCTCGACAGGGTCAGGATCACGGCGGCCGGCCGGTTCTGTTGGTGGGCGCCCAGTAGCTCGCCGACGAAGGCCAATTCGTTTTTTGAATCTCCGAAAGGACCGAGGCCCAGTTTGACTGGCACCACCATGGTTGGTTTGGCCGGCTTGCCGAGGTCCGGCAGCACCGTCAGGACACGGAAATAATCGCAGCCGTAGGGCAGCACGGGGTCAACCTGGGAGACGAAGATGTCGGCTTTTTCCGGCGACAACAGGCCAAGCCCGAAACAGGGCCGGTCGCGTTGCACCGAATCACAAACCTCGACGCCGTGCCAAAAACCATCCCAGCCCCAAAGGTCGGACCGCCCGTAAGGGGCGCCCGGGTGGCTGCGCGAAGCCCCGTGCCAGGCCCGTTCGATGACGTAAATATCGCGTTTGCCCTGAATGATCTGATAGGCGGCGACCTCATGCTTGCGGTACTTGGCCCTGCCGGGGCGTTTGGCTGCGGTGGCGTCCGAGCATTCCACATAAAGCCGCGCCGCCAGGTAGCCGCCCATGTTGAAGCGGTCCGGCCCCCGGTAGGACAGCTTGGCGCATTCCGTAATGAACCGGGTGCGCAAATTGCGGGCCATCTCCGCGGGGTTCAGCTCGCCGGTATTTTCGATGATCTGCACGGTGATCATCTCGGTCCAGTCGGAGACGCTCTCGCCGGCCGGCAGGTATTCATAAAAGCGGATCTTGCCGACCTGGGTCTGGAAGCCCAGCCGCCAGCCGTCGGGCGGATAGACGAACAGCACTTCGGTCGGCTTGGCGGCGGCGTGCAGTGGTCCGGACATCAAAAAAGCCGGCAAAAAAGCCAATAAAAATGCTCCTGGCAAAGCCGCCAGCAGCGTTCCCATGCAAGCCCGTATTGAATTGCCCAGCTTTCTCATTTCTCGAACCGGTTGACGAACCGCGTTACCATACGATGATGGCACGATGCATGGCGGCTGACAATTGACCGGCCCGCCGATTGCCCAACGGACCACCGGAACACCACGGCCATGATTGTCGAATTTTTCCAACACCTGAGACTGCCGGCGGCGAAATGGGTCAAGCAGATGGGCTATGGCCGGGAAATCATCTCCCTGGAGGCCCGCCATCAACGCTGCCACGACGCCTGGGCGCCGCATCTGACGGCGACGCGCCGGCTGATCATCGACGCCGCGGCGGATTGTCAGGACACCGGCCACGCGGTGGTGCTGGGCTCCGGCGCGCTTCTCGATGTGCCGCTGCATGATCTGGCGGCGCGCTTCGGCCGGGTCGATCTGATCGACATCGTGCATCCCAACTCGGCGCGGCGCCAGGCCGCCCGGTTCGACAATGTCCGCCTGATTGCCGCCGATATCAGCGGTATCGCGCCGGCCGTCTATTCCCAGGCCGTCACGGCGGACCCCATCGGCGCGCGCCCACCGCCGCCCATTGGATCGCGCGATAAATCCTGCGAGATCATTTCAGGCGTCATCGACCGAAATCTGGCCAAGGGCGGTGCCTTGGGGGCGCTCCGTGAGCCGCGGCCCGATCCGGCGATGATTGCCGGCGCTGATTTCGTCGTCTCCACAAATGTCCTGGCGCAGCTTCCGCTGCCGTTACTGGACTGGTTGCAGGCGCATCGCCCCTTTGCCGACGATGCGGCCCGCGACGCCTTCGGACGCTCGATCATCGATCATCACCTGGCGTTGCTGCAGCACCATCCGGGCCGCGTGGTGCTGATCACGGAAGTCCTGCGTCTGATCACCGTCGACGAAAACCCGATCGAAAAAATTGATCCGCTGTTCGGCGCGCCGATCTTTGCCGACGGGGAAGAATGGTGGTGGGATGTGGCGCCACCCGGTGAGATCGACCGCCACCGCGCCATGCGTCTCAGGGTCAAAGGTCTCCCCGACCTGGCCAAGGCCGATCAATCGCGAAGCTGCAGGAACACCACCTTGGCGGCGCCGTAAGTGCGCTCGTCATGGGCCGTGTAGCCCGGCGGCGGCGCCAGTTCCTCATCGGCCGACACTTCGCAGACCGCCAGGCCGCCCGGCGCCAGCCAGCCCCGGTTTTTCAGGCTGCCCAGCGCCGGCACCGTCAAGCCGGCCCCATAGGGGGCATCCAGGAAGGCCAGGCCACAGGGTGCCTGGGCGGCGCGCGGCGGCGGCGCCAGTTGGGTCGCATCGATCTTCAGGATCGTCACCTGACGGGTCGCCTCAACGCCCAGCGCGGCGTTTTTCCGCGCCGCCGCCAAAACGCCGCCGGACCGGTCGACCAGGGTGACGTGGCCGGCGCCCCGGGACAGGGCCTCCAGGCCCAGCGCGCCGGTGCCGCAAAAAAGATCGACCACCGAGACACCGGCCAAGTCCCCCGGCCAGTCGGCCAAGCCGTGCAACAATACATTGAACACCGCCTCGCGCACCCGGTCCGAGGTCGGCCTGACATCGTCGCCGGCGGGGGCCTGCAGGCGCCGGCCCTTGTAGATGCCGCCGACGATCCTCATGCCGCGCCGCTCATGCCGTGCCACTCATGAATGGCCGCCGCCGCGCCCGGGCTTGTCCAGTCCGCCGATCTGTTCGCGCATGACCTTGCCGGTTACTTCCTCGACCTGGCCGCGCGCCATGTTGCCCAACTGAAAGGGCCCGTAGGCCGCACGGATCAGGCGGCTCACATCGAGGCCCAGATGCGCCATGATGCGGCGCACTTCGCGGTTCTTGCCTTCCTTCAGTTTGACGTCCAGCCAGGAATTGCTTTTCTGCCGGCTTTCCAAGACCGCCTCAACCGGGCCATAGCGCACCCCTTCAACGGTGATGCCACCGGCCAGTTTGGCCAGCCGCGCTTCATCGACGGTGCCGTAAACCCGCACCCGGTAGCGCCGCGTCCAGCCGGTTTCCGGCAGTTCCAGCCGGCGCGCCAATTCGCCGTCGTTGGTCAACAACAGCAAGCCTTCCGAGGTGATGTCCAGGCGCCCGACGGTGATCACCCGGGGCAGATCGCGCGGCAGGCGTTCGAAGATCGTCGCCCGGCCTTCCGGATCACGGTTGGTGCTCACCAGCCCCGGCGGCTTATGATAGCGCCACAACCGCGTCTTTTCCGCCGCCGGCAGGGGGTTGCCGTCGACCAGCACCATATCCGCATCGGTGACCGTGACGGCTGGCGTGCTCAGCACCGTGCCGTTGACCCGGACCCGCCCGTCGGCGATCCAGCGCTCGGCCTCGCGCCGCGAACACAGGCCGGCCCGCGCCACCACCTTGGCGATGCGCTCGGCCTTTTTTCCCGCGCCAATCTCGGACATGGCGGCACTCTACCAGTGCATGGCGCGTGAACAAGCGCACCTTGACCCGCCCGGGGGTGCTGGGCAGGTTGATGGCATGGCGGACAATGATTTCATGGCCCAGGCTCTGTTTGAGGCCCGGTCAGCGGCGGCGCGAGGCGAGGTGCCCGTGGGCGCCGTGGTGGTGGCGTTCGAATCGGGCGAGGTATTGGCCGCCGCCGGCAACCGGGTCGAGGAAATCCCGGACCCGACGGCACATGCCGAAGTGCTGGCGATCCGCGCCGCCGCCGCCGCGCGGGGCGAGGCGCGTCTGCCCGATTGCGATCTTTACGTCACCTTGGAGCCCTGCGCGCTCTGTGCCACGGCGATCTCCTTCGCGCGGATCAGAAAATTGATCTTCGGCGCCTATGACCCGAAAGGCGGCGGCGTCGAGCATGGGCCGCGGATCTTTCGCCAGGCCACCACCCACCATGCGCCCGAGGTGATCGGCGGCGTCATGGAGCGCGCTTGCGGCGATTTATTGACGGCGTTTTTTGCCGAACGGCGCTAGAGTGCCGTGAACAGGAGAGACATATGCTAGCCGTCATCGGCGCCATGGAAGAAGAGGTCACCCTGCTGCGCGCCGAAATGGCGATCAGCGCCGAGGCCCAACACGCCGGCATCACCGTCAGCCGCGGCGATTTCGCCGGCACCGACATCGTCCTCGCCCAGTGCGGCGTCGGCAAGGTCAACGCCGCCATCTGCACGCAGATGCTGATCGATCTCTACAGCCCCGACAAACTGATCTTCTCAGGCGTCGCCGGCGGCCTGATGGCGAACATGCGCGTCGGCGACCTGATCGTCGCCAGCCACCTGATCCAGTTCGACGTGGATCTGACGGCCTTCGGCCGCCGCCACGGCGAACTGCCCGACGCGGACCGCATGATCCAGTCCGACCCGGACCTGGTGCGCGCCGCCACCGACTGCTTCGACGCGGTCTTCGACGGCCAGCCGGACGCCCCCAACCTGATGATCGGTACGGTCGTCTCGGGCGATAAGTTCGTCAAGGATTCCGAGACCCTGAAATGGCTGCAGCGCGAGTTCGCCGCCCTGGC
>CAZQPC010000161.1:0-11072 GCA_964595005.1 uncultured Magnetovibrio sp.
TCTGTCGCCACAGTGACCGGCACACCGTTGATGCTCAGTTGGACACCGGCTTCCGTGGAAGCCGAGCGCAGGCCGGTCGATTGCTGGTTCAATGTGTCGGCAAATGACTGCACATGCGTTGACGCAGCGTTATAAGCCTCCGTCAGGTCCGTGGAACTGCGATGCAAAAGCTCGCCCACATCGTCGAAGCGGTCGCGTGACTGATCCAACGAAGATTCCAATTCCGTAATGTGACCTTTCAGGGACTGTGCAATGCCTTCAAGGTTCGCGGCCGCGCGACCCGACGAATGGGTCGCGAGTTCAACGTTCTCGCGCATACTCGCCGTGACATCTGTAATGTGTGACTGAGAGGTTTCTGCGGCCACGCCAACCTCATCGGTTGCAACCGCGGAAACATTCTTAATGCGGCTGATAGACACCGTCGCCGTCTCACCCATTTCCATTCTTACCGTCGAAGCAACGTCTCGAATATGGGTCAATGACGCTTCCGCCACATCTCCAACTTCTTCCTTCACTTGGGACGCCATTGTTGTGACTTCGGTCCCCGTAGCGGTGGAAACGCGTTCAAGCTCATCCCGCATTGCCATTGCAACATTCGAAATTCGCGCCTCTGCGACGGTTGCCGTGTCATCAAGATCGCTGCGGCCTTGTGCCAATCTGCCCGCTGCATTATCGACCCGCCGCGCGGCCGCGTCTGAGGCATTTGCCAATTCGCCGGCTGCAGACTGCAAACCGTCGCCGGCCTCCGATAGGCTTTCGCGGGTGCGGTCGGTTAGGGAGTCCAATTCCATTGAACGGCGCATGAACATATCTGCAAGGGAATCCATTTCGACTTTCGCTTTGTCGGTCGCGGAATTCAGAGATTCCGACTGGCGAACCATAACTTCCGTTACCAGGGAAAGCAGTTGGGCGCTCTTATCAGCTGCGTCAGTTAGATCTCCCGATTGCCGATCAAAGGTCTCTCCCGTTCGCGACACCTCCGCGACAGCCAACTCACCCGTTTCCACCAGCGTGCTGGCGCTGGCCCGCAAGAGGTCAACCATGGCGCGGACCCGGCCGGCCGCATCGTTGGATGAGGACATCAAATCCGTAAGCGATGTCTGCATATCATCATTAACCACAGAAAGACGTCCTTCGACCTTTTCCGTCGCTGCATCCAAGTCCGCGACACGTTCGCGCATGACTTTCCCGGTATTGACCAACATGGTCGCCGCACGTGAAGAAAGGCCCGTCAATTGTCCGGCCTGCACCTCAAGCACGGAAGCCACGCGTTCGACGTCGCCAATGGCGGCGCTGGCGTTCAGACCCAATTCGCGGGTATTTTCGACGACAGATTTTCCCAGGTTGTCCAAAAGTTCAACGGCATGCGACGACGCGTCGGAAATACCTTCCAGATGTCCTTTGAATGCCGACGCCATTCGGCCTCCCTGCTCCGACGACTTGACGACCTGCTCGCCGGCGGCGGATAACGTATCAGATACGGAATCAATTTCCCGCCCGCCCTTTTCAACCGCGCGGCTAACCAATTCACCGCTGCGTGCCAATGTCTCAGTCGCGCCGGCCAACCGTATCCCGGCCTTGTCGGTCTCCGATTCCAATTCCTCCGCGCGTTGGTGGAAGGCCTGTGTGGCTGAGGCAATGTATTCGACGCCATGCCTCGATTTCCGCTCTAGAATATTCGATTGTTCAGTTATGCGATCTCCGACTTCGGCAAGTTTGGACGCGGCATTGTCTGACATCCGTTCCAATGCTTCGGAACGTTCATTCAACCCATCGCCGACGCGGGCGACTTCGGCCAGAACCTTCTCGGCTATCAATGAAAGGAGATGGGATCCGCGCTCCAAACCGTCGCCGACGACAGTGATCTTGGTCTCCGCCTCGTCGGCCAAGGCACCCATGTCTCTTGCCTGTTCGCGCAATGCGTCGCGGCCCGCGCCGGCGCGCTCGGCAACCCGTTCAGATGACGCTTCCAGATTTCGCGCTTGTGCGCTGAAGGCCTCGCCCGATGCGCGGATGCCGACGTTGGCGCGGTCACTGGTCTCCAGCAACACGGTCGCCTGACGGGTCAATGATTCTTCGATTTCCGACGTTCGGTCACTGACCTGTTCGGCAATGATGTGCAGATGTTCGGCCTGAGCGCCCAAGGTATCCTTCAACCGGTCCATTTCGGCGCCAGACCGTTCTGTCTGCGTCGCCATGTCTCGCGTATGTCCATGGATGGATTCGGCGCTGGCGCGAACTTTTGCCGCCGCATCCTCGGACGTCCCCATCAGCGCAGAAACCCGCTCGCGCAGAACTTCGTCCGCCTCTTGTGCCCGTGTCGCAACCGTATCCGCCGCCGCCTCAAGCTGCTCGCGGCGAAGATCCAGAATTTCAGCACTCTCCAAGGTTTTCTCACCTGTGAATTCGGCCGCTCGGCCGAGATCGTCGGTACGCTCACCCAGCAGTTCCGCCAGACCCTCGGCACGCGTTGCCGCACGATCGGCCGAAGCCGTCAGGGCACGTGCCCGCTGCTCAAGAATATCGCCGGCACCTTGGGTTTTGTCGGCAGCCTCGCCGGTCATCCGTTGCAGGTCCTCGGTCTGCCGCCGCAAGGCATCGGAAACCGCGTGTGAACGCAAATCAGCATCCTCGGATACCTGGGCCAAATCCAAGGTCCTTTGTCGTAGTTGATTGCTCACGACTTCGCCGCGGCGCGCCGCATCTTCGGATACGTTGGTCAAGTCACGGGCCTGCCGGCGAAGGCTGTCGGTGATCTCATTGATCCGGGATTGGGCACGGTCCGACGGGTAGATCAATTGGCGCAAATGCCAGCGCAACATTTCTGTCTCATGACTGAGGTGGCGGCCACGCTCGAAAAAGGCGACCACCATCCACAACATGGCCAGCGGGGTCAGGATGCCAACGGCGACACCGGTAATTTCGTGGGGGAGAAGTTGAACAACATTTTCCCAACCCATTTGGGTCTGAACAAAAGAATGCGCCGCCCACATCCAGCCCACCGACAAGCCAAGACCGCCCAGAACCGCCAGTCGATATCTTAAGTGGAACGGCTTTTGCCAGTTCTCAACGGTCAATCCATCAGAACCTCCCGCTGGCAATTGCGGCGTGTCTCGTTCGCCCTCAAGGCGCCTGTCGGGAGCCGTGGGTCCGTCTTGGTCCTCAACAATTACCGATTCCGGCGGGCTGCCCGCCTCCGGAGTTCTTTCAGCCATGCCTACATTCTCCCAACAAACCCTGCGGGTTCCTCAGACCCCGCATCGAGATTTGATCGAACAGTGTACTATTCTATATATTGTGGGTAAATGGCTTCATGACCCAAAATCTGGGGGTAACTTCCGGGTTTAACTGTCCATCGCCGAGATATGAGCGGCAATTCGGTCGGCGGCTCGGCCATCCTTCAAATCGGCAAAAATATGTTG
The DNA here is from genome assembly GCA_964595005.1 of uncultured Magnetovibrio sp. Taxonomy (GTDB): domain Bacteria; phylum Pseudomonadota; class Alphaproteobacteria; order Rhodospirillales; family Casp-alpha2; genus UBA3470. Next base: position 3,423 of record CAZQPC010000161.1, read on the forward strand.
GCGATAACGGGCTCTCTGCTGGATGTATGTATCGTCACCGTCGACGACGCGCGCGACGGTCTCGGATAATAATTCGACATCTTGAACTTCTTCCCCCATATCCGGCCAAGCCCATTCATAACCGGACGGATCATAGTGGGTTTCGTCACGGAATTTCTCCGGGTTAAGAACCCGTATCAGTGGCCGGTCCAGGGCCAAGAACTCCAGCATCGCGCTGGTCGCGTCAGAGACCATGACGTCGGCGTGCGGCATGTATGAAATTGCCGGTATTGTCGGATCCGTACAAACATGGACATTCGGCTCGCTGGCCATCAGGTCGGACCATTCGTCCAGCCATCCGCCGGTTTGTTCGCAAGAATTCGGATGCGGCTTGAGAATCACGTTGATGTCATTTCTTCCGCCGCGCAGCAACTCGATGGGCCGGCGCATCAAAAGCCCCGCCGAAGAAAGGAATGTCCGGTCCGCCGGCGCATACAAAACCGTCGGCGCGTTCGCTGACAGCCCTTCGGGCAAGGTGATGACATCACCCCGGAACAAAGGGTCAAGGGCCGGCGTCCCGGTCACCCATATTTGCGTTTCCGAGAGGTTGCTTTGTTTCCGCACATCGGCCGCCACGTGATCACTGGTGACACACACGGCGTCACCCGGATCTTTTACCCGGGTGAAAAAGTTCTCGGACGCAAGACCTGATCGTAAATTGACGATCGAAGCGGCGGTCAAGGAACGGATCGATGATGCATGTTCCCCCGCAATAATCGTCACTTGTGGGTCGAATTCCTGCAAGGCGCGGCCGTCACCGGTGATCATCGGCCAGTGGTCGACATTGAGAGAATTCAATAACGCTTCCAACACTGCGAATTGCCCGCGCCGGTTAAAGTGCAACGCCACCCGGCGCCCCCGGGATGATCCCGCCAATCGTTCCCGACCGGCTGCTTCGGTATTCAGGTTCAGCAACTCAGCGCGCGCATAGACATTGTGGGGGTCAATTTCCAGCGCCCGGTCAAATGACGCCGCGGCGTCATCGCGCCGATCCAGGCTTTTTCGTACCAGGCCAAGGTGGGTATACGCGTCGGTGCGATTGGCATCCAATTCGATGCATCGCTCCAAACCGGCCAAAGCCTTGTTGGCTTCTCCCATCCGCCGATACGCCGTTCCCAACAAATATTGCGTTTCGGCATCCTCCGGGGCCAGACTGCCGGCCTTCTCCAGGGCTTCCAATCCTTCCCGGCCCCGGCCCGCCAAAAGCAGGACTTTTCCCATATTCCGCTGCGCGGAAAGACCGCCGGGTTCCCGGCTGAGAGATCTGTCGAAACTGCTGATGGCGGCATCCAAATCCCCTTGACGGGCCTGCAGTTTCCCCAATTCCGTATTGGCCGCGGAATCGCCGGGATCGACCCTAAGTGCCTGGACAAAATAGTCCCGGGCGGCTGTCCAGGCGCCACGCCCGCCAGCGGCCAATCCCAGTGCCACCAAGCGCGACGTCTCACTATTTCCCGATATGGCTTGCGTGCTCGATTGAACGCCGGCGCCCGTCGATTGAAGAGAAATTGCGCCCAATTTCGCCAGCCATGCCAACGTCCTGGGTAATCGATACTGGGTATCTTCCGGAAGGTCTTTCGCCAGAGCGAAGACATCGCGCGCGGCACCATCGGCCAAAAGACCAAGCAACTGATCCAATGCCGCCTGGGGAAGCATTGCGGCCGCCGCGAAATCGTTCATGGGCGTGGTCCGCAATTGTTGAAAACGGGCAATGAAATTTTCGCCATCCCGGATCAACGGGCGGACCATCGTCGCCCCGTCAATCGTCGCCGATGCATAGCCGGTAAATAACGTGAACGGATCATCGCGCAGGGGATGAACAGGCCGGCCGTCGGTCAATCCGGCAATTTCCTGGGTGCGCGAGCGAATATGTGCCAATTCCCGCCACAGATCCTGATAGGCGCCGACAATCACCCGCCAATCAAAGTTCTGCCGGGCGAACTGCCGGCCCGATGCGCCCATTCCCTTCCGCTGGCCTTCATTTTCCATCAGCACGGCATAGGCGTCCACGGCCGATGCGACGTCAATGGCGGTGCATTGGCTGACGACCCCGCAATAGTGATTGTAGTTACGGTCCCGTTCGCCGTCGCTGACCAACGCATCATTTTGCAAAGCCAGGTCGCCACCGGAACCCGGCAGCGGCAACCAGGTGGGAATGGCGAACCCATCTTCGCCGTCGCGTACCGTGTCGCGATATCCGTTCCAGTCGGAAACGACCGAGGGCAATCCGGCCGCCATGGCCTCGATGGGCGTCAATCCGAAGCTTTCCTGGACGTTATCCGAAAGCGACGTGAACACATCCGCCGCATACCAGACATCGCGGCAAACCGCCTCATCGCGGCCATCCAGGAAGATCGAGTTGATGGACGGTGCGTACTGGCGCGCGCCGTCTCGAAATTCCTTCTCGATCCCGTCGTTGGGGAAACGTCCCGTCTGCAGCAGATGTACGCGTTTTCCGGTCCTGCGCGCCGCTTCTTCCAAGGCCAGGTACATGGGCAAAGGATGCGCCTTGGCGTGAAAACTGAGGCGTCCGAAAAATAAGAACACCACGTCATTATCACCGATCCCAAGACCGCGGCGAAGCGAGGCGCGAATCCGTTCGCGGTCCTCACCCGTCGCAAACCGGTCGCAATTAACGCCCAGCGGAATGACCGGCAACTTGGCCTGCACCGTAAACGCGCCGCCGCCGCGCCGGCTTAGAAAATCGGCTTGATTGTCGAGAATCCGGCTAATCACCGCCTTCACCGAACGCGACGTGCATATCACGGCGTCCCAGGGCTGAACCGGTGACGTCAGCAGCGCCCCCAAGCCGTCCATGGCGCCGTCGGAGGCAATCGTATGATTGATCCCGCACAGACTGTATTGGCGGGCGCCCAATCCCCGGCGGCGCCAGGCGTGAACGCCGAGGGCTGGATCGGGAATAACAAGTGTCCGGTCCGTTTCCGCAAGCTCGGACATGCCGTTCAGCGCAACACTGACTGAAGGTTTGGCGTTACCCGCAAACGCTTCAACACGGGCCGCGAAATCATCTCCGTGGCCAGGCTCAAGGACATGACACAAGAACTTGTCGACCCCGGCATGGCGGACGAAGCCTTCAAGAAATCCCGCGCCGGCCGCTTGCCGGCCCATGATTTTCTCGCGCCCCAAATCAACGGCATCGGGATGATGCAAGAGGACGGCGTTCTCGCGCCGGGTATGCTGGTTGGCCATCGAAATCCGCCTGGCCTAAAACATATGCTGACCGCCGGTGACCCAAATTTCCGTCCCGGTCACGTAGCTGGAATCATCCGATGATAGGTAATAGATGGTTGTCGCCACTTCTTGCGGCGTTCCCATATGCCCCAGCGGAATACGCGGAATGAGCATTTCGTATTCCGGCTGAATCATTTCCGTCTCGATCTCTCCCGGCGCGACGGCATTGACCCGGACGCCAAGCTCACCAAATTCATTGGCCATTTCCCGCGTTAAACCGGAAAGCGCCGTCTTCGAAATGGAATAGGCCGATCCGGCAAAGGGATGGATCATGTGACCGGCGATCGAGGTGACGTTGACAATGGCACCCTTCGCCTTCGTCAGCGCGCCGGCGAACCCGCGCGACAATTTCAGCGGCGCGAAAAAATTCAGCTCAAAGACCTCGTGCCAGGCGTCCAGATCGCCATTCAAGCAACCCAGGCGCTCCTTGTAGGTCGTTTTCGGCGACATCCCGGCGTTGTTGATCAGGGCATGCAACGGCTGGCCGGCGAGAAAACCGTTCGCTTCCTCGATAAAGGCGGCAAGGCTCTCGGCATCACCGAGGTCCGTCGCAATATGACACGTCCAATTGGGATCGCGGCCGCATTCCGGCGGCGCCTCTTCGCGCGAACATGTAATGATCTGCCAGCCGCGATCAAGAAACAACCGGGCGGTCTGATGGCCGATGCCGCGGCTCGCCCCGGTGACGATGACGGTTTTCCGTTCGTTGTTCATGGTCTCGACGTTAGGACAATCGGCGGGCTGTTGCCAGGGGCCTATGGAAGTTCCCTGAATATGGTTATGGTGAGCTCATGTGTTCCCGGTTTGAACTGAGTTCCCGCCCCCGCGACCTGGCCCGCCGGTTCGGATTGGACGAGTTGCCCTCTGCCTTCGCGACGGGCGAAATCCGCCCGACCAATGGTGCCTTGATCGTCAATTTCTCGGGTGCGGCGACCATGACCTGGGGCCTCAGCGTCGATTGGGACAACAAGCCGATCATCAACGCGCGATCCGAAACCCTCGACCGGAAGCCCACTTTTCAACCGCTGTTGGAAAACCGTTGTCTGGTGCCGGCGACCGCCTACTTCGAATGGCGCCGCGACGGCAATGCCCGGTTCAAGAACAGAATCGCCAATGGTGACGACAATGGCGATGGGGGCCTGTTCTGCTTTGCCGGCCTGACCGACGGCCAGCGGTTTACGATCATCACCCGCGCGCCGATCCCGTCCGTCGCCGCCATCCACAACCGCATGCCGGTCATCCTCCCGGCCTCATGCCAGGCCGAATGGATCGCGCCGGCGTCACGATTTGGCGATGTGGCTTATCTCCTGGGCGACGATATGAAGTTGAGCCTCACGGCCGACGAAGAAACGCCGCCACCGCCCCGGCAGGGGGATTTGTTTGGGTAACGGGGGACGGGTAACGCGTCTGGTGGGCGGGAGAAAGATTATGCCGTCCCCGCCAATGCCTGGGTACATCTTTCCCGATCATCGACAATTCGCCGGCAACCTGATCCGTGAGCGGGCGGGTTCGCGCTCCAGCGCCTTGTACCTGCCGCCAGAGAACTTCGGACAGTCGCGCGCCAGGCCAACGCCGACCGCCGTCGCGCCGATGTCCTGATCGCCCAGGTAGCAGACGCCGATGATTAGGTCGCCGGTGTTCTCACCGTTCAACGCGCAGCGGACCCGCTTTCCCCAGACAAGCTCCACCATGAACTGCTTAGACGCCTTGCCGAACCGTGCGTTCACCGCCGGCGCGAAAACGCCGTTCAGCCCGATCGGGATCTTGTCGACTTCAATGGTGGCGCCGTCGCGCACATGGGTGACGACGCCCGCAAGCTCCGAGGGTTCTGCCGCCGATGCGCCAAAGGCCAATGCCGCGACGGCAACGGCGGTAACCAGCTTCGACAAGATCGCACGATTCATCGAACGACTATATCACGCGGCGTGCGGGTCCGTTTCGCCTTCGGCACCGGGCCTAAATGGGCGGGCGGTGGAACCGCCGCTGATCGCCGTTTGCCGCCTTATTGGACGTTTCAGCCGTCAACGGTGTTTAAATGATCGTTCAGTTTTCCGTCGCTTCCGGAGGGTTCACATCCAGGATCGGCGCGGCGTCCAATTCCCTGCCGCCCAGCATAACCGCGACGTTTTCGAGCGTATCAATGATCGATGATTGATCCGCCTCGCCGAGACGGGAGAACGCTTCAATAAACCTCTCGTTCAGGAGCGGTGGCGCAAGTCTTAATGCCGTGCCCCCCTCATCCGTCAGCTTTGCATGGACGACACGGCGGTCTTTCTCACTTCGATAACGCTCGATCAGATTGCGGAGTTCCAGCCGGTCCAGGATCGTCGTGACGGTGGCCTGGCTTAAACTCACTTGCGCGGAGATTTTCCCCGACGTGACTTCTCCAAGGTCGTGAATGGCGCGAAGAATCAGGATTTGCGGCGGCGTCAACCCAGATTCCTTGGCGGTCTTTTTTGATTGCAAATCAACAGATCGAATAATCCGCCGAAGGGCGACCAGAACGTCATGATAGGGGTCGCTTTTTGTGGCTGACGGGCGAGTTTCCTGCGTCATGATGGCACGCGCCTTATTCGACGTTTTCATGCAAAAAACTACAGTTCGTTCAGTCACGACACAAATATAATTCCGTCAGAACTTTTGACATCAAATGTTTTGACCAGTAAATATATTTCTCGCTGCGAGAAAGACGGGCCGGATATGAAGAAGAATACGTTGAAACTGGTTGACGAACCGAAGGTTACCGACGACACACTCGGCGGACGTGTTCAAAAGGCCAGAGCGGCGCGAGGCTTATCTACTTCGCAACTTGCCCGCCGCATCGGTGTGTTGTCAAAAACCGTCAAAAACTGGGAAACTGATCGATCCGAACCGCGGGCCAACAAACTGCAGATGCTTGCAGGTGTTTTAAATGTACCGCCCATGTGGCTGCTTGGCGGTGATTCTAGTTTTCCTAGCATGGATTTCGACGTGAATATCGATGAAACGGCGAGCCTCCAGAGTAAGGTTGAGCGTTTGCTCACGATGCATCAAGAATCAGCGAAATTGATTTTCGAACTCGATAGCGAAATTCGCCGCCTACAAGGCGAGTTCGAAACAAAATCTCATCAGCTGGGACCTGATCCGGCCTCACGATAATAGACTGACAAGACCGCAAGGGATCAGCTTGAGACGTTTCGAGCGGCCCAAAATGAGGTCCGGTTTCACCCCCCCCTGACAGCGGACATTAAAATCGGCGGTGCGAATTTTGGCACTCACGCCTTCCGCGTCACCCTTATCAGTAAGAAAAAGTCTTCTACGTCCACGGTCCATCATCGTACTTGAACCGGAACGCATCGCCGTTCGCGACGATTTGGCCGACCGATGGAAGCGGAAAATGCGCCATGCAGACCAGCTCGTCGGTTTCGCTGTATTTCTCCATGAATTTCCGGCGGGTATCGCGGGCGAGGTCGACGTCCCAATCGGGGCGCGCCGCCCATTCGGGATGAAGGCATTGCACCGGTGAATGCATGAGGTCACCGGCCATGACCGCCCCCTTGCCTTTCGAGGCGAATTTGACCGAGAAATGGTCGGGCGTGTGGCCGGGCGAGGGTTCGAGCCAGACGTCGTCATCGAGCGCGAAATCGCTCGATACCAGTTCGGCCTGGCCAGCTTCGATGACAGGGAGCACGCTGTCGATCATCGGCAGCATGGCAGACGGGTTGCCTTCGGCGTTCCAGGTATCGACTTCTTTTTTCGACATCACATATTTCGCGTTCGGGAAGGTTGGCACCCAGCGGCCATCAATAAGCCTGGTGTTCCATCCGACGTGATCGAGGTGCAAATGAGTACACATCACATAGTCGATATCCTCCGGCGCCAAACCTTCCGCGGCAAGGGCCATCATATAGTTGTCATCAGTCTTCATGTGCCAACCGGGCCGGTGGGGTCGATCCTTGTCGTTGCCGGCGCATGTATCGACCAAGATGGTGTGATGGGAGGTTCGGACAACATAGCTCTGAATTGGCAGAACCATCTCTTTGGTGGTTGGGTCCAGGCCGCCCTCCTCCGTGAGCCAGTCCAAATGCGGTGCCCAATCGTCCTCTGTCGTATTGGGGTAGAATTCAAACCGGTCGAAGGCGTAGTTCATCTCCAGAATGCGGGCGACGGTGATGTCGCCGATCGAACGATGCGGCATGAGGCGTTCCTTCCTGAAATGGCGCTGCTGCACGAAAACTTATCAGATTTTGGGAATGTCCGTTGTGGGACAACCTCGGTCGTCAAAGTTAACCGGTTTTCAGGTCCGGTTCGCCCCGTAACAGCGGACAAAATAACCTAGAATACTTTCCCTGTTTTCCGCGCCCTCGGCACCGGACCTGA
>CAZQPC010000162.1:0-11051 GCA_964595005.1 uncultured Magnetovibrio sp.
GGACCGTGCTGCTGGACGTTCCGGCGTCGGTACGGTGATGGGGTCGAAAAACCTCAAGGCCGTGGGCATTCGAGGCACCAAAGGCGTTGCCGTGGAAGATTCCGGCGCCTTCTTCGATGCCGTTGCGGCAGGCAAGGCCGTGTTGGCTGAAAACGCCGTCACCGGCCAGGGCCTGCCGGCTTTTGGCACCCAGGTGTTGATGAACGTCATCAACGAAACGGGCGCGTTGCCGACCCGCAACCACCGTGACGTCCAGTTCGAAGGCGCCAACAACATCTCCGCCGAAGCCATGGCGGAACCGCGCGAATCGGACGGCAAGCCGAACCTGGTTACCAATCAGGCCTGCTTCAGCTGCACCATCGCGTGCGGGCGGGTGTCGACCATCGACCGCACCCACTACACCGTCAAGGACCGGCCCGAATATCAAAAGGCGTCGGGCGGCTTGGAATACGAGGCGGCCTGGGCGCTGGGCGCTGCCACGGGGGTCGATGATCTCGATGCGTTGACCTTCGCCAACTTCATCTGCAATGAGCAGGGCATCGATCCGATCTCGTTCGGTGCCACGGTCGGTGCCGCCATGGAGCTTTACGAAGAAGGCGTCATCACCGACAAGGACACGGATGGCCTGGCGGTCAAGTTCGGCAGCGCCGAAGCGCTGACCACCTTGGTCGAATTGACCGGACGGGGCGAAGGTTTCGGTGCCGAAATCGGTCTTGGCTCCAAGTTGCTGTGTGAGAAACATGGCAAGCCGGAACTGTCCATGTCGGTCAAGGGTCAGGAATTCCCGGCCTATGATTCGCGTGGCATCCAAGGCATGGGGTTGACCTATGCGACCTCGAACCGTGGGGCCTGCCATCTTCGCAGCTACACGGTGGCGTCCGAGGTGCTGGGGATTCCGGAAAAGACCGATCCTCTGGAAACCGACGGCAAGGCCGGTCTGGTCAAGGCCTTCCAGGATGCCACGGCGGCCTTCGACAGTGCCGGACTGTGCATCTTTACGTCTTTCGCCTGGACGCTGGACGATGTGGCGCCGCAAATCAACGCGGCCTGCGAGGGCGAATGGACGTCGGAGAAGCTGGTCGAGGTTGGTGAGCGCATCTGGAACCTGGAACGTCAGTTCAATCTGGCCGCGGGCTTCACCGGCAAGGACGACAATCTGCCGGCGCGTCTGGTCAAGGACGCGGCGAAGTCAGGCCCGGCCGAAGGCAAGACCAACGGTTTGGAGAAGATGCTGCCGGAATACTATGAGGTTCGCGGTTGGACGCCTGATGGGGTGCCCAGCAACGAAACCTTGAGCCGGCTGACGCTCTAAGCAGTTAAGCGGGGAGGGGAAATGGATCTCGGTGGACGGTGCTGTTTGAGCGCCGCCCGCTGGGCGTCTCTCCGCCAATCGTATGCCGAATTTGAGCCGAATATGAGGAGACTTCGATGACCTATGTAGTCGTGGGCGCCGGCCCGTCCGGCGTGGTCGCCGCCGAAACCCTGCGCAAGACGGACCCCAGCACGCCGGTGGTGATGATCGGTAATGAGCCGGAGCCGCCTTATTCGCGAATGGCTATTCCCTATTACCTGACCGGCAGGATCGATGAGAGCGGCACCTATCTGCGCAAGACGGACGGCCATTATGACACCAATGGAATTCAGTACCGCGAAGGCCGCGTCGCCGGCGTTGACCCGGGGGCCGGCAAGCTGACGTTGGAAGACGGCAGTTCCCAGGACTATTCAAAGCTTCTGATCTGCACCGGCGCCAGCCCCATCAAGCCGCCTGTAGAGGGCCTGGATCAGCCCGGCGTACACCATTGCTGGACCTTGGAAGATTCCCGCCAGATCATCGGCCTGGCCGATGACGGCGCCGACGTCATTTTGATCGGCGCCGGGTTCATCGCCTGCATAATTCTGGAAGCCTTGGTGTCGCGCGGCGTCAATTTGACCGTCGTCGAGATGGAAGACCGCATGCTGCCGCGCATGATGGACGAAGTCGGCGGCGATATGATCAAGCGCTGGTGTGAAGCGAAGGGTGTCAATGTCCGCACGGGCGCGCGGGTCACCAAGGTGGCGGACGGCGACGGTTTGTCCGTCGAATTGGACGACGGCTCCCGGTTGCCCGCCAATCTGGTGGTCGTGGCCGCCGGTGTTGCGTCAAATACCGGCTTCCTGGACGGCTCCGGCGTGAAGGTGGAAGAGGGGATTGTCGTCGACAACCGCCTCATGTCATCCGTTGATGGCATTTATGCGGCCGGCGATTGCGCCCAGGGACCGGACTTCTCCACCGGCGGCTGGTCCGTCCATGCCATTCAGCCGACAGCCGTCGATCACGCCCGCGCCGCGGCCTTGAACATGGCTGGCCAGGATGCCCCCTATCGCGGCAGTCTGGTGATGAACGTTTTGGACACGGTCGGCCTGGTGTCGGCGTCCTTCGGGGCCTGGCAAGGGGTCGAGGGCGGCGAACAGGCCGTGGTGGTGGACAACGACGGGTTCCATTACCTGCGCCTGGAGTTCGACGGCGATTGTATCGTCGGCGCCTTGAGCCTTGGCCGCACCGACCATATCGGTGTGTTGCGGGGATTGATCCAGAACCGCACGGCGCTGGGCGAGTGGAAGGCCGAACTGATGGCCGATCCGAACCGCTTCATGGAAGCCTACGTGGCGCATTCACAGTAGCCGCGTACCGCGGAAATGAAGATTCGCATCAAGCTCTACGCGTCGCTGGGCCAGTATTTGCCGGCCGGCGCGGAAAAGAATGAGGCCGATCTGAACGTCGACGACAGCGCATCGCCCGACGACGCCTTCAATTCCTTGAACGTCCCGCTGGAGCAATGCCATCTGGTCTTGATCAACGGCCTGTTCGTGCCGCCGGGCGAACGCGCAACGCGGGCCATGGCGGAAGATGACCATTTGGCCGCCTGGCCGCCGGTGGCGGGGGGCTGACATGGCTGCTGACGACGCGGTGGTTGTCACCAAGGAAATGGCCGTCACCCACGCGGATTTCTTCCGCTCACTGGCCAACGCGTTTCCCGAGACGGACTATCAGGTCAACGGCAGCAAAGTTATTGTGGCCGGCGATGGGCGGTCTTTGGAAATCGCCCTGGGGCCCGAGGGCGTGCGTCAAATCGCCCTGTTGAAATTACCGCAGACGCCCGTGACACTAACGTTTCAGGGCTATAGCGAAGAGGCGCGCGAGGCGGCGCTGGATCAGTTCGATCGGGCTTTTCAACGGGCTGGGGGTTGATATCCGTCAATAACGGGCCACGGACCGCGTCAGTTTTCCGTCATCCAGCGACTGTGCTCGGCCCAAGTGCCGCCTTTCGGATGCTTTTTTCCCGTCGCCAGAACCTGATGGTGGAGGTGGTCGCCAGCGGCGATCAGCTGATCGACGGTCCGTCCGGCCCGCGCCCCCCAAAATAACGCGATCAGGGCTGCCAACAGGATATAGACACTGTAACCGGACATGCTTCACGCTCCATTCAAACCAAGGCGATTATAGCGCAAGAGGCAAGCGGCCACCTATCCAAACTTTCGCCTTAGAGCATGTTTAAAGAATTCGGAATCACAGAGATCGATTGTCCGGCCTTCCCATTAGGAGAGGAGACGCGGGCGATGTTGGGGTATCGTCAAGTCTTCGCGACGAAACGGGAAGGCTGGACAATCGACCGAAGACGCCGCCTCAGCGGCTCCGTATTCTTTAAATATGCCCTAACCGGCCTGTTCCAGCGCCTCGATGAGAATGGTGTAGTAGCGGTCGCCGAAATCCATGTCGTCGGCGCGTTTCAGCAGATCCATGGTGGTCTCCGCGCCGGTCATCACGACACCGCAGCTTTCCGCCAGTTCCAACGCATAGCCCAAGTCCTTCATGATGTATTTGACCGGGAAGGTTTGCGCCGGGTGGGTGCCGGGCAGCATGCTCTTGAGGCCGTGGTTGCGCAGCACGAAACTGTCGGCGGATCCGGTGGTCAGGGTCTCGAACAGAACCTTGCCGTCGACGGCGCCCGATTCCTGGGCGACCTTCAAGGCTTCGGCGATGGCGCGCACGGTTTGCACGACAATCATGTTGTTCATCAATTTCACGGCCTGGCCGGCGCCGGCGGGCCCGCACAAGGTGATGTCGCCGCCCATGCATTCCAGGTACGGAAGAACGGCGTCGAAGTCGGCCTGGTCGCCGCCGGCCATGAAATTCAGGGTGCCGTTTTCCGCCGCCGTGACGCCGCGCGCCACGGGTGCGTCAAGGAACCGGACACCTTTCGCCCGTGCGAGCGCGTCAATCTCCTGGGCCAGGCGGACCGGGCAGGTCGAACAGTCAACGATGATCTGCCCGGCCGTGGCATGCGCCAACAGGCCCTCGTCGCCCAGCACCACGGCGCGCACCTGCGGCTCACCCGGCAGGGACAGGAAAATCATGTCCACGCTGGCCATCAAGTCGGCCAACGAGGCAGCCGTTGTCACGCCGTGCTCAGTTAAGCGCTGCAGGGGGGCCGGGTTCTGGTCACAGGCCAGCACCGGCCGCCCCGATTTCTGAGCCAGATTGCGGCACATCTTTTCGCCCATGACGCCGACGCCGACGAAGCCGAGGGTGGGGGTATTAGTCATGTTCTGGTCTCCCGAAAAGCCGAGTGATGTTCTCTAAAGGCCTTACTTCCGTTTGCTGTCGTACGGGTTGTCGCGTTTGCGCGCGTTAAAGCGCAGCGGCACGCCGGTCAGCCCGAAGTCGTCACGCAACCCGTTCGCCAGATAGCGCAGGTAACTTTCGGGAATCCTGTCGGCCCGGCTTGAGAACAGGGCAAAGGTCGGCGGACGCGACTTCACCTGGGTGATGTAGCGAAGTTTGAGGCGGCGGCCGGAGACCACCGGCGGCGGATGGGATTCCAGCATCATCTCGAACCAGCGGTTCAATTCGCCGGTCGGGATGCGGGCATTCCACACCTCATGGGTTTCAAACACGGCCGGCATGAGGCGGTCCATGCCGCGCCCCGTCTTTGCCGAACAGGTGACGATGGGAATGCCGCGCACTTGCGGCAGCGATGTCTGCAGCCGGTCAGATAAACGCTGCAGAGAATCCTTACGGTCTTCCGCGACGTCCCACTTGTTGACGGCGATGATCAGGGCCCGGCCTTCGTCGATGACCTTGCGGCCGATGGTCAGGTCCTGCTTTTCCAGGACGGCGTTGGAATCCAGGACCAACACCACGACTTCCGCATATTGCACGGCGCGCAGCGAATCCTGGACGGACAAGCGCTCCAGTTTCTTGTCGACGCGGGCCTTGCGGCGCATGCCGGCGGTGTCCACCAACTGAACGTCGCGGCCCTGCCAAGACCAGGGAACGGCGATGGCGTCGCGGGTGATGCCGGCTTCCGGGCCGGTCAGCATGCGGTCTTCGCCCAGCAGGAAATTGACCATGGTCGACTTTCCGACATTCGGGCGTCCAACGATGGCCAGTTGCAGGGGCCGGTTCGGATCGTCCTCGTCGAGATCCATATCGATGTGTGGCGCGTCGCCGGCGGCGACGTCACTGGCCTCAGCCTGGGCGACCAGCGCGTCGTAAAGTTCCGACAATCCCTGACCATGTTCGGCGGAGACCGCCACCGGCTCGTCCAGGCCCAGTGCATAGGCTTCCAGGCGGCCCGGTTCACCGGCGCCGCCTTCGCATTTGTTGGCCAGCAAAATCACCGGCGTCGACCGGGTTCGCAGCCACCCGGCAAAATGTTCGTCGACGGGGGTCACGCCGGCCCGGCTGTCGATCATGAACAGGGCGGCATCGGATTCTTCGACGGCGCGTTCGGTCTGCAGCCGCATGCGGCCTTCCAGAGCGTCATCGTCGGCATCGTCCAGCCCGGCCGTGTCGATCAAGCGGAATTCGAAATCGCCGATCCGGGCGTTGCCCTCGCGCCGGTCACGGGTGACACCCGGGGTGTCGTCGACGATGGCGTGACGCTTGCCGGTCAAGCGGTTGAAAAGCGTCGACTTGCCGACATTGGGACGGCCGATGATGGCGACGGTGAACGGCATGGCGGTTTAACTCTCAGGGGTCGGCCCGTTTCAGGCCGGCATTTATCGGTAGGCGACCAATTCGGCGCCGTCGGCCAGGAAATAGACACTGCCGCCCGCCACCACCGGCGCCACGGTGACGGCGTCAGGCATCTCCACGACGCCCAAAATGCGGCCCGAATAGGGTGAAATGGCCAAGGCTTCCTCATTCGACCCGGCGACGATCAAGCGGTCACTGGCCAGGATCGGGCCGGTCCAGATGATCGGGTCTTCCAGGTCTTCCGGGTCTTCAAAGCGCGGCAGGCCGCGAACCCAATGGATCAGACCGGTCTCGCGTGAGATGGCGGAGATTTCCGAATCGGTGGTCAACAGAAAGATGTAGTTGCCGGCGACCCAGGGGCTTTCGATGCCGACCACGTCGCGGTCCCAAATCCGCCGCCCGGTACGCAGATCGATGGCCACCAGAAGGCCGGCATTGCTGATGGCAATAACCCGGTCGCGGTCAATGATCGGCCGGCCGCGAATGCCGGAAAGACCGGATACCACGTCCGTCCGGCTGGCCGTAATCAGCGCGTCTTGCCACAACACACGGCCGTTTTCGACCTTCAGCGCGATCAATTCGCCGGACGTGTAGGCGACGACCACGACGCCGCGGTCGACCGCCGGGCTGGCGCCGCCAAGGACACTGGCAACCTCGGGCAGGCCGCGGTGGCGCCAGATGGTGTCACCGGTTTTTGAATTCAGGGCGAACAACTGATTGTTCAAGGTGACGACGAAAACGCGCCCGCCGCGTACCGTCGGCGCGGCCCGCATGGGGGCGACGACGTTTTTGCGCCATAGCTGCTTTCCTGTCTTCGCTTCCAGGGCAATGACTTCGGCAAATCCGGTGGTGACGAAAACCCGGCCGTCTTCGTAAGCCAGGCCGCCGCCGATATGGCCGTCGTCATCTTCTTCGGGCTCAAGTTCGACGGCCCAGAAGCGTTTGCCTGTGGCGGCGTCGAAGGCGCTGATCTGAGAGTTGGAATCCATGGTGAAGACCATGCCGGCAGCGACGATAGGGGTGGCGTTGAGGCGCTCTTCATCATCGGAACCCTCACCAATATCGGCGGTCCAGACCTTGCGCAGCGCGTCCTTGATCTCAATATGGTGCATGGCGTGGTTTGCGTAGCCGCCGGTTTGCGGCCAGGCGGCGTTTGGTGTCGGTGCCGGCAGAAGAATGCGGTTACCGGCAAGCTCCTTGTCCGCCGCCAGCGACCGGCTGTGGGTCAGGACGGCAATGCGGTCGCCTTTCAGTGGCGGTGCTTCGTTGCGCCGAGACCATTTGTCGATTGCATCGCATGACATCAACAGGCTGACCGCCAGCATCGTAAACAGAACGCGCTGGCCCGAGCGGAATGTCGACATAAGAGGACGAATTGAAACCACCACCTGGATCTATCTCCCTGGCCCTATATGCAAGGCCTTTCGGGCCCGGTCTTACTTGCCGCCGGGCAGCACGTTGAGCATTTCGCCAGCCCGGGTACGCAGCCCTTGCGGGGCAGCCGCTTCCTTGGCCAATTCATCGTAGCGCATGCGGGCCGTTTTGTTATCGCCATTTTTCATCGCAGCCAGGGCTGAAACCTCCTTGGCGGAAAACCGCCACGGGCTGCTGCCTTGAACCAATTGTTCAGCGCGCGCTGTCAAAGCGCCGGCGCCGGCTTTCGAGTCAATCTCGGCCAGGGCGCCCAGCACGACGGCCAAATCCCTGTAGACATCCGCAACGGCGCCATCATCGGCGATGGCCTGATAGGATCCGACGGCACCTGCCGTATCGCCGCTGTTGGCGGCCAGGGCCGCCAGCTGGAAGCGGGCCAGCATGGTATAGCCGGCGGTCGAATCCTCGGCCATGGCAGCAAATGCATCACGCGCCGCATCGGCCTTGCCGTCACCAGCCAGCTTTTGAGCCGCAGCGAAGCGTTCGCCTTGTTCGATACGTTGGTTCAGTTCGTAAGACTGCCAGCCTTTGAAACCGGCGACAGCAGCGACCAGCGCTATGGAGCCGGCGACGATGAGCGTGCCGTATTTCTTCCAAATCTTCTGCAGGTTTTCCTGCTTCAGTTCTTCGTCGATCTCACGAAGTAAGAGGTCTTGTTCGTCGGCCAACTGTCTCTCCTGCCGGGTCGTCTGAAAAGGCGCGCCAACATATCCTCCGGCCCCGGTATTGGCAAACCTAACCGAAGCCTAGGAAACGTATTCCCGCCATTTGATGGAACAACCCATGCTGGCCGTCTGTTCGTCGGGCCCCCGGCCCGTCTCGGCGACGGCGGTCATCGCTTCCAATAATTCGTGGCGCACGCCATTTGTCGCCGGCCTGGTTCCCAGTTCATCAAAGCGGCCGCGATACTGCAGTTCATCTTCGGCGTTGAACCCGAAGAAGTCCGGCGTGCACACGGCATCGTAGGCCCGCGCCACGTCCTGTGTTTCGTCGACCAGGTAGGGGAAGGTGAAACCGTGGGCCCGTGAGAAGGCTTTCATGTTGTCGACGGAATCGGCTTTCACCAGTTCCATGGCATTCGGCATGATGGCCGCAACGCCAATACCCATCGATTGCAGGGTTGTCACATCATCGACCAATCTCGACGCGATGGCCTTCACGTAGGGGCAGTGGTTGCAAATGAACATGATCAACGTGCCCGTGGTGCCGCGGATGTCATCCAAGCGATAAGGCTTGCCATCGATGCCTTGCAGATTGAATCCCGGCGGCTTCCATCCGAAATCACAAATTGGGGTATGAACCAGCGACATGTTAAGGCTTTCGTGTCATTATTGCCGACATGACATGGTCTATAGCATTTCGGGCCGGTTCTTTGAAGAAAAACATCGTAACTCCAAATGGTTAGAGGCAGGCGGGCCATCGCCGGACGGGACTGAGATTAATCCCTTCTTAATGCCGATGGTATATACTCAAACGGCTTCGAAATTGCTTTCAACAGGGACTCAGCGATGACACATCAATGGATCGGAAATTCCAATCGGTATCGATGGGTGGCTGTCGCTTGCGCCTTGTTGTTGTCGGGCTGCGGCCCCTTGGCGTCGACGGGCGTGCCGTATCTCGGGCAAGTCGAGGCCTTGACCGTCGTCGGCACGGATAAGACCATCGTCGATCACGTCGTATCGCTGACCAGCGGCAAAAATTGCTCATCCGTGCGCCGCGAACAAGGCCTGTATTATTGCGAGGAAGATGAACCGAACGTGAAGCCGGAGGTCTACTGCTACCACACGCTCGGCAGTGTCACCTGCTACGACCGTCCCGACCCCCACGACGGGCGCTACCAGAAAGTCGGCGAAAACGGGCACAATTTGGTGAAAGCCAGAACGCGGCGCTGACCACCAACTGCCCGGCGCCGCATTTTCCGTTGGTCGTCCCGTTGCGACGGCGCTAAAACCACCCATGCGTTTCCTGTTCTTCCTGGTCGTTGTCGGTGCGCTGACCTTGTCGGCGGGCGCCGCCTATTTCTTTTTCGGCGAATCCAAGCAAGACCCGCTGGTCGCGGAACTCTCCAAGTTTCGCGGCCAAGTCGATGCCGTGTTGCCACGCGCGAGCGGCGGTGACGTCAAAGCGCAATTCGCATTGGGCAAAATTCTGAGCAAGGCCAATCCGGCGTTCCGCGATGAGGCCAAGGCCATGTTGTGGTACCGCAAGGCCGCGGACCAGGGCCATATTGAGGCCCAGTTTCAAGTTGGGACCATGTATGCAGCGGGCCGCGGCACGGCGCAAAACTACTACCGTGCGTCGGAATGGTTATCGCTGGCCGCCGGGCTGGGCAATCATCGGGGCGCCCAATTCGCGCTCGGTAATCTTTACTTCCATGGCCGCGGCGTGCCGCATAGCTATGGTCAGGCACTGGGTTGGTACCGCAAGGCGGCCGCCAAGGGCCATCCCGTCGCTCAGCACGTGCTTGGGCTTATGTACAAGGAAGGTTGGGGGCTTGATCGCGATCCGGTGGAAGCGTTCAAATGGTTTTCCCTTGCGATCCCGAAACGCGCCGAAATTCAGGCCCAAGAAGCCAATTACGATCCGGTGCGGGAACGCGAAAAACTTCTTGTTTCCATGAACCGGTCGCAAATCGAACGAGCCGATCGATTGGTCAAGGACTGGCGGCCGCGATGAACGTGACGGCGCAAGGGTATCGGGCGTTGACCGGGTCGGTGGCGTGCCGCACCATCGCGCCGTCGCGCATCATATGGTTACACGGAAAATGGTATTGAACCCCAGAATTTTGGTTGTCGATGGTTATGTGGAAGCGGCCCGCAAGGAACTGGTGGCCGGCGGCGCATCCATGGCCGCCGATCAATATGTGGGGATGCTGACAAAATTAAACCCCGCCATTCGTTGCGATGTTGTGTTTCCCAGTGATCCGGGCTCGGCCTTGCCCACGGGCACGGAGCTTGCCGCTTATGATGGGGTTGCGTGGACCGGATGCAGTCTGACCGTTTTCGAAGACAACCCCGAGGTCAACACCCAGATCGAATTTGCCCGGGCCGCCTTCCGGGCCGGCGTGCCGGGGTTCGGCAGTTGCTGGGCGGCGCAGATTGCGGTGGTTGCCGCCGGCGGCATATGCCGGCCCAATCCCAACGGCCGGGAAATGGGCATCGCCCGCAAGGTCGCGCTGACGCCGGAGGGCCGTGGCCATCCCATGTACGAAGGCAAGGCTGGGGTTTTCGACGCGTTCATCTCTCATGTCGACGAGATTACCCATCTGCCGCCGGGAAGTACCGTGCTGGCCGGCAATGCCTTCACCCGCGTCCAGTCGGTCTCCGTGGCCTGGGAAGGCGGTATTTTCTGGGGCCTGCAGTATCACCCGGAATATGATCTGCGCGAAATGGCGCGCTTGACCTGGTGCCGAATTGACAAGCTCGTGGCGCTTGGTTTCTTCCAAGACCGCGCCGCCGGCGAAGATTATGTGAGGCTGTTGGAAACCCTGCACCAGGATCCGTCGCGCCGCGACCTGGCCTGGCTGTTGGGCGTCGATGAGGACATCACCGACGAAGATGTGCGGCGCGCCGAGGTCCGAAACTGGATCGATCGGTTG
>CAZQPC010000163.1:0-11038 GCA_964595005.1 uncultured Magnetovibrio sp.
ATCCCCTCCTTGATGCCATACCAGACGTCGCCGCTTTTCCAGCTGCCGTCCATGGCCGCCTTGACGCGGGAGATGTAGTATGGCGCCCAGTTATCAATGATCGCCGTCAATTGGGCTTTCGAGCCGAACTTGCTCATGTCGGAGGCCTGGCCGAAGGCGTAGATGCCTTTCTTTTCGGCGATCTGCATGGCGGCCGGGGAATCCGTGTGCTGCATCAACACATCGGCGCCCTGGTCAATGAGCGCGTTGGCGGCGTCGGCTTCCTTGCCCGGATCGAACCAGGTGGAGACCCAGACGACCTTGAACTTAACCTTCGGGTTGACGCTTTTGGCGGCCAGATAGGCGGCGTTGATGCCGCGCACCACTTCGGGGATCGGGAACGAAGCGATGTAGCCGACCGTGTTGGTCTTCGTCATCTTGCCGGCGATCAGGCCGATCACGTGGCGGCCTTCATAAAATCGCGCCGAATAAGTGGCGACGTTCTTTGAACGCTTGAAGCCCGTGGCGTGTTCGAACTTCACCTTCGGGAAGCGCTTCGCCACCTTCAAGGTCGGGTTCATGAACCCAAAGGACGTGGTGAAAATGACGCTGTGGCCGCCCCGCGCCAATTGCTGGATGACTCGCGCCGCGTCGGGGCCTTCGGAGACGTTTTCCACGTAAGTCGTCCCAACCTTGTCGCCGAACGCCTTTTCGACGGCCAGCCGGCCCTGGTTATGTTCATAGCTCCAGCCGTGGTCACCGATGGGGCCCACATAAACGAAGCCGACTTTCGTCTTGTCCGCGGCGCCGGCGGCACCGACGGAAAACGCCAAGGCAAGCGCGGCGGCGCCGGTTGCCAGTTTTCGCATGGATATTTTCATTTCAACTTCTCCCTTGTCAGTTTTGTCATTTGATTTCGTTAGCTCTGTTTAATTTCGGATCATGAAGAGGCAAAGAACGGCTTGCCGAGACAGGCCGGTGCATTGAGGTTGGCCCGCGTCTTATCCCTGGAAATCACCACCAGGACCAGGATGGTTACCAGATAGGGCA
The DNA here is from genome assembly GCA_964595005.1 of uncultured Magnetovibrio sp. Taxonomy (GTDB): domain Bacteria; phylum Pseudomonadota; class Alphaproteobacteria; order Rhodospirillales; family Casp-alpha2; genus UBA3470. The sequence continues at coordinate 1,030 of CAZQPC010000163.1, forward strand.
ACATGGACAGATATTGCGCATCAATATCGACGCCCAATCCCTGGACGTGCAGTTGAATAACCGTGACCCCGCCGAACAGATAGGCCCCGACCAGGGCCCTTCCCGGCCGCCAGGCGGCAAAGACGACGATGGCCAAGGCGATCCAACCGCGGCCGGCGGACATGCCTTCGACCCAGAGCGGCGTCTGCACCATGGAGAGGTACGCGCCCCCCAAGCCCGCACAGGCGCCGCCGAAGGCCAGTGCGGCCATGCGCACACCGACCACGCTGTAGCCGATGGCATGGGCCGCATCGTGGTTTTCGCCGACGGAGCGCAAGATCAGGCCGGGCCGGGTCTTGGCCAGGAACCAGCTGACCGCCGCCACCAGGATCACCGACAGATAGACCAGCGGATCATGCGCGAACAGCAATGGGCCGATGAGGGGAATGTCGGACAGCACAAAGATATGGATTTTTGCCAGGGACCCGATCGATTCGCCCGAATAGCCCTGCCCCCAAAGTGCGGCCAGGCCGAGACCGAAAATGGTCAGGGCCAGGCCGGTGGCGACCTGATTTGAGAGCAACATCTGGGTCAATATGCCGAACAGACACGCGGCCATGGCGCCGGCCACGGCGGCGGCGGCAATGCCCACCACATAGGAACCCGTTTCCAAGGTCACCGAGAACCCGGCGATGGCGCCCAGGATCATCATGCCCTCAACACCCAGATTGAGAACGCCCGATTTCTCCACCACCAATTCACCGATGGCGGCGAAGACCAGCGGCGTTGCGGCGACGATAACGCCTTGCAAAATGAGAATGAGAAGGTCCATGGCGCTACTCCCCTGCCGCCACCGGGGCGCGCCGCGCCAACCGGATACGGAACCGGGCCAGCACGTCGATCCCCAACAGGGAAAACAGGAACATGCCCTGGAAAACGCCGGTGACGGCGCTCGGCAGGTTCATCTTGATCTGCGCCGATTCGCCGCCGATGTAGGTCAGCGCCATGACAAAGCCGGCCAGCAGAATACCGACCGGCGTCAACCGGCCAAGAAACGCCACGATGATCGCCGTGAAACCGTAACCGACGGGCAACGCCGGCACCAATTGGCCGACCGGGCCCGCGGCTTCGAAGGTGCCCGCCAATCCGGCCAGACCACCCGACATCATCAGGCACATCCAGACCACACGGCTTTCAACGAAGCCGCCGAAGGATGCGGCTTTCGGTGACTGGCCCATGACCTTGATCTGATAGCCGATCACATGGCGCGCCAATAGCACCCAGGCGACAACCACGGCCAACAGCGCCACCAGGAAGCCGACGTGGGCGCGGGTTTCCTCGATCAGGATGGGCATGGTCGCCGACTCATTGAACAGACGGCTTTCCGGGAAGTTGAGGCCTTCCGGGTCCTTCAAGGGGCCGTGCACGAGGACGCTCAAAAGCAGCACGGCCACGTAGGTGAGCATCAGCGTGACGAGGATTTCGTTGGCGTTGAACCTGGTCCTGAGGAAGGCCGGAATGGCGGCCCAGGCCATGCCGCCGGCAACTCCCGCCAGACACATGACGGGCAGCACCCAGAAACCCTCGACCGGCCACAGTGCCGGGATGGCGCCGCCGGCCAGGGCACCGATGGTAAACTGCCCTTCCGCGCCGATGTTCCAGACCCCGGCCCGGAAGCCGAAGGACAAACCGATGGCGATGAGGATCAGCGGCGTCGCCTTGACGATCATTTCAGAGATCGTGAACAGGTCGGTCATGGGTTCGACGAAAATGATGAAGATGGCGGCAAACGGGTTCTTGCCAAGGACCACGAACATCACCATGCCCAGCGCGATGGTCAGCGCCACGGCCATCACCGGTGTCAGGTAGAGCAGATGTTGCGAAATTTCCTTGCGCGGCTCGAGGCGGATCATGTGCTTGCCTCCCGGCCGGCACTGTTATGAACACCGCCCATGAGAAGACCGATCTGTTCAATGGACTGGCTGCCCGTGGGCTTCGGATCGGACAGGCGTCCTTCGGCGATCACCGAGAAATTTGTCGAAATGGCCATCAGTTCGTCCAAGTCCTGGGAAATCACCAGGATCGCCGCGCCGCCGCGGGCCATTTCCTGCAGGGCCCGGTGGATATCGGCCGCCGCCGCCGCATCAACACCCCAGGTCGGCTGCAAGATCACCAGCACGGTCGGCGCCTGGAGAATTTCACGGCCGACAATGAATTTTTGCAAGTTGCCGCCCGACAGGCTGTTCGCGGCGTGCTCGATGCCCGCCGTCTTGACGTTGAATTTCGCCACCACCTCGTCGGCGAAGGCCTGGGCGATGCCCAAATCCAAGAAGCCGTTATTCTCCATTCCCTTGCGGGTGCGCGCCGACAGGATGGTGTTCTCCCAAAGCGACATGTCGGGCACGGCGCCGTGGCCCAGGCGTTCCTCCGGCACCGAGCACATGCCGCGCTGGCGCCGTTCCGTCGGGCCCAGGGCGCCGACGGGCTCATTGTCGATACGGACCGATTCCGGTGCCGTCACATATTCACCGATCAACGCCTCCATGAGTTCGACCTGGCCATTGCCGGCAACGCCACCGATACCCAGGATCTCGCCGGCCCGGACACTGAAGGAAACATCGCGGATATCGACGCCGAAGGGATCATGGCTAACGGCCGTCAAATTGGTGACAACCAGCCGTTCCTCGCCCAAATCCGGCTCTTGGCGTTCGGCGAAGGTCAGCGAGGTGCCAATCATCATTTCCGCCAGGCTTTTCGCGGTTTCTTCGCGGGGATCGCAGGTCGCGACCACCTTGCCGCCGCGCAGCACGGTGGCGGCTTCACAGAGCTCACGGATTTCCTCCAGCTTGTGCGAGATGTAGAGGATTGAACAGCCTTCTGACGACAGCTTCTTCAAGGTCAGAAACAGGACGTCCACTTCCTGCGGCGTCAGCACGGACGTCGGCTCATCCATGATCAACAGACGCGGCTTTTGCAGCAGACAGCGGACGATTTCGACCCGCTGGCGTTCGCCGACGGAAAGCGAGCCGATGTAGCGGGTCGGGTCCAGGGTCAGGCCATAGGCGTCCGAAACCTCAACAATCTGCTTGTCCAGATCGTTGCCGACGGCCTCCTTGTTCATGCCCAACGCGACGTTGTCGGCGACGGTCAAGGCGTCGAACAGGGAGAAGTGCTGGAACACCATGCCGACACCCTGGGCGCGGGCTTCCGAAGGCTTCCCGGGCGCGTAGGGCGCACCGTCGAAATGCATCACGCCTTCGTCGGGACGCTGCACGCCGTAGATCATCTTCACCAATGTCGACTTGCCGGCGCCGTTCTCGCCCAGAAGCGCGTGCACTTCGCCGGGCATGATGGCAAAGCCCACGTCGTCGTTGGCGATCACGCCTGGGAACCGCTTGGTAATCCCCGAAAGTTGCAGCAGCGGTGTGTCGGTCATGAGCCCCCTCTGGCCTCGTTCTTTTGCGGCAACCTGCTCGCGGCGGCGCCTTGCTGTAAACGTAGCAGAAAATCGGCGGCCAGGGACACGGCAATTACCGCCGGCTCCTTGCCGTCCAATCCGGCCAGACCGATGGGTGCGTGAAGATCGGCGATGGCGGCTTCGGTGATGCCCGCTTCGCGCAGCCGGCGGGTGAACCGGGCGCGTTTTGTCTTCGACGCAATGACGCCCGCATAGCCGTAATCGCCGCGCCCCAGCACGGCTTGGCAAATGTCGAAATCGATGGCGTGGGAATAGGTCATGATCACGTGCCAAGCCCCTTTTGGCGCATGCCGTGCGGCGTCGGCCGGATCGGCGGAAACCAACCGCTGCACACCGTCGGGCACCGTATCGGGATAGCGATCGGTGTCGGTGTCGACCCAATAAATCTCAAACGGCAGGTCCGTCAGCACCTTGACCACGGCGCGCCCAACATGGCCGGCGCCGTAAAGGAACAAGGGCTGGCGGATCGCATCCATGGGTTCAACATACCACCCGTCAACAACCGCCGCCTCGCGGGGCCGGGCACCCGACAGAATTTCGCGCACATGGGCCCGGACCGGCAATGGCCAGGTATCTTGATCGTCTTTGCGGTGCCGGGCGAACTGCCACGGGCCGCCGCTCAGCGGCCGCAGAAGCACCAGATCTTCACCTTCGGGACGTTCGATGACATCCGCATCGGTGATCCGTTCGAACAGCACGTGCACGTATCCGCCACAACATTGACCCAAGGCCGGCCCCAGCGGGAAATCCCGGACCGTCCGGTGCCAGGCCGTTTCACCGTCACGCTCTTCCGCCAGCAGGGCGCGGGCTTCCCGCAAGGCCTGCAATTCCAAAGCGCCGCCGCCGATGGTGCCGGTGAAGGCCTGGCGGCCGACGGTCATGGCGCTGCCGACGTCCCGCGGCGCCGAGCCGTCGGCGCGGATAATCGTGACGCGGACGGCACAGCCTTCCGCGGCGATAAGATCGGAAAGGTGCCGGAGCCAGCCCCGCGTCATGCCGCCGCCTCCGGTTTTTCTGTCACCCGCTGGACGGCGGCAAGCACCCGCTCCGGCGTCGCCGGCGCGTCGAGATGCGGATAGTGCTGATAATCGCCGGCCGCGGCGACGGCATCGGAAAGCGCCATCAGCGCAGAAATGCCCAGCATCAATGGCGGCTCACCAACGGCCTTCGATCGGTGGATGGTCTGTTCGACGTTTTCGCCCGGCGACCAGATATTGATCCGCATGTCGGGCGCCCGGTCACCCAATGTGGGAATCTTGTAGGTCGACGGCGCATGGGTGCGCAAATGCCCCGCATCATCCCACCACAATTCTTCCGTGGTCAGCCACCCCGCGCCCTGGACAAAGCCGCCCTCGATCTGGCCGATATCAATGGCCGGGTTCAGGGATTTGCCGACATCGTGCAGAATATCAACCCGCAGCATGCGGTTCTCCCCGGTCAGGGTGTCGATGGCGACCTCCGTCACCGCGGCGCCGTAGGCGAAATAGAAGAACGGCCGGCCCTTGGCCTGTTCCTTGTCCCAGTTGATTTTCGGCGTCGCGTAAAAGCCCGTCGCCGACAACGGCACCCGGGCCTGATAGGCCTGGCCGACCAAGTCGTCGAAGGACACCTCGGCGCCGCCGATCCGCACCCGGCCCGGCAGAAACTCCACCTGGTCGGGGGTCGTCTGCCAGCGCTCGGCGGCAAACTCCTGGAGGCGCTTCTTGATCTTCCGGCAGGCGTCCTGGGTCGCCATGCCATTCAGATCGGTGCCCGATGAAGCCGCCGTCGCCGACGTGTTCGGCACCTTGCCGGTATGCGTCGCGGTGATCTTGATCCGGTCCATATCCACCTGGAATGTTGAGGCGGCGACCTGGGCAACCTTGGTGAACAGGCCCTGGCCCATTTCCGTGCCGCCGTGATTGAGGTGGATGGAACCGTCGTTATAGACGTGCACCAAGGCGCCGGCCTGATTGAGAAAGGTCAGGGTGAAGGAAATGCCGAACTTCACCGGCGTCAGGGCAATGCCGCGCTTCAGGGTCTCGCTGGTCTTATTCCAATCGCGGATTTCGGCGCGCCGCTTGTCATACTCGGCGCTGTCGCGCAATTCCGCGACGACATCTTCAATGACGCAATCTTCGACGGTCATGTCATAGGGGGTGACGGAGCGTTCGCCGACGGCGCCTTTCGGATCATAGAAATTGAGCCGCCGTATCTCGACGGGGTCCTTGCCCAGGACGTGCGCGATCTCATCGACGACGCGCTCCATGGCGACCATGCCCTGGGGGCCGCCGAAGCCGCGGAAGGCCGTGTTCGACACCGTGTGGGTCTTGCACCGGTACGACGTGATGCGCACGTTCGGCAGATAATAGCTGTTGTCGGCGTGGAACATGGCCCGGTCGCAGATCGGCACGGACAGGTCGTAGGACATGCCGCAGCGCCCGGCCTGATCGAACTCGATGCCTTCGATACGTCCGTCTTCGTCAAAACCGACCCGGTAATCGATGCGGAAGTCATGGCGTTTGCCGGTGATGATCATGTCCTGGTCGCGGTCATAGCGGACCTTCGCCGCGCGGCCGGTCTTGCTTGCAATCAGCGCCGCGGCGGCCGCCGGCAGGTTGCCGTTGCTCTCCTTGCCGCCGAAAGCCCCGCCCATGCGCCGGCACTCAACCGTCACCGCGTTGTTCGAAAGGCCCAGAACCTTGGCCACCGTGTGCTGAATTTCGCTGGGGTGCTGGGTGGAGGCGTGAACGGTGACGTCGCCGTCCTCGCCCGGCACCGCCAAGGCGGCCTGGCCCTCCAGATAGAAATGCTCCTGGCCGCCCATGTAGACGCGGCCCGACAAGGAATGCGCAGCGCCATTGATGGCGTTATCCGCATCGCCCCGGGCCATGACGTAGGGCGCTTCCAACAGGAATTCCTGATCCATGGCTTCATCGATCGAGATGACGGCGGGCAATTCTTCATAGTCGATCACCGCCAGGGCGGCGGCATCGCGGGCCGCCTCAAGGGTGTCCGCGGCCACGGCGAAAAGCGATTGGCCGGCGTATTCGACCAGGTCTTCGACGAACAGGGGATCGTCACCCATGGCCGGGCTGATGTCGTTGGTGCCGGGAATATCGCCGGCGGCAATGACGCAGGCGACGCCGGGGGCCGACCGCACCGCCGACAAGTCCATCTTCAGAATTTTCGCATGCGCCTTCTCACTCATGGCCACGTGCACCGCCAGTGTGCCTTCCGGCGCGGCGATATCGTCGACGAACACCGCTTCGCCGGCGACATGTTTGTGGCCGCTGTCGTGGCGGCTCAACGCGGTGACGCCGCCCTTGATCTGGTCCGCCCTGTGGCGGTCGCTCTCGACAACCTCCGGGACGATGGATCTATTCTTTCGCAAACCGGCGACCGTGCTGCCCAGGCCGACCAACCGTGTTTCCGACAGCGCCGACCGGCTTTCCTCGAAATACCGCTGCAACAGGTTTCGGGCCGCTCCCAACCGGTAGCCGGCGCTGGCCCGCATATCGGTGATCGGGGCGAAATCATCATCGAAAGCGGCGATCGCGCTGGAAACCGTTTCCTGGGTCCAGGGATTGCCCTCCAGCGCCGCCTCGACGGCCGGCGCGCGTTTCGGCGTCGCCGCCATCCCGCCGTAGGCGATGCGGGCAGACGTGACTACCCCATCCGCCACCTGCACGGCGAAACAGCCGCAAACAGCGGAGATATCCTGATCGAAGCGTTTCGTGATCTTGTAGCATTTGAGATCGGCGCCGGGCCCGGGCAGGGGGATCTCAATGGCCTCCAGAAACTCGCCGCGGGCGCGGTCTTGCTTGCCATAGGCGATGAAGAAATCTTCGATCGGCAGGCGGCGGCGTTCACTGCCTTTGCGCAGGATCAGCGTCGCGTCCAGGACGATCAGCGCCGGCGGCGTATCGCCGATGGGTGAGCCGTTGGCGACGTTGCCGCCGATGGTGCCGGCGTTGCGGACCTGCACGGCGCCGATGCGGCGCGTCATTTCGCCGAAGTCGGGAAACAACTGGGCGATCGTCTCAAGGGCCTGGGAATAGGTGACGCCGGCGCCGATGGTCAGCGTATCGGCGGTTTGTTCAATCATTTGCAGTTCGCCGACCCGGCCGAGATGAATAACCGTATCGAGCTTGCGGTGCATCTTGGTCACCCATAGCCCAACATCCGTGGCACCGGCGACAATCGTTGCATCGGGATCAGCCGCGTAGGCATCGGCCAGATCATCGACGTTGCCCGGCGACACAAACCGTTGACCATCGTGGGTAAAATCGACGGTCCCGCCGTTGACCTGATCGCGCACCCATTGCCGGTCCGCGTCGAGACGCGGCGCTTGCCAATCGGGCACCGCGTAATCGCCGGCGTACGCCGCCGCCGCCGCGATGGGGCCGTATCCGGTGCACCGGCATAGGTTGCCGGCCAAAATATCCGGCGCCGCCTCGGCGTCCATGGGCTGGTCTGAAATGTAGGCGGCGTACATGGACATGACGAAGCCGGGCGTGCAGAAACCGCATTGCGAACCGTGCTCGTCGACCATGGCCTGCTGCACCGGGTGCAGCCGCCCGTCCGGCGCCTTCAGGGCCTCGACGGTAAGCACGGACTTGCCTTCCAGCATGCCGACAAACTGGATGCAGGCGTTGACCGCGCTGTAGCAGACGTCACCGTCGACCCATTCGCCGACGGCGACCGTGCAGGCGCCGCAATCGCCTTCCGCGCAACCCTCTTTCGTGCCTTTCAGGCCGCGGCCCTCACGGAGATATTCCAGCAATGTCAGGGTTGGCGAAACGCCACGGACCTGACGCTCCTCACCGTTCAGACGAAATGTCACGAAATCACGCATCGGCGTCCCTGTTGTCCCTGGCGTCCCTGTTGTCCCTGGCGTCCATTGGCCGCGCGGCGGCGCGATGCCTCCGACAAAAGCACAACACGTGACGCTGGCCGTGTAAACGGCAGAGCGTGTCAATTCCTGGTACGCGTGGCATCGATTGCCGCATGGCCGACTGTCCTCCCCACGGCAATTATTGGTATTGCGCTGTGGCCCAATGTGCGTAATCAAGGAAGCGGTTGGTTGTTCCGCCTTATTACCCATCATAACCGAACAAATTCTTGGGACCATTCGTAAATTTTTGATAATGACTAAAAATTAGCAAGGAAATCCATCGCCGGCGAAGGGGAAGAAAATAAGATGTCAGAGAAGACCTATGTTACGGCGCAAAGCCTTCTGGATGATTCGTTTCGCCTTGGCCTTCAAGTCATGGCCGATGGTTTTCACCCCGACTACATCGTCGGCATATGGCGGGGCGGCACGCCGGTCGGGATTGCCGTGCAGGAATTGTTGAAATATCACGGCCATCCGTCCGACCACATTGCCATCCGCACCTCGTCCTACACGGGCATCGAACAACAAAGCGACGAGATCCGCGTCCACGGCCTGCACTACATTATCGAGAACGTGAATGCGGAAAATTCTTTGCTCATTGTCGACGACGTGTTTGATTCCGGGCGCTCCATCAAGGCGGTCATCGAACACATCAACAATTTTTCACGGCGCAATGCACCCGAGATCATGCGCATCGCCACGGTCTACTACAAACCCGGCAAACGAAAAGTTGATTTGGTTCCGGACTACTTCATTCATGAAACGGAAGACTGGCTGGTCTTTCCGCATGAATTGGAAGGCCTGACCGAAGAAGAAGTGGCGGCCAGCAAACCCCTGGCGCTGGGCAAAGGGTAATTGAAGGATCGGTTGCGGGGCGTTAGAACCTCCCTGACAGCGGCCCATGTAACTCCCCCGGCGGAGAGGTGGCAGAGTGGTCGAATGCGGCGGTCTTGAAAACTGCCCATAACCGTCCCCATCTTTCACCAATAGTACCGTATCGCACTTCGTGGTTGGGTTCTCGTTGCCCGCATATCACGCTCGGTCCCGACTGATTTTCTCTTATCACGAATTGTTAGGTGGTCTGATAGGTGGTCCGCCTCCCGGCGCCGGCGGCATCACACCAGTCCGAACCCATACTGCAATCGCAGTAATAACGTCATGCTCCACAACAGGTGGCGGTGACCAGTTGTAAGGAAGTCCACGAACGAGTATTCGCATCTTATCGACCCATGCCTGTATTTTGGTTCTGATCTCCGGTTTGTCGCGGCAGTCAAACGTCCATCTCTCGTACAAGCACAACAGATGTGTGGCATCCTCCCAAGATAGCCGGAAGGCAAGGTGATGGAGGTCTTCGGGAACGCCGGGAGGGATATTCATGACGGCCACTAACCAGCCAAATTTCAGATGGCGATAGTTTACCGTTGATGCCTGTATGCGTCGCTGTGGAAAACCGCCCACAGAAGGCCGCTACAAGCCCCTGTAAGGCGCGCTGGTGAGCCTCAGCGAACGGCTATAGGTTTGTCAGTTTTTGAAAAAGTTGCGTCTAGGATTCAGAATGGCTGATTTCTGCGGTTATTAGAAAAGTTAGCTATCGCATGGCGCAATGTCCGCTTAGAGGGGGGATTCTGTTGCAAAACCCTATTGCTGATTTTGTGGCCTTATGATTCTGTTGATTG
>CAZQPC010000164.1:0-11030 GCA_964595005.1 uncultured Magnetovibrio sp.
CCTGGTTGAAATCCACGGGCAGCTTGACATCATCGCCAACGGCCGCCCGCACGGCCCGGAAGGCGGCGATGTCTTGGTCCAAGGTGTCACGGCCGAGGCGCACCTTGGCCATGGAAAAATTGCCTTCCGCAATCAGCTGCTGGGCTTCCGCCGCCAGGGCGCCGAGATCGTTGGTCAGGCCCAGACCATTGGAATTGTAGGCCGGGATGGGATCCATGGTGCCGCCCAGGAAGCGTGCCAACGGCAGCCCGGCGGCCTGCGCCAGGGCGTCCCAATAGGCCATGTCCAGCCCGGAGACGGCGAACAGGGGCAGGCCCTGGTGGCCAAACAGGGTGAAGGATTTCAAGCCCTTCGTGTAAAGGTCCTGGGGCACGATCCGATCACCCGTGCAGGCCGCCGCCAGATCACGCACCATGGGCGCCAGATAGCCCGAGCCCTGGGCCGAAAAGCCGAACAGATAAGACCGCCCGGTAATGCCTTCCTCCGTGTGCACGTCGATCAGCAACAGCGCCATTTTGTCGATGATGATGACCTTGGTGACCAGCGGATGGGGCAGGGGAATCAGCACCGATCGCACATTCACATCGCGGATCGTCAAACTCGGCAGTTGCGGCGGGTTCATGGCGTTTCCTTAACGATGGGCGCGGCGGGGGCGCGGGTGTAGGCCGCCAACCCTAGCACAACCAGGATGCCGATACAGGCGAAGGCCGCCCGGTAGGCGACCTCTGGCGCGGCGCCGTTATCGGCCGGGAAAAATCCGATGATCGCGCCGGTGATGACGGGCAGGGCGAAACATCCCAGCACCTGGGCCAGGTTCACCGTGGTCACGCCGCGTCCGGCCAGATGATCGGGAAACAGGCCGCGCCCCTGGGCGACGATGACGATCCCATAGGCGGCGATCAGGCAATGCACGATCAACAACCCGGCGGCGGCCCAAAGCGGCGGCTGGGACCAAAGCGCCAGGATCGCCATCACCGCGACGGTGCCGATACCGCCGGTCATGACGGTCCATTTCAAGCTTCCGAGCAGCGGTGCCAGGCGGCCGTAGGCCAGCACGCCCACCACCTGCATGGCGGCCATCACGGAAAGGATATGGCCGCGCGCGACGCCGTCCAGGCCGTGCACGTCGTGAAGATAGGGCGCTGCCCACAGGCCCAGCACCGTCAACATGCTGGCGTAGGCGATCAGGTGCATGGCCAGGATCGGCGGCAGGCCCGGCGTGCGCCAGACCTGGATGAGGCCGGCGGCGGTCTGGCGGAACGCTTCCGGCGCCGCGTCGGCGGCCTTGTGCCCCGGCGGCCGGTCGCGGGCGCCGGCTGCATAGGCGATGCCGATCAAGGCGGTGATCACCGCGACGCCGGCAAAGGTCGGCCGCCATCCAAACGCCTGGCTGACCAGGGCCAGGGGGGTCGCCGCCAATATGGTGCCACCCTGGCTCAGGGCGAACATCACCGACAGCTTCGGCGCCAGCTGGTTGGCCGGATACCATCGGGAATACAGCAATACGGCGGCCATGAAGTTGCCGCCGCAGCCGATCCCCATCAACAGGCGCGCCGCGAACAACTGGTCGCCGCCGGCGGCAACAGCATGGGCCGCGCAGCCCGCCACGGCGATCCAATTCAGCCAGAACACGGTGCGCCTCGGCCCGAACCGGTCGAACAGCATGCCGACGGGCACCTGCATGGCCGCCAGGGCCAGGAAAAAGGCGCCGTTGGCGGCGCCCAGCTGTTCCGGCGTCATCTTCAGATCGGCCATCAGCTCGGGCCCGATGACACCCCCCGAGGTGCGCAGGAACTGGCTCAGGATGGTCGCCGCCGCCAAGGCCGCGACCAGGCCGGCCAGGGCCGGGCGCGGGGCGCGCGGGATGTCACCGCGCGGGGCGGGCGGGATGGCACTCATGAAGATGGGTTGACGCGGCAAATGACGCGGACAATCCGCAAGGTCGTGATCAACCGCCGTGCCGCCGTCGGATAATCACCCGTGTCGATCGCCAATGGCGCGGCGTCCGTGCGGGCCGCCACCTGGGCCAGGTTCAAAACCTCACGCAGCGTCGCCGGCTGGGCCGTCATGATTCGTCCACGGCGTTGGGATTCCGCTTCCACGACGCCGACGATCCGTCCCGCATTGTCCAGCACGGCGCCGCCGCTCAAGCCGCCCAAGGATCCGAAACGTCCGGGAATACGCGACAACTCGCTCCACACGTTGACCATTTCGCGAAACCCGCCCCGGCCCCGGTGGCGCATCACCATCTCGCCCAGATAGCGGGAATGCACGGCGCCCGGCTGGCCTTTCGGAAAGCCCACGTGAAAGGAGTCCTGACGGCGCGGCATGTCCGCGGTTTCCAAGGGCAGGCCGTCGGGGCCGCCGCGGGTCTCCAGCACGGCCACGTCGGCCTTCGGGTGGAGCACCGTGCGCTCGACCTTCAGTCCCTTCTTCGGCGCAATTTGCAACCACGTGACATCGCATCCCTCGGCCACATGGCGGGCCGTCAGCCACAACCCCGTGCCATTGATGCTGAACGCCGTGCCTGTTGAGGATTGGCGTTTGTCGCTGCCGAGAATGACGCCTTCGCGCGGCAGCCCCACACCGTCGGGAATTTCGTTTCGTTGCGATTTCGGCCATGCCGTCAACCAGCTGCGGGTTTCCGCGTCCCAGGCCCGCGGCGTGAAATTCTCGGGGCTCGGCCGGCGCGGATTATCATGGCGGGGATCCTTCGGTAGGTCGCCCGATTCCATCATCACCCCGGCCATGATGCTGAAGAAAAGCCCCAGCACCGCGATCCGGAAGAGGCTTCGTACCATTAAGAAGAGATACCGCATGGGCTCTCCTGACGCCCTGTTCGGCTAGGCCGTGACCGCCGCCGCGTTGATGGCGGCAACGGCCAGCTTGATGGAGACCAGCACCAGCGCCGGGCCCATCTCTCCGTCGATAATCCGCCTGGGCAAGTCCTTCAACAGCAAGCTTGTGATCCGATAGGCGATCAATTGAAGAACCAGGGTCACGGGCCCCCAAATGAGCACCTCCCAGATGGAGATGCTGCTGGCCATGGAAAAGGCCAGCGGAATGCCGAGGCCGAGGATGGCACCGGCCAGGGACACCGCGGCCGCCGTATTGCCGCCGCGAATCAGCGTGATCTCGTTATATGGCGTGATCTTGATGTAGATGAACACCGCCGCTGCCAGCATCGCCAGCGTCACCGACGAATGCAGCATGAGGACCGGGAATCCAGCCAGGAAACTCTGAATGACGGCTTCCATGCGGACCTCCTAGGCCTGTTTGGCGGCCAGAACGCCGCGGTGCAGGGCCCGGGTGCGGGTGAACGACTGGTGCAGTTTGTCGCCGTCGCCGCGTCGGATGGCGCGCTGCAGGGCCGTCAGGTCTTCGGTGAAGCGGCCAAGGATATCCAGCACCGCTTCGCGGTTGTTGAGGAAGACGTCGCGCCACATGGTCGGGTCCGAGGCGGCGATGCGGGTGAAGTCGCGGAAGCCGCCGGCGGAGAACTTGACGACCTCCTTTTGCAGGTCGTTTTCCAAATCCGTCGCCGTCTCAACGATCGTGTAGGCGATCAAATGCGGCAGGTGCGATGTGATCGCCAGCACCCGGTCATGGTGTTCCGCATCCATGATTTCGACGTGGCTGCCGGCCTGGCGCCAAAATTCGGCAATTTTCTCGACGGCCCCTTCATCGGTGCCGTCTTCCGGGGTCAGGATGCACCAGCGGCCATCGAACAGTTCCGCGAAACCGGCGGTCGGGCCGGAATTTTCCGTGCCGGCGACGGGGTGCGCCGGTACCAATACCGCGTGGTCCGGCAGATGCGGCGTTACGTCGCGGATCACGGAAGTCTTGCACGACCCCACATCGCTGACGATGGCGCCCGGCGCCAGGGCCGGCGCAATGGCCTGGGCCAATGCCGCGTTGGCGCCCAGCGGCGCACAGAAAATGATCAGTTCGGCGTCCTGGGCAGCATCCGCCGGATCGTCGTGATAGCTGTCGCCAAGGGCCAGGTTGCGCGCCGTCTCCAGGGTTTCGGCGCTCCGCGTGTAAATGGCGATGTGGCCGGCCAGATTGCCGCGCCGGATGGCATGCGCCAGGGACGAGCCGATCAGGCCGATGCCCAGCAGCGCGATGCGTTGAAACTGCGGTGTGCCTGCCATTATTCGTTCCTTCCGAGGTAGCGGCCAAGCGCGTCGACGACGGCCCGCATTTCCGCCTCCGTGCCGACGGTGATGCGCAGGCATTCCGGCAGGCCGTAGCCGGCCATGCGCCGCACAATGATCCCGTTTTGCTTGAGAAAGGCATCGGCCGCCTCGGCGTCCTTACCGGCAATGCCATCGAAGCAGACCAGGACGAAATTGCCGACGCTGTCGGTGACTTTGAGGCCTAACGACAGGAGTTGATCGCGCGTCCACGGCAGCCATTCGGCATTGTGGGCGCGGACCTTGGCGGTGAAATCCGTATCACGGACGGCCGCCGCGCCGGCCGCCTGGGCGGCGGCATTGACGTTGAAGGGGCCGCGGATACGCTGCAGCACATCGACGACGCCCGGCGGGCAATAGGCCCAGCCCAGGCGCACCCCGCCCATGCCATAAATTTTTGAGAACGTGCGGGTCATGACGACGTTGTCATGGGCTTCGACCAACGCCACCCCGGCGTCATAGTCGGCGCGCTCCACATATTCCGCATAGGCCGCGTCGATGACCAACAACACATCGCCCGGCAACGCCTGGCGCAACCGGCTGACCTCGTCTTCGGAAATGTAGGTGCCCGTCGGGTTGTTGGGATTGGCCAGAAAGACGATACGTGTGTGTGCTGTGACCGCCGCCAACAGGGCATCGACATCGGCCGTCAGGTCCTTCTCGGGCGCCGCCACGGGCGTCGCGCCGACGGCCAGGGCAGAGATCGGATACATCAAGAACCCATGGCGGCTGTAGACCACCTCATCCCCCGCGCCGGCGTAGGCCTGGCAGATCAGGCTGATAATCTCGTCGGACCCGGAGCCGCAGATCACGCCGGCCGGATCGACCCCGTGAATATCACCGATGGCACGGCGAAGTTCCGTGCAATTGCCGTCCGGGTAACGGTGGATGTCCGTGCTGATGGCCGCGAACGACGCCGCCGCCAGGGGGCTGGGCCCCAAGGCGCCTTCATTGGAACTGAGCTTGATAATCCGGCCGGCCCCATCAATATCGGATTCGCCGCCCACGTAGGGGGCGATATCCAGGATGCCGGGTTGTACCGTCAGCTTGGTCATTTTGCCGGCGCCCCGTCATCATCGGCCGATTTCAGATCCTGCTCGCTGAGCGGTGTCGCATAGCCGCCCAGGTGCAGGATGCGGGTGACCCGGGTGCCCAGGCCGTCGCGCAGGCGCCTGAGCTGGCGGCTGCCGGGGCCGATGAAGCCGTACACCTCGACCAGGTAGGTCCAGCCCGGCGGCCGGCTGGGATCATGCCAAAGCTGATGGAAGACGGTGGAAAATTCGGCCTGCGACAGGGCGTTCTCAATGGCCGGGTAGCCGATGTCCTCTTCCGCCTCGACGGCCAGCAGGGATCGGTCGCGGCCCGTTTCCTCTTGCTCGATGGGGCAGATGACCAGCGCGTCCAGATCCCGGTTGCGCACGTTGCTGCCGGGAATGAACGGCAGCCGCGCGATCACCTTGGGGGTCTCCGGCGCCTCGCTGACCAGGAACCGCCACCAGGGTTCGTCGCGGTCACGGTGCGGAAACGGCAAAATGCCCAACGTTGCAGTTTGTTCGCGCACGGCCTCGACCACGGCGCGCGCCGAGCCATGCCGCGCCATGTTGGTGAAGGTCCCGTACTGGTCGCGGGCCAGGTCCGCATAGCCGGGTTCTTCTTCCGGTTCGAACACGGCGACGGCGAAGGGGCCTTCGAAACTGAGTGTCGCGACGATCAATTCCCGCCAGATTCGGGCCAGTTCGCGTTTCGGGAATCCGCCCCGGTGTTCGGACGTCAAGCGATAGAGGATTTTCGCCTCGCGGGACGGCCGGATCATCACCTTGGTGTTTTCCTTGGCCGCGCGCACGCCTTCGACGACTTCCGTGCGCCGCATGATCAGCTCATGCAGGTTCCTGTCGATGGCGTCGATCTCGTCGCGCAGGGCCCGCAGTTTATCCGTGTCGTCGCTCATGGCGTGGTCCGAACATTCCGAATGTGATCACCACCGCGACGGCCCGATGCCGATGGTCCGGCGCCACGATAGCGGTGGGATGGCAGTGATAATGGTACGGCCCTGTAAAATCAAAGGAAACATAGGCCGTCGGTTGTCCGCGGGGCATTGGACCGGGTTTCGAATTCAACGCCGGCTGGTCGGTTTCGGCCGGCGCCCGGGGATCGGCAAATACCCGCGGATGCGGTGGCGCTCCTTGGCCGGCGGGGCGGCGTAGATTTGTTTCACCGCTTCGGCGACGATGACGCCGCCGAAGGTGTTGAAGGCGCGCCCGCCGATCCGTTCCAGGGCGCCGGCGGTGGAGCGCACCATGGCCGAGCCCATGGGCGGCACAAACAGGGCCCGGTCGATCTGCAAGGGCGTGAACATGTTGTCGCGCAAGGTCAGCGACAATTGACGTGCCGAATAGGGCAGGCCATGGCCGAAGGGCGTGCGCTCAAAACGCGCCCACAGGCCGCGCCGGTTGGGCGCGACGACGATCAGCCGCCCGCTGCCGGCCAATATGCGCCAGACCTCGCGCAAAAGGGGCCGGACCTGTTCGGCGTATTCCAGGGCGTGCACCAACAGCACCCGGTCGAAGGCCAGGTCGTCGAAGGGCAGTTCCAATTCGTCCACCAAGGTGGTCAGGCCCGGGTCGTCGTGGGGCCAGTGCAGCACGCCTTGCTGGGCCGGCATGGCGGCGACGGTACGCGCCGCTTCGTGGCGGAAGGTGCCCAGGTACGGCGTCGCGTAGCCCAGCCCCAGCACGTCCTGGCCGCTGACGTCCGTCCACTGGGCGCGCACCCGGCGGCGGATCATCCGCCTGGCCGTCTGGCCCAGGGGGGAGGCATAAAAGTCCCGGATATCAACCACGTCACGCCACATGCGGCGCAGCATACAACGGGCCCGGCGGGTTGACACGATGAGATGCGTGCCGCACACCGGAGAGGTCAAAGGAATTGTTTGTCCATGAACCGTGAACGCGACCGCCCGCACAAGGATGCCAGTCCCCAGGCCGGTTCGGTGGTCACCGACCAACAAACGGCGGATGATTTTCGTGCGGCGCTGGCGCTGCAGCAGGCGGGCCGTCTGGCCGAGGCGGAACGGGCCTGGGACGCGCTGCGCCAGAACCTGCCCGACCACGACGGCATCAATGTCAATCTGGCCACCGTGCTGTGGCGCCTGGGCCGGCTGGATGACGCCGCCCGGGCCTGCCGCCGCGCCATTGTCGGCAATCCGGACCTGGCCGAGGCGCACGCCATGTTTGGTGCCATCGTCCAGGCGCAAGGCGACGCCGAGGCGGCCGTGCAGGCCTTTGAGCGAGCCGTTGCCCTGAAGCCGGAGATCGTCACCGCCTGGGTCGGTCTGGCCAACCTGTACAATGACCGCAACGACAGCGACAAGGCGCTGGCCGCCTGTGAACGGGCCGACGCCCTGCAGCCGGGACGCGCCGATGTCCTCAATACGCTCGGCCTGGTGCGCCAGGCCAGGCGTGAATGGGCGGCCGCCGAGACGGCCTTGCGCAGTGCCGCCGACGGCGTGCCCACGGGCCAGCCCAGGGCCCAGATCGAAACCAACCTGGCGGCCCTGTTCATGGCCCAGGACCGGCCCGCCGACGCGGCGGCCAGTTGCCGCGCCGCCATCGACGCCGCCCCCGCCTATCCCCAGGCCCACAATATCCTGGGCGCCGCCCTGAAGGCCGGCCAAGACCTGGAGGGCGCCGAAGCGGCGTTCCGCCAGGCCCTGACGCTGGACCCGACGATGGCCGCCGCGCAGTCCAACCTGGGCACGGTCTATGGCATGCGCCGCGATTGGGACACCGCACTTGGGTGTTATGACAAGGCGCTGGAAATGAACCCGGGGTCGGCCGAGGCCATGAACAACCGCGGCAACGTGTTGCACTCCATCGGCCGCTTCGATGAAGCCCAGGCGGCTTTTGAAGGCGCCATCGCCCTGGATCCCGATTACCCCGATCCGCACCTGAATTTCGGCCTGCAACTGCTCATGCAGGGCCGCTGGGCCGAGGGTTGGCCGGAGTTTGAATGGCGTTGGCAAACACCGCAGATGGAACCCTTCCGGCGCCCCTTTGCCGAGCCGCAATGGGATGGCGCCGTTGCGCCCGACGCGACCTTGCTGGTGCATGCCGAACAGGGCATGGGCGACACCCTGAACTTCATCCGTTACGCGCCCCTGGCCGCCGAACGGGTCGGCCGGCTGGTTTTGGAATGCCAACCGTCATTGGCGGCGCTTTTAATGGATGTGGACGGCATCGACGCGGTCGTGCCCAGGACCGAGGCCTTGCCGGCCTTCGATTTTCACGTGCCGCTGTTGAGCCTGCCGGGCGTCTTCGGCACCACCACCGAGACGGTGCCCGACAATGTGCCCTACCTGCATGTGCCGGCGGGCACAGCGGCGCGCCTGCCCGATGGCGATGGGCTGAAGGTCGGGCTGGTCTGGGCCGGCAATCCGAAGAACCCCTTCGATCCGTCCCGCACCGCCGGTCTGGCGCGGCTGCGGCCGTTGATGGATGTGCCCGGTTGCAGCTTCTACAGTCTTCAGCATGGCGACCCCGGCGACCAGATCGCCAGCCTCGGGCTGAGCGGGCAAATCCACGATTTGCGCCCCCAGTTGACGGATTTCGCCGCCACGGCGGCGCTGGTCGATCAACTGGATCTGGTCATCAGCATCTGCACCTCGGTGGCGCATCTGGCCGGCGGCATGGGCGCCGAGACCTGGGTGACCCTTTCCCAGGACGCCGATTGGCGTTGGCTTCGCGATAAGCAAACATCGCCCTGGTATCCCAGCGTGCGCCTGTTCCGGCAGCTTGATCTGGATGACTGGGACGAATTGGCCAGCCGGGTTGCCGCCGCCCTGATGCGGCGCGCCGCCTCAGGTGCCGCCGAATAGCATCTCCTTGGCGGCCAGCACGGCGCCGCCGACGATCAACGCGCAGCCCATGGCCACGGCCCAGGTGGCTTCGCCCTTGCCGAAGGCGATCAAAACGACCGTCGAGATCAGCGGCGCGGCATAGGCCAGGGCCCCCAGCACCTTGATGTCGCCGTGTTTGGTGCCGTAATCCCAGGCGAAAAAGGCCAGCCCCACGGGCAGTGAACCGAGGCCCAGCACGGCCAGCCATTGCCCCGCGCCAGCGGGCCATACGGTGGTTTCGAAGGCCAAGTGGCAGGCGGCGGCCAACAGCGCCGTGGCGGCGCAAAATCCGCCGACCGTATCCGTCGGTACGGCGCCGAAGCGCCGGTTGACGACGGAATAGGTGGACCAAGTCAGCGCGCAACAGACCGCCATCACATACCCCAAGGTGAATTCCGCCCGGAACCCGGACACGCCCTTGCCGCCGGTGATCAGCAGCACCGCGCCGGCCAGCCCGGCCAGAGCGCCGGCCAGATGAAACCAGCGCAACCGCTCGCCGGGCAGCAAGGCGGAAAACAGAACGATCAGCAGGGGCCACATGTAGGCGATTAGCCCGGCCTCCACCGGCGGCGCGTTGCGGAGCGCCATGAAATAAAAGAAGTGATAGCCGAACAGTCCGGTGACACCGGTGGCCCAGGCACCGATGGGTTGTTTCAAATGGGTCACGACATTTTCGCGCCGCACCGCCCATTTGCTGGCGATCAGCAACGTCGCGATACCGAAGGACAGGGCCGCCAGCAGAAACGGCGGCACGCTGCCGGTCAGCGTCGTGAACAGCGCCAGTAGGCCCCACATGAGCACCGCCGTGCCGCCGATCAGCGTTGCCGCGTGCGGGTTTCGCCCGCTCACGGGGTGATTCGCAACACGGCGACGCCGGCGCTGGTGCCGTAGATGATTTCGGCGCGTCCGTCGGCGTCGAGATCGGCGGCCTTGATGGCCGTTTGCAATCGGCCTTCCAGGCGGCGCCGGAACAGTTCCCGGTAACTCCCGCCGGCGAATGTTAGACCGATCAATTCACTGCGCCCCGCATCGGGGACGACAATATCGGCGATACCGTCACCGTTCAGATCGGTGATCGCCGACAGGCCCAGTTCCCGTGACCCCATGGCGTGGTTGGAAAAGCCATGCTTCGCATGATCCTCGATCAGCTTGTCGCCGCGCCATTCATAAAGCTGCAACGTGCCGCCGATATGCGGGGTGATGACGACGGCGGCTTCCATCCGGCCGTCGCCGTCGAAGTCGGCGGCGCCGACCGGGTTGAGCCAGCGGTTCGGCAGACCGATGGGCGCCGCCATGGCGGCGATCTGCAGGTGACCGGCGTATTCCTCGATGACCGCCAGGGTGGCGCCGGCATTCAAGTAGGAACGAACGACGAGAACCTCGTCGCGGCCGTCGCGGTTCATATCGACGAGGCGCGGCACCCGGTCCTCAAAGACGCTGCTGTCGTCGAGGACCAAGGTCGCTGTCGAGCCGTCGGCCCATTCAGCGGCAATGCCGCCGGCCTCGATGGCATCGCCGAGGACGCCATGTCCGTAACGCTTCGTCGGTCTGACCAGCCAGGCCTTGCGGATGTTGGCCGTGCCGATGGTGATCTGCGTGTCGGGCAGGGCGTCCGGCGGCAGGCTCGCCGAGGCCGCGGTTTTCAGCAGGACGGCGGCCGCCATGGTGTGCTCTGGCGAGGCAATAACTTGCAGATTTTGGGCGGCGGCGTCGGTTGGTAGACACAATATCGCGGAGACTGACGCGGCCATTCCGATTCCAATCAGACGGCGGCGGGTACGCGGAGCCCAAATCCACCTTGGCATCAAACACAGATGCTCCCGCTGCGCGGGCCCCTCCCTCTCCCCACGGGAGAGGGGAAAGTCAGATGGTGCGTCTGGGTTATTCCTTCTCCCTCGGGGAGAAGGATGGGATGAGGGGAGGGCCGGTAACGGCAGCGT